>VGTL01000089.1 GCA_016874675.1 Methanobacteriota archaeon | reverse complement strand
CCTACCCTTGCTCCCTTGCTGCCTTGCTGCCTACCCTTGCTCCCTTGCTGCCTTGCTGCCTTCCTGCCTCGTCCCTTGCGCCTTCCGTCACTCCTTCTCTTCCGGTTCCGCGTCCTCGCTATAATCCTCGTAGTAGCCGCCCGGCCGGCCGTCGCCGTCCGGCTCACCGTTCGAGGAGGCCTCGGCGGGCTCGTCCCGCCTGTCCTCCGGGGCCCCGGGTTCCCTGCGCGCCCCTTTCGCTTCCTTTTTCTCCCGGTCGTCCCGGCCTTCCTTCACAGCCCCGCCGGTCCCCGCTTCCTTCTTTTCAGGGTGCCGCTCCCTTTCGGGCTTGAGGGGCCGGTCGTCGACGAAAGGCTCCTCGAGGACCTCGCCCCCGGGGGGTGGCAGGACCGGCTGGGGGACTGGCTCTTGCACTGCACTCTCCACGGGGATGCTGGATTGGTCTGCGGCCGGGCCCTCGGCTGCAACGGGAACCGGAGCAGGCTGCGCCCCGGCCCCCGCCGGGGCCGCGATCTCAGCCTCGGCCGCCTTCGGCGCCGCGGGCCGCTTCTTCGCCTCCTTCTCCCTGCGCAGCGCCGCCTCCACGGTGGAGAGCGTCCGGTCGAGCTTGACGAGGTGGCAGATGGGGCTCCCCGGGGAAACCATGGGATAGTTCGTTATGCCCACGACCATGCCGGTGAATGGCGCCCGGACGGTCCCGACCTCCTTCCCGAAGGGGTTGGTGATGGTGCACAGCTCCTCGCCCTCGGAGACCAGGCCGCGGGGCTCGGCGATCATCTCCAGGATGCCGCCCTTGTTGGCGCGCACCCACACCGTCTTCTTGACAATGACCTGGAACAGCGGCTGGAAGGTCCTGGACTTGAGCATCCCGAGCTCCGAGAGCACATTGAGAACGCCCCGAAGGCCGCTCTTGACGAGCTCCTTCTCGAAGCGCTGCGCCTCCCCGACCTCGGCCGTTATCATGGGGATGCCTCCCTCGGTGGCCGCCCGCCGGAGGGTGCCCCCCAGGCCCGCCTCGTCTATCACTATCTCGGACCCGAAGGCCCGGGCGATCCGCCGCACCTCGCTGTTGGACATGTCCCCGCGCACCTGCAGGATGTTGGTCCTCCCGCGCGTGGCGGTGTGCAGGTCGATGCCGAAGTCGCACTTTTGGATCATCTTGGTGAATATCGCGTGGGCTATCCTCTGGGCCGGGTTGCCGTCGGGCTTGCCGGGGAAGTTTCTGTTGAGGTCCCGTCCGTCGGGGAGGTAGCGCTCGTTGCGCAGGAAGCCCGGAAGGTTGAGCACCGGGGCGACCACGAGCACGCCCCGAAGGTCGCTGTGGTCCACTCCGTAGATGAGCTCCCGGGCTATGCCCGTGCCGTTGCACTCGTCGCCGTGGGAGGCGCCGGAGACGAACAGCACCGGCCCCTCGGCGATGCCGTTGACGATCGTTATGGGTATCTCGACCTGGGTGGAGACGTAGGACTCGCTCACCGCCAGGCGCGTGTGCCGGGTCTCGCCCGGAAGGACTATCGTGTCCTCGAGCTGGAAGGAGTCGCGCTTTTCGGGCACGCTCAGCCCCCCCTGGCGTGGCGCACCAGAAACTCCAGTATCATCCGCGCCACGTCCTTGTGGGTCGCCCTCTCGAGCCCCTCGAACCCCGGCGAGCTGTTGGCCTCAATCACCACCGGCCCCTCGTGGGACTCGAGCATGTCTATTCCGGCGACCTTGAGCCCGAGCACCTCCGCCGTCTTTATCGCGGTCTCCTCGAACACCGGGGGCAGGATGAAGAGCTTGCCCTCGCCGCCGCGGTGGATGTTGGAGCGGAACTCGCCCGTGGTGGACTCGCGCTTCATCGCGGCGACCACCTGGCCGTCGATGACCAGGGCCCGGATGTCCCGGCCCTTGGCCTCCTTGATGAAGGACTGGATCTGTATGTCGTGGCCCAGCCCCCAGAAGGTCTCGAGGATGGACTCGGCCGCCGACGGGTTCTCGGCCAGCATGACCCCAATCCCCTGCGTGCCCTGGAGCATCTTGAGCACGATGGGCATCCCGCCCAGAAGGTCCACGGAGCGCATGGTCATGACCGGGGAGCGCGTGAGCATGGTCGCCGGGACCCTTATCCCGTGCTTGGTCAGCACCTGGAGGGAGCGGAACTTGTCCCGCGAGTCGGCGATGCTCTGGGAGCTGTTCACCACGGGCGTCCCGCCCAGCTCGAAGTGCCGGATGACCGCCAGGCCGTAGTCCGTGATCGAGGCACCGATGCGGCCCAAAACGACGTCCATCTGGCCCAAATTCTCCTCCTCGTAGTACACCTCGAAGCTCCGGTCGCGCACCACGAGCGAGAGCTTGAGCGTGTCTAAAAATATCGGGTCGTGGCCTATCTCCTTCACGGTCCAGAGCAGCCGCTTGGTGGTGTAGAGCTGGCGGTCGCGGGACAGTATGCCCATCTTCAATCCAAGCACCGACCCGGGGGCCTGTGATGCCACTCCATTAAAATAATCTTTGCTAGGCGCCCGCCCCGAATATCCTGTCGACCATCCACCGGGGGCTGAAAGCCTCCAAGTCCTTGTACTCCTGCCCCGTCCCGACGAATATGACCGGCGCGCCCGTGGCGTACCTTATCGAGAGCGCCGCCCCGCCCTTGGCGTCGGCGTCCACCTTGGTGAGAACCACGGCGTCCACCCCGACCGCCCGGTTGAAGGCCATCGCCTCGTTCACGGCGTCGTTCCCGGCCAGGGCGTCCCCGACATAGATGACCAGGGAGGGGTTGGCCACGCGCTCTATCTTGGACATCTCCTCCATGAGGCCCGTGTCGGTCTGCATCCGGCCCGCGGTGTCGACGAGCACGACATCCCGCCGGCGGGCCCGGGCATGCTCGATGGCATCATATGCGACCGACGCCGGGTCGCTCCCGGCCTCGTGCCTGATGAGCTTGACGCCCAGCTGGTCGGCGTGCTTCTCGAGCTGCTGGATGGCCCCCGCCCGGAAGGTGTCCCCGGCCGCTATCACTATCGAGTAGCCCTGCTTCATGAGCATGTGCCCTATCTTCGCTATCGTCGTCGTCTTGCCGGTGCCGTTGATGCCGACGAACATGAGCACCACGGGCTTGTCGTGCCTGTCCACGAACTCGCTGAAGAAGGGGGGCTCGAAGCGGCTGGGGTGCCTGCGGGCCTTGGGCGGCAGCACAACAGGCTCCGCCAGCACCGCCGTTATCGCGTCCTTGAGCGCCTCCTCCACCATGTCCGGCACATCCGTCCCGAGCCTGACCTTCCGGTCGACGAGGTCCTGCTTGACCCGTTTCTTGATGGCCTCCACGGCGGGCAGGGCGACATCCGACTCCAGCAGGGCGATCTCGAGCTCGTCGAGCAGCTCCCCGACCCTCGACTCGCTGAGCCGCCTGCCCAGAATGCCGTCCGTGAAGCGCTCGTCCTCCTCCTCCCTCCTGGGGGCGGATATCACCGGGGCAGGCTCGGGCGCCGGCCGGGCCGGCTCCGGCC
Source organism: Methanobacteriota archaeon (assembly GCA_016874675.1). Classification (GTDB taxonomy): domain Archaea; phylum Thermoplasmatota; class DTKX01; order VGTL01; family VGTL01; genus VGTL01. Next base: position 9,969 of record VGTL01000089.1, on the reverse strand, counting down.
GGGCCGCCTCGACCGCCGCGGCCTTGGCCGCCGCCTTGGCCTTCTTGAAGGCCTTGCGGGGCTCCTCCTTCGGCGGGGCGGGCGCCTCCTTCACCTCCTCCTTTTCCGGGGCCGAGGATATCTTCTGCCTGAGCGCGCCGAGCTTCTCCTTGAGTGAATTGAACATGCCGGACCTCTATTCCTCTTCGTCCTTCTTCCGGGGGGCCTTCTTGGGGGCCGGCGCCCCCTCCTCGCCCTCCGGCCCGGCCTGGGAGAGCGCCTGTGCCCTCTGGCTGAGGAGCTGGGCCTGCTTTTCGAGGTTCTTCATGTTCTGGACGAGCTTGCGCTCCTCGAGCTCCACCTCCCCGGCGGCCTTCTCGAGCGCCGCGATGGCCTCTTCGAACGGCTTCTCGACCGAAAGCCCGGCCCCGATGGATACCAGCGCCTTCCCGTTGCCGGTGCTTCTGGCCGGGAGGAACGTCCCGGCGCCGACCGGGATGAGCAGCTCCTTGCCGTCGCCGGCGGTCCGGTAGGCCTTTAGCGTCTCCAGCGCCCGGATGTGCTCGTTGAGGGACATTTGGAGGATCTCGGCCTCCTTGGACATTGCCTCCAGCTGCAGCTTGGCCATCTCGAGGGCCTCCATCGTCTGGGACAGCTCCCGTTCGTTTCCCATGTCGCAGCCCCCCTCACTTTCTCCCGAGCATCTGGCGCACCGACCCGTCCTCGACGTCTTCGGGCGCGAGCTCCTCCACCTTCTCTATGAGGATGTCGCGGCGCTTGACGCGGTGCTTGGAGCCCAGCTCGGCGAGGAGCTTGTCCTCGACCAGCTTCCTGTCGGCGAGCGCGTACTCCTTGATGAAATTCATGGTCGAGTGCCCCATCTTGAACTTCCCCGAAACCCGGAAGGCCTTCATCGCCATACCTGCCGGCTCCCCCACCGTATACGCTCCTATATAATTTATGCGGAGGGGCAGGAAGGCAGGAAGGCAGCAAGGCAGCAAGGGAGGGCAGGAAGGCAGCAGGGCAGCAAGGCAGCAGAGGAAGGCAGGAAGGCAGCAAGGCAGCAAGGGAGGGCAGGAAGGCAGCAGGGCAGCAAGGCAGCAGAGGAAGGCAGCAGGGCAGCAAGGCAGCAGAGGAAGGCAGCAGGGCAGCAAGGCAGCAGAGGAAGGCAGCAGGGCAGCAAGGCAGGAAGGGACGGACGGCCGTCGTCCCTTGCTGCCTTGCTCCCTTGCTGCCTTCCTGCCTTCCCTTGCTGCCTTGCTCCCTTGCTGCCTTGCTGCCATCCCTTCCTGCCTTGCTGCCATCCCTTCCTGCCTTGCTGCCTTTCTCCCCGCTGCCCTTAACCCATTTTTACAACAATATATATATCATTGCTCCCTTATCTCATCGCCAGCGAACACGTATCGGTGAGAATCATGCAAAGACCCCTGCTCGCCATTCTGGTCACCGCCTGGATGGTCGCCGGCTCGTTTCCCGTGGTCCTGTCCTCCGGGAGCGACGGGGCGACCGCGGCGCCACCCAGGTACGGCGATGAGTCCTTCGGCCGCTTCGAGTGGATCCACCCCTTCCCGACCGGGAACAACCTCAACGCGGTGGCCTGGAGCCCCGACGGCAAGCAGGCGCTCATCACCGGCGCCACCGGGACCCTCCTGGGCTATGACGGGATGACGTTCACGACCGTCTATTCGGGCACCGATGCCGGCTTCACGGGCGTGGCCTGGTACCCGTCGGGCGACTATGCCCTGATCTCTGGCACGGGAGGCAGGCTCCTCAGGTACGAGAACGGGGCCCTCTCGGAGCTCCCGACCGGAACGACCGTCGACCTCGCCGCGGTCTCCATCAACCCCAACACGGGGCTGGGCCTTGCGGTGGGGGCCGAAAGGACCGTCCTTCTCATAGACGACGGGGAGGTCACGACGGTCTCCAGCGGCGGCAACATCGCCCTGGCGACGGTCGCCTGGGAGCCCGGCGGAAGCTATGCCCTCGTTTCAGGGGCGCAATCCACCGGCGGCCCCCAGCGGCCCGGCGTGATACTCCGGTACTGGCCCGAGAACAACACCCTGAGAGGGGTTTTCAGCCAGCCCAATTACATCTTCACCGGCTCGGCCTTCTCCCCCAATTCCGAGACGGCCGTTCTCGTCGCGCGCTACATGGACAGCGTCAACGGCCAGTTCGAGGGCCGGGCCTTCCTCTGGAACGACACCGGGCTGTACCTTGTCGCCACCGCCCTCCCGGTCAACGTCAACGGCGCGTGCTGGAGCCCCGACGGGACCACCGCCTACATCGTGTCCCAAACGGCGCTCTACGCCTTCGACACCGAAGGCGCCCCGTCGGGGCTCCCCCTGCCGGTGCAGAACGCCCGGGCAATGGCCTGGCGGCCCGACGGCAGCGCCGCGCTCCTGGTCGGCACGGCCGGCACCGTCTACTCCTTCGACGGCCTGACGGTCAACAACCTCTCCAGCGCCCGGAGCCAGAACACGCTCAACGCGGCCGCCTGGAGCCCCGACGGGACGATGTGTCTGGCCGTGGGCGCGGGCGGCGAGGTCATGGCCTACGACGGGACCAGGCTGACCGCCATCAACATCCGCGTCAAGGGCCTGCTGCGCACGTTCAACGGGGTCGCCTGGCACCCCGACGGCACCTTTGCCCTCCTGGTCGGGGACGCCGGCACGATGGTCCAGTACAACCGGGACGGCACCTACGACAGCAACATCCAGTCCGGCACGGTCCAGAACCTGCGCGCCTGCGCCTGGGCGCCCAACGGCTCCTACGCGGTCGTGGTTGGCGACAGCGGCACCGTGCGCAAGTACACGGACCTGGTCAGCTCGCCGGTCCCCAGCGTCACCGAGTACACCCTCCGGGGCGTGGCCTTCCGTCCCAACGACAGCATCGCGATGATAATCGGCGGCGACGTGCGGTCCGTTCAGGGGCCGACCGGCCGCATATCGACAAGCTGGCAGGTGGTGCTCGAGTACAACGGGAGGATCATCTCCCCCGGCCGGATGATCCAGCAGGGCCCGGTGTTCAACTCGATATCCTTCCGGCCGGCGGTGATCGCCGCGGACGGCGGGAACCTCGTTGTCATGGAGGAGCACGGGCCCTACAAGCACTACAACACGACCTCGGCGGCCAACCTACTGGCGGCGGACTGGATGCAGGACGGCCGGGACGCCCTCGCGCTGGGGGAGGGCGGCGCCGCGATGCTTTTCAACTACAGCCGCTCGGAGGTCCGATCGCTCGTCGCCGGCACCATCCAGCCCTTCACGGCGGTGGCGGTGAGGCCCCAGGGCGACTACGCGGTAGGTGTCGGATGGAACGGCATGATCATGAAGTACGTCCCCAACGCTCCTCCCGTGCCCGTCAAGCTAAACCCTCCGTCCTCGGTAACGGACAGCTCCATGGAGCTCGGCTGGTCGGCCAGCAAGGACCGGGATTTCAACCGGCTGGAGCTCTTCCAGTCCCTTCAGGGCAATTTCAACGCCCAAAAGACCATCCTCAATACCACGGACCGGTCAAAGACCTCGCTGACCGTGTCGGGCCTCACCCGGCTCACCACCTATCACTTCAAGGCCCGGGTGTGGGACAACGCCGGCCTGTTTTCCGACTCGAACGCGGTCTCGGCCACCACCCTTCTGGGAAACATCGCCCCCGCCGCCTCGGTCCTCTCGGCCCCCTCCTCCGTGACGGACAGCTCCATGAAGCTCGACTGGACCAGGAACAAGGACGCCGATTTTGCCCGCTACGAGCTGCACAAGGGCGGCTCCAAGAACTTCGTTATCAGCGCCAACACCCTCCAGGTCTCCATCACCGACCAGGAGAGGACCTCCGAGACCGTGATGAACCTCTCCCCCTCCACCAACTACTACTTCAAGCTCCGGACCGTGGACACCGGCGGCCTCACCAACGACTCCAACGAGGTCAACGCCAGCACGGTGGCCGTGAACGTGCCGCCCTCGGCCGTCAAGCTGGACCCGCCCTCGGAGGTGGGCGACACCGCGCTGAAGCTGAGCTGGTCCCAAAACGGCGACTCGGATTTCGACCGCTACGAGATCTACATGGGCAACCGCACCGGCTTCGGCCTGGCCAATTCCACGCTCCTGCGCACCATCGCCGCACAGGCCACGGTCAATTACACGGTCGAGGGCCTGACCAACAACACCACCTACTTCTTCCGCATGCGCGTGGTCGACACCGGCGGCCTCCGAAACGACTCCAACGAGGTCAACACCACCACGACGCCCCCCAACGCCCCCCCGGAGCCGGTGACCCTCTACCCCCCGACCAACATCGGGGAGACCTCCCTGACCCTTTCGTGGTCCGCCAACAATGACCGGGACTTCAAGCAGTACGAGGTGGCCGGCTCCACCGCGCCCGGCTTCACCATCACCCAGAACACCATTCTGAAAACGCTGGTCGACAAGGCGCAGACCTCCACCGACATCGCCGGCCTCCTGCCCGACACGGCCCATTACTTCAAGGTACGTGTCGTGGACAAGACCAACCTGTTTTCGGACTCAAACGAGGAGAGCGTGGTCACCCTGCCCAACACGTCGCCGGCGGCGGTGAGCCTCTACGGGCCCGACAACGTGACCGCCGACTCGATGGACATCGAGTGGTCCGAGTCCGCCGCCGGCGACTTCTCGCGCTACGAGGTGTACCGGTCGGAGATCGGCAACTTCTCCCCCACGTCCGTCTTGCTGGCCGCGCAGGTCACCGACCGGCTCTCGGTGGTCTACCGCGCCATTGGGCTCAAGCCGAGCACCACCTACCACTTCAAAGTGAGGGTGGTGGACACCGGGGACCTCACCAACGACTCCAACGAGGTCTCGGACACCACGAAGGGCCCGGACCTGCCCCCCGTGGCGGTGGTGCTGGCCGACCCGCCCTCCGAGGTCACCGAGACCACGGTGCTTCTCGAGTGGACCCGCAACAACGACGCCGACTTCGCCCGCTACGGGGTCCACAGGTCGACCGTCCGGGGCTTCGTGCCGGGACCGGCGACCGAGGCCAGGAACCTGACGGACCAGTCGGCGGTAGTCCACAATGTGACGGGCCTCAAGCCCGACACGACCTACTACTTCAAGGTGGTCGTGGAGGACCTGACCGGCCACTCCAACTCGTCCAACGAGGTCAGGGCCCGGACGGTGGCGGTCAACGTGCCCCCGGTGGCGGACGCCGGCCAGGACCGCACATTCACCGCGGGACGGCTGGAGATGCTCTCGGGGGCCGGCTACGACACGGACGGCCAGGTGGTGCTCTACGAGTGGGACTTCGACGGCGACGGCACCTACGACTCCAGCCTTTCAAACGGCAACCAGACCCATATATTCCCCGACCCGGGGGTCTTCACCGCGGTGCTGAGAGTGACGGACGACCGGGGCGGCACCGGGACGGACTCGGCCCGGATAACCGTGGAGCCGCCCGTCCCGCCGAACATCTTGCCGGTCATCCTCGACGCCGGGGAGGACGTCCTGGCCTACATCGGCGAGGACGTAGGGTTCTCGGGCAACGCCACCGACCCCGACGGCCACATCACGATGTACCAGTGGGACTTCCACGGCGACGGGCTCTACGCCTTCAGCTCGCCGGACGGCGCCAACACCACCTACTACTACACGGCGGCCGGGGTGTACCGGGCGGTGCTCAAGGTGACGGACGACCGCGGCGGGACCGCCACCGCCATCCGGAACGTCGAGATCAAGCGCTTCAACAACCCCCCCGTGGCCCGGATAGACTCCCCGCCCGACCGCAAGAAGTACTACACGGACGAGGTCGTCACGCTGAGCGCCGTCACCAGCTACGACCCCGACGGGGACCGGCTCACCTACCTATGGGACAACGCCAAGGACGGGAAGAAGCTGGGCTCCAGCGTGACGGCCCGGGTGACGCTGGAGAAGGGCGACTACCAGGTCCGGCTCACAGTCTCCGACGGCGAGCTCTCCGGGTCCGCCTCGGTGAACATCACCGTCCAGGAGAGGCCCAACGTCCGCCCCACGGTCAGGATAGAGGCCCCGGCGAACAACTCGATCGTCAAGGGCTCGGTGACCATATCCGGCAGCGCCAAGGACGACAACAAGGTGTCCTATGTCGAAATCAGGATAGACCCCAGCGGGAGGTGGCAGAAGGCGGCCGGGGCGCGCTACTGGAGCTTCGAGCTGGACACCCGGCCGATGGAGCTGGGCAAGCACACGATATACGTCCGGGCGTACGACGGGACGGACTATTCGGACGAGGCCAGCATCGCCCTCACGGTCAACAACCCGACCCCCAAGAGATCCGAAACGGGCGCCTTCATCCCCGGCTTCGAGTCCCTCTTACTGGGCCTGGCGGCGGCCGCTACGGTCCTGGTCGCGATGCGCAGGCGGCGATAGACGAGGGCAGGAAGGCAGCAGGGGAGCAAGGCAGCAAGGGAAGGCAGCAAGGGGGCAAGGCAGCAGGGGAAGGCAGCAAGGGGGCAAGGCAGCAGGGGAGCAAGGCAGCAAGGGAAGGCAGCAAGGGAGGAAGGCAGGAAGGCAGAAAGGGGGACGGCCATTCGTCCCTTGCTCCCTTGCTGCCTTCCTGCCTTCCTCCCTTCCCTTGCTCCCTTGCTGCCTTCCTGCCTTCCTCCCTTCCCTTGCTCCCTTGCTGCCTTCCTGCCTTGCTGCCCCTCGCTCCCCGCTGCCTACTGCCCCCCTCGCTCCCCGCTGCCTACTGACCCGCTCTCTCCCCGCTCCCCGCTCCCCTTCCCTCCCGTTCCCGGGATTACTTTATATTCCCAAATGACGATATCCCTCCCGGCAGGGACGCCGGGAAGGGCCCTGGCAGGGAAGCTGCGATGGTGGACACCAGCTCATCGATGAAGCGTATCAAGGTCATCAACGACCCGACCGAACTAGTGCCCATCCTCCGGGCGGTCGACACCAAGGTCAAGCGGGAGGTCTTCCGGGAGGTATCCGAGGACTGGAGGACGCTCAAGGAGACCGAGGCCAAGTACGGCCGCGAGGGCCGGGAGGCCCTCCAGTTCTTCGAGAAGATGAAGCTCGTCGAGACGAAGTGGGTGTCGGCCCAGAGCCAGTCGGAGAAGGCCTACCACACCTATTACATGTCCTTCCACATCAACACCACCTGCACAGTGAAGGAGATAAGCGAGGTCCTGTCCGTTGCGGTCATGCCCGACAAGGAGTTCTGCGCGCTTGAGAAGAGGATACTCACCCTGGTAGGCGACACCGGCCGCTTCGCCGGGGACATCAGCGAGCAGTTCTCCATGAGCCCAATCGAGCTCAAAAGCCTCGTCAAGCGGTCGGTTAGGATGGAGTACCGGGGACACCGGATCGAGAAGATATCCGAATAGGCGGTTGGGAGAATGGCATGGTCATCGGAGCTTTTGCTGCTTCTGGTCCTGGTCGTTGTGGTGGTGGCCGTGGTGGGGGGCGTCGGTGTCTATTACTACACGAGCAGGAAGAAGGCGCAGGCCCAGCCCCCGGCCACATTGCCCTCGCCTTGGGCCCAGCCCCCGCCCGGCCAACCCGGCGTCTTCGCGCCACCGATTGTCGAGCGGCCTCCCGGGGCGCCTCCGACGGAGCCCGCCCCCGCCCCTCCGGCAGCCATCCAGGCACAGGCCCCTCCGGCAGTCGCCCCCCAGGTCTCCGGCCCCCAGGCGGCGCCGGCCCCGCCGCCGCCCGGGGCTGCACCCGCGGTCCAGCCTCCCCCGCAGCAGCCCCCCGTAGCGGCCCCCGACACCTCCCGGACGAGCTACTTCGGCCAGCCACCGGCCTTCTCGACACCCCGGTCGGCTGCCCCCCAGGCCGCCGTTTCCGCCCCTCCGGCATTTCCCCCGCAGGGACCGGAACACAGGCCCGCGCCCCCGCCCGCTCCGGCGCCGTTCCCGACGGCCCCTCCCGCCGGCCCCGACATGCGCCACTTCACGAAGAAGATAATCCTGATCGGCGACGGCGGGGTGGGCAAGACCACCCTCATCCGCAAGTTCGTCTACGACATGTTCGACGACAAGTACATCGCCACCATCGGGACCAAGGTGTCCAAGAAGAAGGTCGTCTTCCCCGAAAACCATCTAAACGTCAATCTCATGGTGTGGGATGTCCAGGGCCAGCGCAACGACCCGCTCCTGACCCGCTACTTCACGGGGGCCGAGGGCGCCCTCTTCGTCTGCGACGTCACCCGCTTCCAGACCTTCGAGAACCTTCCCGAGTGGATAAAGGACTTCGAGGCCGTCTGCGGCAAGGTCCCCACGATCATTTTGGGCAACAAGGCCGACCTGGTGGACAACGCCCAGTTCGGTGAAGGCGAGCTCTCCGCAATGGCAGCCCGCTACAACGCCCGGTCCTACCTTACCTCTGCAAAGACCGGCGCCAACGTCGAGGCGAGCTTCAAGGAGCTGGCGCAGGCGATCACCAAGTAAAGGCGCAAGGCGCACGGCGCATGGCTTGAGGCGCAAGGGTGAGGGCGCAAGGGACAAGGTCTCGATTCCTTGACGGTGCTCCCTTTTTCCTTGTCCCCTGCGCCTCGCGCCTTGCGCCTTGCCCCTTATTTCTTCAAATATTTCCCCAAAATGTCCGATACATAGCTGTCCATGTTGATGTTGGCGGCCTGGGGCTCGGCGGGCTTGGCAGGCTCGGGGGGTTTCGAGGGCGGCGGTTGCTCGCGCGGGCGAGGCTCCTCCGTCAGCTCGGGCGCCCCGACCGGCGAGGGCGGGGCCCCCTCGATCGGCTCGGGCTCGGGCGCTGGAAAGCGCTCCGGGCGCGCTGGCTCCGGGGCGGGCGGGGCCTTCTTCTCCGGGACCGGCGGGCGCTCCACCCGCGGGGGCGAATAGGCCGCAGGGACGGGCTCCGGGGCGGGCCCCTCGGGTGTCTCCTCGAAGGTCTCCGGTTCCTCGGCGAGCTCCTTCGGGACATAGGTCTGGGGTGCCACGGGCTTTACGGGAGGAGCGTAGGAGACGGGCGGGATCGAACGGGCCGGCGTCGGAGAGACCGGGGTTACCCGGACCTGGCCGGCCGGGGCCGGTTTCACCGCGGGCCTGGCCTGGGCCTGGAGCTCGGATTTGACCTGTTCCTCGTATGTGTCGTGCTCCTCCGGGGATATCCTGAACGCCTCCCGCAGGATGGTGAGCAGATTCCATTCGATCTCGGTGGGCTCATCCTTGACCGAGAAGATCTCCCTGAGGCCCTTCTTGTACAGCTCCACGGCGTTCGCAGGCGGGCCCGCCGCGGGCGGTGCCTGGGCCTGGGCCGTTTCCACCGGGACCTCGGCCTGGACGGCCGGCCGGGCGACGGCGGTCTGGGGCCTGCGCGCCGGGAGGCTGTCCAGCGTCCCCTCCATGCTGGTGTACGCCTGGGATCCGAAGCTCAGGGCGTACTGCACATCCCCGTCGTTCATCGACTCCACGGCCCACTGGAGGTTCTCCTCCGCCCCGGGGGTCACCGTCCCCAGGCGCTTGAGCTCCTCCATGAAGATGCGGGAGGCCGATATCAGGTGCTGGGCGAGCACCTTCCCGACGTCCATCTGGCGCAGGACCCCCATCTCGTCGAGGTAGAGTATGTAGCGCCCGTCCTGGGAGACGGTCATGCACTCATCGGGCGTCCTTTCTGCGCCCGGGAGACGGAAGCTCGATATGGCATAGCCGTACTTGTCCCAGTAGTCGATGCCCGTCTGGGTGGGCAGTATCAGGTTGTAGCTCCTGTAGGAGAGCTGGAAGTTCATCTCCCGGGTGGGCATCGGGTGCTTCCAGAGGGTCTTGCCCTTGAGGTCGAAGCGGATGACCGTGCCCGAGCCGCACCCTATGTTGACCGAGCCGTCGTGGCTCATCCGGACCAGAGACAGGGGGCCCTCCGGGATGCGTATGCGCCACCGCTCCGTGCCCGAGGGGCTTATGGATATTATCTCGGAGGTCAGGGCGAAGATGAGCAGCCCGCTTTGGGATATTATGACCTCGTGGACCGGCGCCCGGATGCTGTATATCCACTGGCGGTCCCCCGTCTTTGTGTACTGGGCGAT
>VGTL01000088.1 GCA_016874675.1 Methanobacteriota archaeon | reverse complement strand
GCCTTGCTGCCTTTTTGCCTTGCTGCCTTCTTCCGCCCCAGCGCGCCCGCCTAGCTTCTCAGCCTGGCTCCGCAGGAGGGGCACTTCTTGTCGGAGGGGCTGACGGCGGCGAAGCACTTGGGGCACTCGGCCTCCTCTTCCTCCTCGTCCTCCTCCTCTTCCTCTTCCTCCTCTTCCTCGTCCTCTTCTTCTTCCTCTTCCTCCTCTTCCTCGTCCTCGTCGTAGGCGCGCCTGGCCCGCCTGCGGGAGTAGAACCAAAGCCCCAGTATCGCGACCACGGCGAGGGCGGCCGCCACAGCTATGAAGAGGGTGGTCTGGTTCTCCTTGACCTCGATTCTCTTCTCGGCGATGTTGTCGGACTCGTCGGACTCGGGTATGACCGAGAGGGCGTCGGCGTTGACGGTCACCTGGTAGGTACCCTTCTTGGTCGGCTTCCACTCGACGGATACGGTCCTGGACTGGCCTATCCCGAGGAGCGCCACCTTCTTCTCGCCAATCTTCTTGTTACCCGCCTGGAACTTCACCGTGAAGTTCTCGGCGGCCTTCTCCCCGGTGTTGCGTATGGTGACGCTGACGGTCACGGTCTCGCCGTCGGCGGGATTCGTGTTGGAGAAGGTGATGGCGGATATGTTCAGGTTGGCGAATATGAGCGGCGGGGTGATGGTCATGACGAAGACGGTCTCGTTCCAGAACTTGCCGTCGCTCACGTTGAGGGTCACGTTGTACTTGCCCTCGGCGGCGAAGGTGTGGTTGACCACGGCGACGGAGTCGTCGCCGCTCACGTTGGCGGACCCGTCGCCGAAGCTCCAGACCCACATGACGACGCCGACGTTGTCGCTGCTGTCGGTCCCGTTGAACTCCACCACCTGGAGGGCCGGGGCGACCGAGACGTTTGAGATGAAGCGCGCCACCGGCGTGGTGTTGTCGAGGACGGTGATGACCACGACCTTGGTCGCCCAGTTGCCCGCCCGGTCGGTCACGTTCAGGGTCAGGTTGTAGGTCCCGGGCACGAAGTAGGTGTGGTTGGTCGCCAGGCCCTCGCCGCTGCGGCCGTCGCCGAAGTCCCACGAGTAGCGGGCCACCTCCACGTTGTCCGAGGAGCCCGAGGCGTTGACCTCGACGAGCTGGGTCCGCTCGACCACGGTGGTGTTGTCGGCGGTGAAGGCGGCCACCGGGTCCTGCCCGTCGATGGTCACGACGAGCGTGGTGGTGTTGGCCAGGCCGCCGGTGTCGGTTATGGTCAGGGTCACGTTGAACACCGCCTTGGGCGTCCCGTTGGCGATGTCGTAGGTGTGGTTGACCTTGACGCCGTAGCCCTTCGAGCCGTCCCCGAAGTCCCAGGTGTAGTTCACGATGCTCGTGTCGTCGGAGGAGGTGGAGGCGTCGAAGTACACCTCGGTCTGGGGCCTCACGGTCTTGTTGCCGTCGGTGTCGGCGAACGGCACCTCGTTGGCCTCGATGGCGAGCGGAATCCACTCGGAGGGGCCGGTCGCCCCGGGGGGCCGCTCCAGGGGGTCTATGGTCACCCGGTTCGTGCCAGTGACGGCCACCGCCTCGGTGGATGCGGAGGGGCCGCGCAGCTCGAACGCCCTGGGGAGCTCTATCTCCGTGACCGAGGTCGCCGAGGCCGTGTCGTACACGGCGTTGAACCTCAGCGCGTGCTTCGCGGCCTCCGGCACGCTGGCGTTGGAGGTCAGGTTGTAGGACCGGACCACGGTGATGCGCCCGACATCGGTCGCGTTGCCCGTGGCGTCGGGCGAGCTGACCGCCAGGCTGCCGTCGATGTAGAGGTATCGCAGGCCGTCGACCGTGAGAAGCTCGCGGGTGTCCCGGTAGGCCGGGCCGCGGGCCGCGATGGTGGCCAGCCAGGCGGCGGCCTCCGCCTCGGTAACCGCGCCGTCGCCGTCGCCGAAGTTGTGGTCGATGGCCCAGCGGGTGCTCTCCCCCGCGGCGGGCATCTTCACGGTGGCGGTGTAACTGATGTTGCCCCAGGTGGAGAACCCGACTGCGACCGACGCTTCGGAGGCCTGGAGCGGGCCGAGCACGAGGTCGCTGCGCTTGACCCCCACGACCTCGAGATCGGTCACCGCGGTGGAGTGCGAGCCGGCCTCGCCCACGAGCAGGAAGTGCCCCGAGTAGGTGGGGATGCTGAAGTAGCCTCCGGCGGCGGAGGTGGCCTCGCTCATGTGCCCGGCATGGTCGGGGGCCAGGTCGTAGAGCACCGCCCGGGCGCCGACGACCGGAGAGCCGGTGATGTCCTTCGCATAGCCCCAGACGGACTTGTCCTTGGCGGGGATGGGCAGCAGGGCGAGGTTCCGGGTGATGTCGGAGCCGGTCACCGTGATGGCCTCCCGGAGCAGGAAGTACCCTGAGGCCACCGCTTCGAGGGTGAAATCGCCCGCGTATGTCGTTATGCTGTACATGCCCGCTGCATCCGTCTTGACCGCGTTGCGCGCCCCGTCTGAGTCGACGAGCGCCACCTCGGCCCCGGCCAGGCCGCTCGAGCCGCCCGAGGCGGTGACCTTGCCCGATATCCTGGTGCCCGAGGGCGGGATGGGGGTGATGTTGAAGTCCTTCTGCACGCTGGACTGCTCCACGACGTCCGCCGATGATGTGAAGCTGAGGTACCCCGACGCCGCAATGCGGACCTCATAGTAGCCGGCCGGGAGCGACACGGAGTGGAAGCCGCCCGTCCCGGTCACGGTCCCGGTCCAAAGCGTTCCGCCCTTCTCGGCGAACGTCACGCGCGCCCCGACCACCGGGAGGCTCGTGTCCTTGTCGAAAACGTACCCCCATACGGTGCTCGTGGCGTCCGGGACGGCCGCAAGCGAGACCGAAAGGTCCTTCGGGGCGCCCAGCGCCAGCTGGAACGAGGTCTCGTAGCCGTACATGCCGTCCATCGTGACCCGTAAGGTGTAGGTGTAGCCGTAGCTTCGGACCTCGAACGAGAAGCCCCCGGTGGCGTTGGTGGTGGTGTTCTCCTGGTCGCCCTGGGCGGGCCCCAGGAGCAGGACGTCGGCCCCGGCGACCGCGTTTTGGCCGGACTTTACCGTCCCGGTGACCTGGGACACCAGCGGGTCGAGGGCCATGTCGACCGTGGTCGTCAGGTCGGCCTCTCCGACCGCCTGCGCCATTGCGGGGGTATACCCCGCCGCCGTGAAGTGGAGGTCGTAGGTGTCGGGGGAGGTGACGAACCAGTAGTATCCGGACGCGTCCGTGGTGTTGTACAGGGAGACGGTGGACCCGGAGAGGTGCACCAGCACTCCGGCCAGCGGAAGGCCGGTGTAATCGTCCGCAACGGTCCCCTCTATGGTCGCATCGCCCGCGGCCCTTCCGCCCGCGGCACCGTGCACCGGCCCGACCATGACCGCGGTCAGCACCAGGGCCAGCACCGATAGGAGCGAGGCCGTCCTTTTCGTGTTCCTTCCCGGCATGTTCCTCACCATTTCGCGTCGATTTTCATCGACCCTTCACCCTGCTTTCTCGGCGGGTTGGGCCAATAATACCGTTCCCCCATAAAAAGCTAACTATATCTACTATTCTATGTAATAGTTTAAGGGGCAGCGGGGAGCACGGACGAGACGGACCCCCCGTCGTCCACCGCTCCCCGCTGCCCGCTCCCTCTTCCTCCCGCTGCCCCTTCCACCTTTCATCTCACGCGGCGGGCTTCCAGGGGGCGATCTCGAAGTGGTTGCAGTTGCGGCACTGGAAGGCGTGCTGGCCGCGGGACTGGAGCTTGCGCAGCTGCTCGCCCTGGGCGCCCGGGAGGTCCAGCAGGCGGGCCATCTCGGCGCCGCACTTAGGGCACATGCGGCCGGTGCCGGTGGCGGCGCTGGCGGTTGCAGGGTGCGGGGTGCCGGGTGCAGGGTGCGGGGCGTGGGGTGCGGGGGGCGTGGGGCGGGGTGCAGGGGGCGGGGTGCGGGGTACGGGGTGCGGGGCGGGACCGGCCGGCGGGGCCGGCCGGGCCGCCACGCCGGCCGCGGCCGGAGTGGATATTGACTCCAGCCGCTTCATGATGTCGTCCAGCTCGCCGCCGCCGGCGACCGGGGGCGCCGCCGGTGCCGGCCGTTCCGGGGCCTGATAGGCGGGCCGGGCGGGGGCCTCGTAGACGGGCTGAGCGGGGGCCTCGTAGACGGGCTGGGCCGGCGCCTCGTAGGCGGGTTGAGCCGGCGCCTGCTCGTACGCCGGCGCCGCCGGCTGCTCCGGGACATAGGCAGGGGCCGCCGGCTGCCCGGGCTGCCCGCCCGGGCCACCGGGTCCTCCCTTCTTGAACCTCTCCCCGCAGGTGTAGCAGTACTCGGCGCCCTTCTCCACCTCGTTGGAGCACTTGGGGCAGGAGAATGTGCGCGACTCCTCCGACGGGGCGGCATATGCGGCGGCCGCCGCCGCGCCCGTCGCCGCGGCGGGCTCCTCGATCGCCCCGGCCGCGTAATCCGAGGGGGTGTCGGTCCGCCCGGCGGCGAAGTCGTAGGCCGGCATCGTCTCCTTGATGCGCTGCTTCTCGCGCTCCTCCTTGATGAAGAAGTCGTCTTTGGGCTTTCGCCTCATCATCGCCGCCGCGGCGACCGCGCCGACGATGACGAGGAGGCCGACAGCGCCCCCGATGAGCATCCAGTTCGGGCCCTCCTCCTTCTTCGGCGGGTTGACCACCGGCGGCACATAGACCGGCTTGACCTCGATGACCTTGGGGGCTGCGCCGGCCTCGTTCCCGGCGGGGTCCCGGCCCTTGCAGGTGACGGTGAAGTTGCCCGTCATCCCGTAGGCGTGGCTGGCGGTGAGGCTCTGTATCCAGCCGGTGTTGTTGCCGTCCCCGAAGTCGACGTAGTAATCGGTCACGCCGTTCTGGTCGGTCCCCTTGAGCTCGAACGCGACCGTCCCCCCTACCGTGACCGACACGGGGTCGGCCGTGAAGCTCACCGAGGGCGGCAACGAGTCGACGTTGAAGATCTTCGTCACCTCCGCCTCCTTGTTCCCGGCCTCGTCGATGGACCAGTAGTGCAAAAGCTCCCTTCCCTCGGGCACCTCGAACTCCCGGACGTACTTCTGGACATTCGCTATGTCAGTGCCCCAGTAGTAGTTGATCGTGCAGTTCTCGGTGTTGGAGAGCTTGACCTTGGGCCTCTTCGTGTACCAGTCGTCGCCCTTGTCCGCCGGGGTCACCGTTATGGTCGTCACGGGCACGGAGGTGTCCACCTTGAACGCCGCGAACTTGGCGTTCTCCTTGTTGCCGGCGTCGTCCGTGGCGTAGTAGGTGAGGGTGTTGATTCCCTCGGGCACGAGCAGCGGACCGGTTGCGCAGACATAGGGCTCTTCGTTCCACTTGTAGCGGACCGTGTCCGGGCCCCCGGTGTCGAAAACGAGCGTCGGCCGGGTGACGTACCAGCCGTTCATGCCGTCGGGAAGCGCCGGGTCCAGCGAGAGGTTCGTGACGGGGGTTTGGGAGTCGAGCTTGAAGCTTTGGTTTCGCGCCTCCTCGGCGTTCCCGGCCTCGTCCACGGCCTGGTAGGTGAGGTTGTGGATGCCCTGGGGCGGGTGCAAGGTGCCGGTGGCGCTCAGGTTCTCGGGCGGTCCGCCGTCCCAGGAGTAGCGGATGAACGGGCTGTTGAGATCGTCCAGGTAGAATGTGATGGAGGGTTCCTTGAGGTACCAGCCGTGCTGGCCGTCGGGGGTCGCCGGATTGATTCTTATGAGGCTGGACGGGAGCACCGTGTCCACCTTCAACGTCAGGGTCTGCTCCTTCTCCTTGTTGCCGGCGTAGTCCTGCGAGTAGAACTTCAGCGTGTGCTGGCGCTCCTCGACGACTATCGCGCCGGTGTAGTCGGCGAAGTCGGGCTCGGCGTCCACCTTGTACTTGATCTGGATCGGGGAGCCGGTGTCGCCCGGGTTGGAGAGCCGGACCTCGGGCCGGGTGACGTACCAGCCGTTCTCGCCGTCGGGCTCCGCCGGCGTCACGGTCACGGTCGTGTTCGGGACCAGCGAGTCGACCTTGAATGTGAGGGATTTCTCACCCTCCCTGTTCCCCTTCCAGTCCACCGAGCGGAAGTGGAGCGTGTGCTCGCCCTCCGGGGGACTCATGACCCCTCCGGAATAGGTCTGCTCGGCATCGCTGTCCCACCGGAAGTAGGTGGTCACGCCCGATTCGGGAATGAGCCGGATGGTGGGCGAGGACTTGTACCAGTTGTCCCTGCCGTCGGGGATGGCCGGGGTCACGATTATGTCGGTGTATGGCGGGTAGGTGTCGTCGAGCGGGACCTCGGCGTACTCGAACGGCGTGAAGTCCGCCCGGGTGATGGTCACGTTACCGAGCATCATGCCCTTGGGTATGGAGAAGTTGGCCCAGCCGTCGATGCTGGTCTCGGCGTAGCCGTAGAAGCCCGCCGGGCCGTACTCCAGGCACACCAGGGTGTGGTTCGCCGCGCTGTTGGTCATCGCGTTGCGGACCCTTATGGATACGTTCTTGAAGCTTGCGTCCTCCGAGACGCTGGTCTGGGGGTTGAAGGAGGTGGCGGTGTCGGTCCAGACGGGGCAGTTGGGCTCGCCCAGGAGGTTGTACTCGTAGAACGCCTTGACGGTGTAGTCGTGGATGAATATCCCGGCGTTCTGGTCGATCTGGACGTCCCGGTAGCCCCGCTTCGCGTAGCCGAGGGTCTTTCCCATGTAGAGCAGCGTGGCGTCGAACTGCTTGCCAAGCTGCATCTGGTAGAGGAAATCCATCTGGATGGCCGTCCCGTTGCCGAGCCCGCCCGTCGGGTAGCCTGCCGAGGCCGTGCCCGAGGTCACCCGCGAGGCGCCCACGAACCCGATCGCCCCGTTGTTCAGGTTGTTCTCGGTGAGCACCTCCCCCAGGCACTCCTGGTCGTCGAACCTGCCGGCGGAGCTCGACATTGCGAAGATGACCGGCTTCCGGGCGCCGTTGGTGAGCCCCGCGACGTCGGCCGAGGTGAAGAGCGTGCCCGCCGTGGGGGAGCTGATGCCGGCGGCGTCGCCCTGCGATATCCAGGTCCCGAAGGCAAAGCCGGTGTTCACCGAGCCGATGATCGCCGGCCGGCTGAGCGTGCCGGTCTGCTCGTAGAGGCGGTTTATGGACCCGCCGCTGACCACCTTTCCGTAGTACGCTCCCAGGTAGCCGTAGTACCCCTGGACGGTCTTGTTGATGTACTCCTCCATCTTGGCCGCCGTCTGCATGGCGGTGCCGATGGCCCCGGCGTTGGGTGCGATGAGGGTGCAGGAGTTCATCCAGGCGCCGGGGGAGGTGGCCTTCTCGTAGTTCACGACGTTCTGGACCCAAGTGGAGATCCTGGCGGTGTCGGAGGAGGCGAACCTGCCGACCCACACGTCCTGGATGGCGTCGTCCAGGTCGGTGCCGTCGTAGAGCCCGTCGAAGTTGTTGTCGAAGAACTCGCCGTAGATGTGGTTGCTGCCGGCCGCGTCCCAGGTGGTGTCGGTGTCGAGGCAGCCGTAGTAGCTGTCCGCCGGGATGGAGGCGTCGTCGAACGGGAGCACCGGGCTGGGGTTCTTGACGAGCCTCGTCGGCACGGTGTTGTTGTCGCCCACGAGCAGGAGCCATTGCATCAGGTACGGATTGAGGAACCTCTGCATCAGGAAGTTGCGTATCTTCTCGGGCGTGTCGAAGCCCGGGTAGTTGGCCTCTATCCAGGGCACCTCGAAGACCATTGCCGGCAGGCCCTTCTTGGTCTTCCAGGCGACCAGCGGTGCTAGCGCGCCCGAGGCGTTCACCGCGGTGGAGGTGATGATGACGTAGGGGGTGGCGACGCCGTCCCAGGCCCGCTCAGGCAATGGCGCCGGCGCGCTCTCGTAGTACAGGGCCAGCTCGCACTCCCGCTGGAGGACCGCCGTGCCCCTCGCCGGGTTGTAGCGGAGCGGGTAGAGCTGCAGCTCGTAGAACCAGGTGCGCTCGCCCTGCCCGTTGAGCCCCTCCCCGAGCTTGAACAGCTGGTGGTCCACCGCCGGCAGCAGCCGGTCCTTCGAGTAGAGCCCGGTGTCCACGAGAGGCTTTGTGGGGTCGAGCATGTCCAGCCCGAAGAGGTAGTCGGGGCCCACCGGCGCCAATCGCACGCTTTCGAACGCCGTCTTGCCCGCGAAATCGACCTCGAGCCTCTCCAGCGGGCCGGGCAGCTCCAGTCTCACCACCTTCACCGGTATGTCGGGCCCGCCGGCGCCGTAGGCCTGCTGGCAGCCCTCGATCCGGAAGGTGTCCCAGACCGAGCCCAGGAAGCTGACTCTCTCCGGCCGCGCGTCGAACGTGAGGGACATCGTCCGCTGGGGGGGATTTGGCGCGGCCACGGGGTCTGGCACATCCGCGGCCCCGGCCACGAGATTTCCGGAAAGCAGGACCAGCACGAGCAGGCTCGCGACAAGCGACCTTCCCTTCATAACAATCGCCTTGTTTACATATCCAGAGCGATATATATTAGCTTTACCATATACTAGGAATTGAATGGAGAATAAATGGCGTCTCCTCGACACCGGCCCGGCTCCGGGTCCCCGGACCGCCGCGCTCGACGAGGCCATCGCCCGCTTGCGCGCGGACGGCGCCGTGCCGGACACTCTCCATTTCTACCGCCGGCGCCCGCCGGCCGTGACGCTGGGCTACTCCCTCGACGCCGCCCGGGAGGTGGACATCGATTACTGCAGGGCGAAAGGAATCGATATAGTGCGCCGGCCGAGCGGGGGTGGCGCGATCTACACCGATGACCGCCAGCTCGTGTGGTCCCTGACCACCCGGGACCTTCTCCCGTCTTCCGTGCCGCGCTCGCTGGAGCTGGTCTGCACCGCCCTCGCCCGGGGCCTCTCGACGCTGGGCGCCCCGGCCGTCTTCAGCCCGGCGAACGACGTCCTGGTGAACGGCCGGAAGGTCTCCGGCTCCGCCCAGTTTCGCACGCGCGGGGTGGTCCTGACCCACGGGACCGTTCTGGTCGACGCCGACCCCGGGGAGATGTTCCGGGCGCTGAGGGTCCCCGGGCCCGGGCCGGGGAAGCGCTCGCTTTGGGACCCGCGCCAGCGCGTGACCACCCTGCGCGCCGAGCTGGGCCGCCTCCCGTCAATGAAGGAGGTGGAGCGCGCCGTCCTCTCCGGGTTCGAGCGAGCTTTCGGGGCGGCTGCCGTCCCGGGCGAGCCCACGGACGCCGAGAGGGAGATGGCCGAAAGGCTCGTCCTTGAGAGGTACGGCCGGGCGGAGTGGAACCTCGGAAAGGCCTAATAACCAAATGGCGGATTAGGCCGCGATGCAGCGCCCGGCCTGTTCGCCCTACAACCGGGAGGGGGTCCCGCGCCTCCCCCGCCGGATAACGGTCTACGACACCACGCTTCGCGACGGCGAGCAGATGGCCGGCGTCTCCTTCACGCCGGCGCGAAAGCTTTGCATCGCCCGCCTCCTGGACGGAATAGGCGTGCCGCAGATAGAGGCCGGGTTCCCGGCGGTGTCGGCGGACGAGCTGCGCGCGGTGAGGGCGGTCTCCCGCGCCGGCCTGGAGGCGGAGGTGCTGTGCCTCTCGCGCCTTAGGAGGGAGGACATCGAGGCCGCCCAGGCGGCCGAGGCGGACGCCGTACTACTGTTCATCGCCACCTCCCCACTCCACCTCAGGTACAAGCTCCGCATGTCGGAGTCGCAGGTCCTCGAGGCCATACCCGAGGCGCTGGACCTTGCCCGTTCGATGGGCCTCCGGGCCTCCTTCACGCCGGAGGACTCCACCCGCACGCGCCTGCCCTTCCTCCGGAAGGCACTCCGGACCGCCGTCGCGGCCGGCGCCTGGAGGGTGGGCCTGGCCGACACGCTCGGATGCATCAACCCGCAGGGCATCCGGCACCTGGTGCGAAGGCTCCGCCCGCTGACCGGAACGCCGTTCACGCTCCACCTGCACAACGACTTCGGGCTGGCCCTCGCCAACGCCCTCGCCGGCCTCGAGGAGGGCGCCGACGCCGTGGCCACGACCGTGGCGGGCTTCGGAGAGCGCAGCGGCAACGTGCCCCTGGAGCAGCTCGTCTCCGCCCTGAAGTTCCTCTACGGGAAGGACATCGGGATACGCACCGGGGGACTGACTCCGCTGGCGGCGACCGTGTCCCGCCTCGCCCGGGTGCCCCTGCCGGCCAACGCCCCCCTCGTGGGCGAGGGGGTCTTCACGCACAAGGCCGGCATCCACATCGCCGGCGTCCTGAGGGAGCCCTCCACCTACGAGCCGGTGCCGCCCGGAGCCGTGGGCAACCGGAGGCGTTTCGTCCTCGGCAAGCAGAGCGGCCGGGCCGCGGTGCGCGCCCTGCTCTCCGCCGGGGGCCGCCTGCCCTCCGAGTCGGAGGTGGAGAGGCTCCTGCGCTCCGCAAAACGCCAAAACGGGCGGGAACGGACCCGGGCCGTTTGAGAATTCCTTGCGCCATGCGTCTTGCACCCCGGACTGAAGTCCGGGGCTTGGACGCTGTGCCATGGTGAGACGACCCCGGACTGAAGCCCGGGGTATCTAGCTTTCAGGCGTCGAAGATCATCCCGACGCCCATCGAGGCCTTCTCCTCCTCGGCCCTGACCCGGTCGATGACCTCCCGGGCCTCCTTCTCGGGCAGCGGCTCGCCGACGGGCTTGAAGACCTCCTTGGCGCGCTCGATGCCCTTCTCGTTGCCCTCGATGATGACCAGGAAGAGCTCGGACTTGAGCTCCAGCGCAGCCGCCTCGCGGGTGGTGATGCTCTGGCGGCTCACGAGGTCGTCCTTGAGAAGCTCCGGGACCTTGGACGTGAACTCCTTCTTGACTCCGATGACCACGGTTGCCATTCCATTCCCTCCTATCCTATCGAAACCACCCGGATGCTGAAGTAGAGGTCCTGGGTGGCCAGGACGTTGCCGGTGCTGAGGTTGTACTTGATGCTGGCCGCGGTCGGGGTGAGCTCAGTCACCTCGGCCTTCATGCCCCGGACGGTGACGTTGCCTCCCGTACCCGGATAGTGACGGACGGTTATCCGGCCGATGCCGCCGTCGGCGCTGCCGTTGACCTCCACGACCCGGGTCTCCCAGCCGTAGGGGAACAGGGTGGAGTTGATCTCGGGGAGCGTCATCAGGGAGACCGTCTCCGGGCCGGAGTCGACGACCTGGACCTTCCAGCCCCACCAGGGCTCCAGCACGACCTTGTTGGCGACGGGCTCCTCCCCGTAGGTGATCGTGAAGTTGAGCCGCGGCATCGTTTTGTGCATCGGGAACGTCTCCGTGAGGTTGACCAAGGTGGTCTCGAACACCCCGTACCCCTCCTCGGGGGGCACACGTATGGTCTTGGACTGGCCGGCGCCCATGCCGACCACGGCGGCGTCGAAGCCCTTTATCATCTGTCCCTTGCCGACCTCGAATGTCAGCGGCTGGTACTCGTTGTCGAGCGGGACCTTGAACGAGGATGACTTGGGGAAGGCCTGGTCGCTGCCGATCGCCTTCACCGAGGTATCGAATATCTCGAAGCTGCCGAGGTAGCCGGTGTAGTCGACCTTGACCGTGCTGCCGTTGTGGGCAAGGTCGAGGGGCTGGCCGAAGCCCTCCCGGACGGAGACCTTCACGCTCCCGGTGGCAGAAAAGCCCCGCAGGGTGGAGGCCGCCCGGACATTGACGGAGTAGGTGCCCGCCGGGGCCCCCGCCGGGACCGAGACCTCGAGCACCGTCCCCTTGGAGGCGCCGGGCGCGATGTCCAGCGTCGAGCATCCGAGCGCGGCGGACCAGCCGGCCGGCTGGGACTGGACCGAAAGAGCGACCGTGTCGAGCACCTTCTGGGAGTTCTTCACCTTCATGAAGAAGGTGAGGTTCGTGCCGGCGACGGCCTTCTGGCTGCCGTCAACGGCCTTGACAGAGAGGGCCGGGGCGGGCGCGGGCGTGCTGTTGCAGCCCATCAGTGCCATCATCGCCACCGCCAGCACCACTGCGGCCGCCCTTGTTATACCGCTCCTCGACATCGTCATACCGGATGTCTGGGAAATAGAACGTGACTGATAAAGCTTTTCCCTGGCTATGACAGGGTGCTGGGTGCGGGGTGCGGGGTGCAGGAAACGACGGGGTGCGGGGTGCGGGGTGCAGGGGGCGGGGGAATGACGGCCCCTCCGGCCCCCAGCACCCCGCACCCCGCACCCCGTCGCCTCGCCAACCTTTATCTACGCTACCCACGATTTGGTCGCGGGGAACCGATGCCCGTTGAGGTAGTGGTGGGGGCCCAGTGGGGGGACGAGGGAAAGGGCAAGGTGGTCGACTACTACTCCGAGGGGGCGGACGTGGTCGCCCGGTTCAACGGAGGGGACAACGCCGGCCACACGATAGTGTTCCGGGACCGCGAGTTCAAGTTCCACCTCCTCCCGTCAGGGATAGTGCGCAGGGGGGTTTGGGCCGTCATCGGCAACGGCGTCGCGGTAAACCCCGAGGTGCTCCTGCGGGAGCTCTCCGAGCTGGAGGCGAAGGGCATCTCCGGCTACCGGCTCTTCATCAGCGAGAGGGCCCAGGTGATCATGCCCTACCACCTGGTGCTGGACGGACTGGAGGAAGCGGCCAAGGGCGGCATGAAGGCCGGGACCACGAAGCGCGGCATCGGCCCGGCCTACTCCGACAAGGTCGCCCGCTTTGGGATCACCATGGGAGACCTCCTCGAGCCCGGGCTCCTGGAAAAGAAGCTCAAGCTCGCCGTGTCGGTCAAGGGCAAGCTCACCGCGGCGTTGGGCGAAAACGCCCGCTTTGATCTCAAGGGCATGCTGGAGTCCTATCTGGAAATGGGCCAAAAGCTCAGAAAGCACATCCGGAACACCTCCGGCCTGCTTGTCCAGGCGCTCGAGCGGAAGAAGCACATCCTCATGGAAGGAGCGCAGGGCACCCTCCTGGACCCGGACCACGGCACATATCCGTACGTCACCTCCTCCAACGCGGTCGCCGGCGCCGCCTCGACCGGAAGCGGCATCGGGCCCCGCTCGATCGACTGGGTGGTCGGGGTGACCAAGGCCTACATCACCCGGGTCGGCGAGGGCCCCTTCCCGACCGAGCTTCGGGACGACATCGGCCGTCACATTCGCGAGGCCGGGGCCGAGTACGGGACGACCACCGGAAGGCCCCGCCGATGCGGCTGGCTCGACCTGGTGGCCCTCTCCCACGCAGTGGACGTCAACGGCCTGGACGCGCTCGCGGTGACCAAGCTCGACGTGCTCGGCGGGCTGCGGCGGCTCAATGTGGCGGTGGCGTACAAGATCGACGGCGGAAGGACCACCTCCTTCCCGGCGTCCATCGACCGGCTCGCCAGAGCCGAGCCCGTGTACAGGGAGCTCGACGGCTGGGAGTCCCTCAAGCCGGCGGAGTGGACCGCGCTGGCCGGCCGCGGCCTCGGTGCCCTGCCGGACGCGGCCCGGGAATACCTCGATTTCATCGGCGGCGAGCTGGGGGTCCCCATCGAGCTGGTGTCGCTGGGGCCCGCGAGGGAGGCCACGATCGACCTTCGCGGCGAGCTGCGCGAGGGGCCGGCGCAGAGGCCCTAGGGAAAAGGCGCAAGGCGCAGGGCGCAGGGCGCAAGGGGCGAAGGCGCAAGGGACAAGGGGAACAGCGGACTATCTGCATCCTCGTTCCTTGCCCGTGCGCCTTGTCCCTTGCGCCTTCGCCCCTTGCGCCCTGCGCCCTGCGCCTTGCGCCTTTTCATATTCCCCGCTGCCCCGTCATTTCCTGCGTGCGCGTATGAACTCGAGGAGCTCCGGCGCGGTGGGGGCGCCTGCCGTGCCGCCAAAGGACATGACCTTGATGGCCCCGGCGGCGTTGGCCAGGAGGGCGGCCTTGCGCAGCTCCATCCCCCGCGAGAGCGCCCACACCAGC
>VGTL01000087.1 GCA_016874675.1 Methanobacteriota archaeon | reverse complement strand
GCCGAACCGGAGCGAGTTCCATATCTGCGGCTCGCTCTCCCGATCGAGGTTGATGCACTTGGCGTAGAGGCCGCCCTCGAAGTTGAATATCCCGTCGTCGGACCAGCCGTGCTCGTCGTCGCCTATCATCCGGCGTCCCGGGTCGGCGGAGAGCGTGGTCTTGCCCGTCCCGGAAAGACCGAAGAAGATGGCCGTGTCGCCCCCGGCGCCGAGGTTGGCGGAGCAGTGCATCGGGAACACGCCCCGCGCCGGCAGGAGGTAGTTCATGACGGTGAAGAGCGACTTCTTCATCTCACCGGCATAGGCGGTGGCGATGTCGAGGACCAGGCGCTTTTCGAAGTCGATAGCCACCGCCGCCTCCGAACGGGTCCCGTCCTCGGCCGGCGAGAGGCTCACGCCGGGCGTGGCGACCACGGTGAAGCCGGGGCGGTGGGTCTGGAGCTCCTCCTCGGAGGGCCTGATGAAGAGCTGGGTGCAGAAGAGCGCGTGCCAGGCCTTCTCGGTTATCATCCTGACCGGCAGGCAGCGGGCCGGGTCCGCCCCGAGGAAGGCGTCCACCACGAAGAGCTCCCTGCCCCGCAGGTGGCAGGATTGCTTCTCCCGGAGGGCCTCGAACGTCTGCGGCGACATGGGGATGTTGACCGGCCCCCAGTCGATTTCGTCGTGCACGCCGGGGGTGTCCACGATATAGCGGTCGCCGGGCGACCGGCCGGTGTACTTCCCGGTCAGGACGCACAAGGCCCCGTCGGCCGAGAGCTTCCCCTCGTTGCGCCGGAGGGCCAGCTCGACCAGGCGGGCGGGCGGGAGCATGTAGTGGATGCCCTCGAACCCGGTGATGCCCAGCTGCTCCATCTCGCCCGCGACCCGGGACAGCGCGGCGACCGGTGAGACCTCCCCGACCATGTTCCCCAACACTATGGACGGGGGGAACACGGAACAGGTAAAAGAAGGTTGGCAGGGAAGCGGCGTGATCCATGGAAGGTTTTTAATACGGCCCCCCGATGGCCCGCACGATGGCGGTGCCCCGCATCCGGAGGGAGCGCAAGACGGTGGCGGCGATGATCCAGCTCTTCTGCCGCAAGAAGCACGGCTCCAGGGGGGCGCTCTGCGCCGGATGCCAGGCCATCCACGACTACGCGATGGGCAAGCTCGAGCGCTGTCCCTTCCAGGAGCGCAAACCGACCTGCGCGAAATGCCGCATCCACTGCTACAAAGAACCGCAGCGCTCGCAGATACGCGAGATAATGCGCTTTGCCGGCCCGAGGATGCTCCTGCGCCACCCCCTCCTCGCCATCGGGCACCTGCGAGACGGAATAAGGCCGGCGCCGTGATGGTTTATCGGCACTCGCAAGATGCGATCGGTTTATTAAAAAACCGCATGATTCCTAGCACAATGTCCATTATCTACGTCCCCATAGAGACCATATTATGACGGCAGATCGGCCCCGGAACTGGTGATGTCAATGCTGCCCAGGGTCCTGAGGAAATCGTTCTCGAACCGGAAATCCAGGATCGCCATCGCCATCGTCGCCGTCATGATGGGGGCCTCGATAGCCAGCGCCCTGCTCACCATGTCGATGGGCGTGACGGAGAAGATCGGCACAGAGTTCAGGAAGTTCGGCTCGAACATAATGTTGATACCCGAATCCAACACCATCGAGATCGGGTTGCCCGGTGTGAGCTTCGGCTCGGTGACGGAGCAGTCCTATATAAACGAAACGGACCTGTACAAGATAAAGAGGATTGCGAAATGGAGCTCCAACGTGCTCGGATACGCGCCGTTCCTCTACCAGGTGGTGACGGTAACGACCCCATCGCAGCCCCTGGAGGTCGTCCTGGCCGGCACATATTTCGACCGCCCCGTCCCTGAGATAAGGGATTTCACCGGCAACCCGTGGACGACCGGCATACGGAAGATCGCACCCTACTGGGAGGTCCAGGGAGCCTGGGTCGAGGACATGAACGACCGGAAGGGCTGCATCGTCGGGGTTGCGGCCGCCGCAAAGCTTGGCCTCGAGGTCGGCTCCCTGTTCGGCGCAAGCTACCTGAACCCCGAGACAAGGAACGAGACGACGCTGGACCTTGAGGTGAGCGGGCTCGTCGCGACCGGCGGCGTCGAGGACTCGCAGGTGTTCGTCAACATGGAGGTGGCCCAGGAGCTCACCGCGCGCGACAACAAGGTGCATTCGGTCCAGGTGAGCGCGCACTGCGTCGACTGCCCGGCCGAGGACATCGCAATCGAGATAGAGAAGGTCCTCCCGGATATCGAAGCCAAGAGCGTCAGGCAGCTGGTCAAGGCCGAGGAGCAGATGATGATGAGCCTCCAGCAGATGATGATGCTCATCGCGGCGGTCGGGCTCGGGGCATCGGTGCTCGGCGTGATGACCACGATGACCACAACGGTCATCGAGCGAAGGAGGGAGATCGGCCTCATGAAATCCATCGGGGCGGAGAACTCCCGCATCGCGTCCCTGTTCCTGGGGGAGGCCGCCCTCACGGGGCTTGCGGGGGGCCTTGTCGGGTACGTGGTGGGCTTCATATTGGCCCAGTCCATCGGCGTGTCCGTGTTCAACACCACGATGGAGTTCATCCCCGTCGTCCTCCCGTTCACGGTGGGCGTTTCCATGGGCGTGGCGGTGCTGGCCAGCCTAATCCCGATACGCCGTGCCCTCGGGATAGAGCCGGCGGCCGTCCTGAGGGGGGATTGAACGGGCGCGGGCGGAATTAAGGCTGTCATAAGCCTGAGGAACGTGTCGAAGATGTACGGGGGGAGGACGCTCGCCCTCGACGGCATATCGCTCGACATCATGGAGGGCGAGTGCGTGTCGATCGTCGGCCCGTCTGGCTCCGGGAAGACCACGCTTCTGAACATCATCGGGTGTCTGGACGCCCCCACCGGGGGCAAGGTCAGGGTAAACGGGGAGCTTGTGTCGTCGATGGGCCAGAGGGACCTGACGCGGTTCCGAAGGGAGAACATCGGGCTGATATTCCAGCAGTACCACATGGTGCCCTACCTCACTGTGCTCGAGAACGTGATGCTGGCGCAGTACTTCCACAGCACCGTCGACGAGGAGGACGCGATAAGGGCTCTCGAGAGCGTCGGCCTCGGGAGGAGGCTTGACCACGTTCCGGCGCACCTCTCCGGGGGCGAGCAGCAGCGCGCCTGCATAGCCCGGGCCCTGATAAACGAGCCGAAGATACTGCTCGCGGACGAGCCGACAGGCAACCTCGATCAGAAGAACGGCGACATCGTGCTCGACATGATCGACGGGCTGCACGAGGAGGGGCACACGGTAGTCATGGTGACCCACAACCCGAGCATTTGGAAACGGACCGGCCGCGTCATAGAGATCGTCGACGGGCGGGTCCATGGCGACAAGTCCTCCCCCCTCCGGACGGCCCCCGCCGCGGAATCGGCCGACGGAACCGTCGCCGGAAAAACGGAGGTGGTTGCATGAGCGAAAAACCGGGCAGGGTCGACTGCCGCGTATGCGGCGCCCTCGTGAACTCGAGGAACTATGAAAGGCACCTCAGGAAGGTCCACGGCCGGGGCCCCGGCGCGGACGAGAAGGGAGGGATAGGGGCGCCGAGGCGAGGCCGCGGAAGCGGGTACGTCGGCAGGTCGGCGGGTCGCCTGGCCGAAGCCCGGAGGAGGCGCAGGGCGGCCAGGATCGCCGGGGTTTCGGTCACGGCGGTGTTGCTTGCGGCATTGGGCCTGTATTATGCGCTCGTCATGGCCGGGGACCAGGAAGACGGCGAAGGATACCAGCCGGCGACCCCGACCAGCTCCCCGCCGAGCTCGCAGGAGATAAGGATCCCGGTCAGGGACCTCTCGACCACCGCGCAGTTTTACACCTACGATTCCGGGGGTGCGGCCGTGCGGTACTTCCTGCTCGAGGGCACCGACGGCAATATCCACCTGGCGGCGGATGCCTCCGACCTGTGCTACAAGGCAAAAAAAGGTTTCTGGCAGAAGGGCTGCTGCATGAAATGCAGCAATTGCGGCCAGGAGTTCCATCTCAACCTCATAGGCACGCCGAACACGGAGGGGGGCTGCTGGCCGAGCTACCTTCCGATGTCGCTTCAGGACGGCCAGGTGGTCATCCAGAAGGCGAGCCTAGATTCAAAGAGCTTCATGTTCAGGTGACGGCCCGCCGGCCGGCCGGGTTTGGTCAAAACTAGCCGGTCAGACCAGATTGTACCCTGGCAACAAGTATTAAGAAACCTCACGGGCATCCGAGAACCGGCGTCGACATGGTCGTCATCAGCGTCTCCCTCCCGTCCAAGGAACTTCGGGATTTCGACGAGGTGTGGCGGAGGCTCGGGTTCACGAGCCGTTCCGATTCCGTGAGGGACGCGCTTCACAAGTATGTGGTCCAGAACAAATGGACCTCCCGGTGCGGCAGCGAGGGGCATTTCCTCATATCCGTGGTTTATGACGGACGGAAGACGCAGCACGTGGCCGAGGTCATGCATTCTTTTGGGGATATCATCCACAGCTCCATGCACACCCATTTCCAGGACACCTGCGTCGAACAGATGGTGTTGATCGGGGACATGTCGAGAATCCAGGGAATGTTCACGGGGCTGGCGTCCCTGACCGGGGTCAGAATCTGCAATTGCATTGTGTGATCGATTTATTAAAGAACGGAGGGATTCTTAGCACAATGCCCATCACCTATGTCAGCCTAGGACCTTGCGATGACGGAGCGGGGACGCGGTGGTGGGGCGGGATGCTGCGCCGGCGACATCCGCCCGGAGGAGAGGGGGCCAGAAGGCCGTCTGTCCGACATCCTTCTGATAGCCCTCGGGCTTGGCATGACAATCCCCATCCTGGCAATCGAGTCATGCAACCTGTTCGGGGCCGGACATCTCCCGGTCCTGGTTCTCGCAACCCCGGTGCAGTTCCTGGTCGGATGGAAATTCTACTTCGGGACATACAGGTCGATCAGTGCGGGAAGGCTGGACATGAACGTGCTGGTCGTCACGAGCACGACCCTGGCCTATTCCTACAGCGTATATGGCACCTTCCGTGGGGGGACCACCTTCTTCGAGGCGTCGGCCACCGTCCTGACGCTGATGTCGATTGGCGAGTACCTGGAGCATCTGGCCCAGGGGAAGGTCTCCTACGCCGTGAGAAAGCTCATGCAGCTCCAGCCCCGGACCGCCAGAACAATTCAAAACGGCAAACCGGTCGATGTCGATATCTGCCGGATAGCCGCCGGGGACACCGTCCTTGTCAAGGCCGGGGAGAGGATACCGGTCGACGGAACCGTCCTTGAGGGAACGTCCTCGGTGGACGAATCCATGATCACCGGCGAATCCATCCCTGTGGACAAGGGGGCCGGGGACTGCGTGATCGGCGGAACGGTCAACAGGAACGGCATCCTGCAGGTCGAGGCCACCGGGGTGGGCGAGAGATCCGCCCTTTCCCAGATAACCAGGCTCGTCAGGGAGGCGCAGGAATCCAAGGCGCCGGTCCAGCGGATGGCTGACAGGGCCGTGTCGTATTTCGTGCCGCTGGTGCTCATGATATCCCTCTTTGCTTTCCTGGCATGGTTCCTTTTCGCGGGCCAGACGCTCGCCTTCTCCCTGACCGTCGCGGTCACTATACTGGTCATCGCCTGCCCGTGCGCCCTGGGCATTGCCGTCCCGACGGTGATAATGGTGGGCCTCGGCAGGGGGGCGGAAATGGGCATCCTGTTCAAGAACGCCGGAGCGCTGGAGAGGACGGGCCGCATCTCGACGGTGGCGCTTGACAAGACCGGCACCCTGACATTGGGAGAGCCCGAATTGACGGACGTGGTTTCCGGCGGAGGCTGGTCGAGGGAGGACATCCTTGGGATGGCCGGGAATGCGGAATGTCATTCCGACCATCCCCTCGCCAGGGCCATGGTCCGGGCGGCCGGGAAAAGCCACTCCCACAATTGCGATTGCACCTCCTTTGCCGCCATACCGGGCTACGGGGTGGAGGGAACCTGCGGCAACCGGACGGTGCTCGTCGGCAGCCGGAAGCTGCTGATGCTGAAAGGCCTCGAGCCCCAGGATTCCCTGCTGGACGCCGCAAGCCGCCTGGAATCCCGCGGAAAGACGACGGTTTTCGTGGCCGTCGATGGCGAGGTTGCGGGGGTCCTGGCGCTCTCCGACACCCTCAAGCCGTCCTCGAAGGAGGCGGTGGAAAGGCTCCAGGCGATGAATATCCGGACAATCATCGTGACCGGAGACAACGAACGCACCAGCAAATCGATCGGCCTCGAGGCGGGGATAGGCCGGGTGATGCACGGCCTGTCGCCGATGCAGAAGGCCGAGACCGTCCAGGAACTGAAAAAAGAGGGAGGGGTCGTCGCAATGGTGGGCGACGGAATCAACGACGCCCCCGCCCTCGCCCGGGCGGATGTCGGGATGGCCATCGGCTCCGGGACGGATATCGCAATTGACGCCGGCGACATCGTCATCGTGAAGAGCGATCTGAGAAACGTTTCGCAGGCGATCGGGCTTAGCAGGCGGGCGATGTCGAAAATCAACCAGAATCTCGCATTCTCCCTTTTGTACAACTCGGTCGGCATCGCCGTCGCGGCGGGGCTCCTGTTTCCATTGACGCACCAGCTGGTGCTGAGCCCGCTGGTCGCGGCGATCGCCGAGGTGCTCAGCGATTTCATCGTCATCGGGAATGCCCTGCTCCTCCGGTGGTACAACCCCTAGGTGTTGAACGCCCGCACGGATGCGTCCCGGCCGGGAATACATCGCTCAAGGCATCCGTTCGGGCTCAACCACCCGGTCGGACATTTTATCGATAACGGTTGCGCAGGGGGGAATATATATCCATTCCCCTGACTGGCAAATTGCAGTTGAGGGATGACGGGCCGGTGCGACTGGTGGAAGAGGTCTCAGGGGGATTTGTCGTTCCGCCCTGACGGCGGGTCTATGGGACTGCCTGCGGGCTCGCGTCCTTCATCCCATAGCCAATCCTCAACATATAGGGTGTCAGGAAGGTCGTCACGAGCACGGCCACGCCGATGGCCGGATACAGCCTCGCATCGACGGCCCCGGCGCCCAGGCCGACCTGCATCACTATGAATGCGAACTCGCCTATCTGGGCCATCCCGGGCCCGACCCTAAGCGACATCACGCGGCCGTGGCCGAAGAGCCGCATGCCGAGCCGGACACCACCGAGTTTCCCGCAAAACATGCCGATAGTTATCAGGACGGCCGGGACCAGGAACCCGGCGAACTCGCCCACATTTATCAGCGCCCCGACCGAGACGAAGAATATTGCCCCGAATATGTCCTTGAGGCGCCTGGTCCCGTGCGCCACCTTGTGCACCGATTTCGCAGGGGCTATGCAGACCCCCATGATGAAGGCCCCGATGGCAAACGAAAAGCCCAGGACATTTCCCAAAAACGCCAGGCCGAAAACCAGTCCAACGGAGATTATCACCAAAACCTCCAGGCGCCTTATCCCCGCCACCCGGTCGATGATTCTGGGGATGACGAGGGTTCCGACGGCAAGGGCGCCGCCGATGAACAGGATGATTTTGAGGATCTCCCAGCCGATGAACCACATGCCGAAGGAGCCGACCGAGAGATAGGATTGGAGCATGGCCAGGAGAAGGACGACGACCAGGTCCTCGACCACGAGCACGCCGAGCATTATCGACGCGGACCTCTCGTGCAGCTTGCCCATGTCGGCGAGCACCTTGGCGATTATGGCCGTGCTGCTGGATGCCAGCGCCGTGCCCAGGAACGCCGAATCGAGCAGGGAGAGCCCCAGGATGAGCCAAAGAGGCCCCCGGAAGTAAGGGGAACCAAGAAGTGCAGGGGGACCAATTACGCCTATCAGTATATTGTCCTCGACATTGTGGTTGAAGGCCAGCGGTTCACCCTCGCAATACTTCCCGTCCCGTCCCTGGTGGACGCCAACGACCTGGTCAAGACCGTCCTGAAGAAGGTGATACCACTCATTGACATCGAAGCCGTATTACTGGACAGGGGCTTCTATTCCGTGGCGGTCATATGTGATATCTTGGAGCTGGGCCTCGTGTTCGAGATGCCCGCTCCACGGAACGAGAAGGTCAATAAATATCTCGCTCGCCAGCGAGGTTTCCGCTATTCGATAGACCCGTTCACGGTCGGGGAGAGGCCGAGGTCGGTGACGGTCATAATAGTGATTGCGCCCTCGCCGAAAAAAAAACGGGAGTTCCCGGACAAGGACCCTCTCTTCGTCTTCTTCACGAACGGAGAGGTCAGCGAAGAACTCATCTCGGAGAAGATTGAGAATTACGATGGCCGTTGGGGGATTGAGACGGGGTTCAGGGTCAGGGACGATTTCCTGATCCTGACGACGACCAGGAATCCGGTCATAAGGTACTTCTTCTTCGTGCTCGCGGCAATGCTCTATGACCACTGGTTGCTGGTCAATATCCTGGCCGGATGGGCCCCGAACCCCCATTATGACTATGACATCCTGGCACGGGAGTACCGGTGGTGGGTTGAATGCTAAACGGTGCTTCGTCATCGGGTAAGTCGATAGCCCCTGTCTGGGGAGGAGTTGCAAGCCGCATCCAGCCCAGACTACCTGTGGGGGAGGGAACTTCCCCTCTCAAAGAGAAATTCTCCATGGGAAATGGAGGTCGATGGCTGATAAGGTGGTGCTGAAATAGTCTGTCCCGGAGCAATCGGTGGATTTCTAGCGACTACCTGCGGGGGGACTAGCGCAAACCCGCCGGGGCGAAAGGCAGATGAGCGGGCCGGGCGATGGCCCGGCCGATGGCCGGACCGGGCCCCCGAATCCGCCGCGAGCGCCTGACGCTGGAGGCGATGATTCGCCTCTTCTGCCGCAAAAGGCACCACACCCGGGGGGCGCTCTGCGAGGGGTGCCGGGCTCTGCAGGAATACGCCCTGGCCCGCCTGGAGCGCTGCCCCTTCCAGGAGCGCAAACCGACCTGCGCCAAATGCCGCGTCCACTGCTACCGGGAGCCCCGGCGCTCGCAGATACGGGAGGTGATGCGCTTCTCCGGGCCGCGGATGCTCCTGCGCCACCCGATACTGGCCATCGGGCACCTGCGCGACGGGCGGCGGCCGGCGCCGTGAGGAAAGCCCGGGACCGACCCGGTCAAGCCCTCCCGGGAGGGACCTGCCGGGTTGGAGAATCGGATCCCCATGAAGTATTTATGATACCAAAACACATGGTGTCCCGATGAACGGTCCGTCGATGCCCGCCGGCCGAAGCAGCGGCTTGACAAGCCCGGCGCTCCCAATCCTGTTCGTCCTTGCCGCCGCGGTGCTCTTCGGCGCCAGCGCCCCGCTCTCCAAGCTCATGCTCGCCGCGACGGACCCCGTGGTGCTTGCGGCATTGCTGTATCTTGGCAGCGGCGCCGGAATGGCGATTGTGAAGCTCGGCTCCGGCGCCATGGGCAAATCCGGGGCCGAGGCGCCTTTGAAGCGCTCCGATGCGCCCTGGCTGCTTTCCGCGCTTTTGGCGGGAGGAATCATGGCCCCTATGCTGATGATGGTGGGATTGAGCACCACGCCCGCCGCCTTCGGCGCCCTGCTTTTGAATTTCGAGGCCGTGGGAACCATCATCATCGCCCGGTTGATGTTCAGGGAGGCCGTGGGGCGCGGGGTGTGGCTGGCGCTGGTGCTCATCACGGCCGGGAGCATGGCAGTCTCCGTCAAGGACGAGGGCGGGTGGGCCCTCTCGATCGGAGCGCTGGGGATACTCGCCGCCTGCTTCCTCTGGGGGCTCGACAACAACCTCACCCGCAACATATCCGCCAAGGACCCGGTTTCGACGGTGGCCATCAAGGGGGTCGGGGCCGGCCTCTTCGGCGTGGCGTTCTCGCTGGTGCTCGGAAGGGATCTTCCGGCCCTGCCGGGCGCGCTTGCGGCCGTGTCAGTGGGTTTCGTGTGCTACGGCCTGAGCATGGCCCTGTACATCCGGGCGCTGCGGGACATCGGGGCGGCCCGCACGGGCGCGCTGTTCGGCGCAGCGCCGTTCATCGGTGTCCTCCTCGGGCTCGTCATCTTCAATGATCCGGTCACGGCGTGGTTCGTCCTGTCGTTCCTGTTGACGATGGCGGGCGCCATCCTGCTGTTTTGGGAGGCACACGGGCACCGGCACGCCCACGCGCTCGAGACCCACGAGCACAGGCATGCGCACGATGACGGGCATCATGTCCACGAACACGGAGGCGGGACCGTGCCGCACGGGCCCCACTCTCACGTCCATACCCACGAGGCCCTCGATCACGAGCACCGCCACGCGCCCGACCTCCATCACAGGCATCCGCATTGACGGGCGGGGGGCGGCCGAGGGCCGCCAAGGCCCCGAGATGAGCCGGGTCGATTGCATCGGGCTCGGCCACCTTGACGTGTGGTTTGCTAATGGAGCTTGCGATGAAGCTAAATATTACGGGCCTCGAAAGGCCGTCTCGCTGATGATTGGCGACTTGCGCCGCTCTGGGGGCTCTTATCGGAAGAAGGCGAGTGTTTGCTTAAGTTCGTGTCTGTGCGTATTGTCATAGTTTGACAGGCGTCCCTGCGGCGCGGGCCCGGGGGAGGTCGAATCGGTCAAGGTTCATGACCTTGTTCCACGCCGATATAAAGTCCTCCAGGAACTTCTCCCGGGAGTCCTCGCATCCATAGATCTCCGCCAGGGCCCTAAGCTGCGAGTTCGAGCCGAATATCAGGTCGACGCGGGTGCCGGTCCACCTGGGTTCGCCCGTTTTTCGGTCCCGGCCCTCGAAGACGTCCTTGTCCTCCGAGGTCGGCTTCCACTCCGTGCCCATGTCGAGCAGGTTGACGAAGAAGTCGTTCGTGAGCACCCCCGGCCTTTCGGTGAAGACACCGTGCTTCGATCCTCCGAAGTTGGCGTTCATGACGCGCAAGCCGCCCAAGAGGACCGTCATCTCGGGGGCGGTCAGGGTCAGAAGCTGCGCCCGGTCGACCAGAAGCTCCTCGGCCGGAACGGCAAACCGGGCCTTCTGGTAGTTGCGGAAGCCGTCCGCCACCGGCTCGAGAACGGCGAAGGAGGCCGCATCGGTCTGCTCCTGCGAGGCGTCCATGCGCCCCGGCGTGAAGGGGACCGTCACATCGTGGCCGGCGTTTCTCGCGGCCTGCTCCACGCCGGCGCAGCCGGCCAGGACGATGAGGTCGGCGAGCGACACCCTCTTGCCGCCGGACTGCGCGCGGTTGAAGGCGCCCTGGATGCCCTCCAGCGTCCTGAGCACCTTCGCGAGCTGGGCGGGCTGGTTGACCTCCCAGTCCTTCTGCGGCGCCAGGCGGATGCGGGCGCCGTTGGCGCCACCGCGCCTGTCGGAGCCGCGGAAGGTGGATGCCGACGCCCAGGCGGTCGAGGCCAGCTCTGGCACCGACAGGCCGGAGGCCAGGACCTTGGCCTTGAGGGCGGCGATGTCCCTCGCATCGATGAGCTCGTGGTCGACCGCGGGGATGGGGTCCTGCCAGATGAGCTCTTCCGCGGGGACCTCCGGGCCGAGATAGCGCGACCGCGGGCCCAGGTCGCGGTGCGTCAGCTTGAACCACGCCCGGGCGAAGGCGTCCGCGAACCGGTCCGGGTCCTCCATGAAGCGCCGCGAGATCTTCCCGTAGGCGGGGTCGAACCGCAATGCGAGGTCCGTGGTCAGCATGGAGGGCGCGTGGCGCTTCGACCTGTCGTGCGCGTCCGGCACGGTGCCGGCGCCCGCGCCGCCCTTCGGCCTCCACTGGAACGCCCCGGCCGGGCTCTTCGAAAGCTCCCATTCGAACCCGAACAGGTTCCAGAAGAAATTGCTGCTCCACCTCGTGGGCGTGGTGGTCCAGATGACCTCCGGGCCGCCGGTTATCGTGTCGTTGCCCTTGCCCGTGCCGAAGCCGCTCTTCCAGCCCAGCCCCTGCTCCTCTATGCCGGCCGCCTCGGGCTCCGGCCCGACATGCTTCGGGTCGCCGGCGCCGTGGGTCTTGCCGAAGGAGTGGCCGCCCGCGATGAGCGCCACGGTCTCCTCGTCGTTCATCGCCATGCGGGCGAAGGTCTCGCGGATGTCCCGCGCCGCGGCGACCGGGTCCGGGTTGCCATTGGGGCCTTCCGGGTTCACGTAGATCAGGCCCATCTGGACGGCGGCGAGGGGATTTTCGAGCTGCCGGTCGCCCGAGTGGCGCCTGTCCTCCAGCCACCTGCCCTCGGAGCCCCAGTAGACGTCCTTCTCCGGCTCCCAGATGTCCTCGCGCCCGCCGCCGAAGCCGAAGGTCTTGAAGCCCATCGATTCCAGCGCGACGTTGCCGGCAAGGATCATCAGGTCGGCCCAGGAGATTTTCCGGCCGTACTTTTGCTTGACCGGCCAAAGCAGCCGGCGCGCCTTGTCCAGGTTGGCGTTGTCGGGCCAGCTGTTGAGCGGCGGGAAGCGCTGGCTGCCCCTCGATGCGCCGCCGCGGCCGTCGCCCATGCGGTAGGTCCCGGCGCTGTGCCACGCCATGCGGATGAACAGGGGCCCGTAGTGGCCGAAGTCCGCCGGCCACCAGTCCAGGTCGGTCGTGCCGCCGCCTGCGGCTTGCCTGCGGGCCATGTCCGGTTGCGGGCCCTCTCGTCCTTCGTCCATGGGGGCGACAATCGGCAGGGATATATTTAAGAATGATTAGTACCTAAGAATCGGGACGAATGGACCAGGCGGCGGACAGGAGGATAATCGACGGCCTGCGGAGGGGAGGCTTCAGGGTCACGCCCCAGAGGCTCGCCATCTGCCGGCAGATACTCGCCGACCGGAACCACCCCAGCCCCTCGGCCGTGTTCGAGGCGGTCAGGAGGACGCACTCGGCGGTCCGGAGGATAGACATCCACGGCCTGTGTCGCAGATGCGGTAGGGCCCGCAAGACGCGATAGCCCCCGGCGGGCCCGGCCGGACCGCGCCTGAACCAGCAAGGCGCGCCTTTCCCGGCCAGGGTAGGGCCGGGCCCGGCCACCTTTCCGGGATTGTATCAGGGGGGTATATCGTTCCGCCCTGATAGCCGGCCTATGGTACAGCCTGCCGGCCCGGATCTTTCAGTCCGTAACCTGCCCTCAGAAGATAGGGCGTCAGGAACGTCGTGATGAGGACCGCGACGCCGATTGCCGGATAAAGCCGCGAATCGATGACCCCCGCTCCGAGCCCGACCTGCATCACGATGAATGCGAACTCGCCTATCTGGGCCATCCCGAGCCCGACCCTAAGCGACATCACGCGGCCGTGGCCGAAGAGCCGCATGCCGAGCCGGACACCACCGAGTTTCCCGCAAAACATGCCGATAGTTATCAGGACGGCCGGGACCAGGAACCCGGCGAACTCGCCCACATTTATCAGCGCCCCGACCGAGACGAAGAATATTGCCCCGAATATGTCCTTGAGGCGCCTGGTCCCGTGCGCCACCTTGTGCACCGATTTCGCAGGGGCTATGCAGACCCCCATGATGAAGGCCCCGATGGCAAACGAAAAGCCCAGGACATTTCCCAAAAACGCCAGGCCGAAAACCAGTCCAACGGAGATTATCACCAAAACCTCCAGGCGCCTTATCCCCGCCACCCGGTCGATGATTCTGGGGATGACGAGGGTTCCGACGGCAAGGGCGCCGCCGATGAACAGGATGATTTTGAGGATCTCCCAGCCGATGAACCACATGCCGAAGGAGCCGACCGAGAGATAGGATTGGAGCATGGCCAGGAGAAGGACGACGACCAGGTCCTCGACCACGAGCACGCCGAGCATTATCGACGCGGACCTCTCGTGCAGCTTGCCCATGTCGGCGAGCACCTTGGCGATTATGGCCGTGCTGCTGGATGCCAGCGCCGTGCCCAGGAACGCCGAATCGAGCAGGGAGAGCCCCAGGATGAGCC
>VGTL01000086.1 GCA_016874675.1 Methanobacteriota archaeon | reverse complement strand
TAGGTTCCGTCCACTCTACCTTCCATTCGAGCTGGCTCTTAGGCATATTCCAGTCCCCTGGGGTGTCTCGACAACACGCGAAGGGGTCTTGGATTGCTTAAGAGCTAGCCGACTTTGATACGGGACTGAATTTTTGCGATTCGCCGGCGCTCAGGTAATAGCCGTAGAAGTAGTACGGGTAGCCGCCGGCGCTGGGTACGGTGTCGTCGGCGTCATCGGTCCAGGCCGAGCGGACCTCGGCCACGGAGTCGGTCCGGCCGTTTCGGTTGTTGTTCTCGGCGGCGGCTGTGCCGGAGGTCCCGTCCTCGGCCACGGCGCCACCGGAGTCGGCCCAGGCCGTCAGCTGGTGCGAATCGGTGTTGAGCGTGGGATATGTAACGTAGTTGGTGAAGGACTCGCGGGCGCCCAGGAAGCCGATGTTCCAGGTGGCGTGCTGGACGCCGTCGATGTAGGAGGTGCTCCCGAACCCCCCGGCGCTGCCGTAGCCCTGGTTATAGACGGTGACCGAGTAGGTGAGGGGCCGGTTCTGGGGGACGACCGTGTAGCCGGCGCAGCTCACGGGGGTCGGGGAGATCGATATGCCTGAGACCACGAGGTCGGGGGCGCCCACCACGAACTGGACGTTGGCGGTGCTCACCATGTTGTGGTTGATGGCGACGACGCCGTAGGTGGTGGCCGCGCCGGGGGTTATGCTGAACGAATTGTAGACGCCGTACTGGTAGCCCCCGCTGCCGATGGCGTTGTTCAGGTTCCCCCAGTTGCCCGAGCCGAGGTTGAAGACGTAGAAGCGGTAGTCGGCGTTGCCGTTGGGCACGGACCAGAAGCGGAAGGTGTAGGTCACGCCCGCCGTGGCGGCGACCTGGTAGGTCTCCATGATGTTGGCGTTGCTGAACGAGAATGTCTGCACGCTGTTGGCCGATATCGGGTCGGCGATGTTGTACTCGATGCGGTAGTTCTGGCCCCACGGGGAGCCGCCCCCGGGGTTGTACACCTCGGCGCTCCGGGAGTTGGCGAACGCTATCCCTATCCCGTTGTGGACGCAGACGTCGGGGTTCGAGCCGGCCTGGATGGACTGGGCGATGACCGCCCCTGCCCCGCCGGTGTTCTGGAATATCCGCAGGTCGTAGTCCGTGGTCGGCACCATCCCGACCGCCACGTAACTCCCCTGGTCCTCGTTGAAGTCCCAAAGATCCGTCGGGTCCCAGTTCTGCAGCGTCATGCTGTACACCGAGTTTTCGGTGAACCAGCCCTGGTAGCCGGCCGATGCGAGGTTCGAGCTGAGCGGCAGGAGCGCGCTCAGGACGAAGGCGGCGATCACACCGGTCGAGACCAGCCTGTTGGCCTTGAGATATCTTGCAGACATCCGCTACACCCCTGAATGATCGGCCCTGCGGCTGAACGGATTCTGGCTATTGGATTTCACGTCCGACCGCATAGCCTACGTAAAACATCTAGCACGTAATCGGGGGATAAATACTTTAGGCTGGAAACGGGAAAGCCGGGTTCAATATCTTAACAGCGCCCCCACGCCCCCCAGCTCCGCTATGCCGCAGTCCGCCGGCTGGAACTCCACCTGCGTGCCCATGTCCAGGGCCAGTTCGACAAGTTCCTCGACCGCATCCACGAACACCGGCTCCTTGCGGCAGGCCGGGCACCTCTGCGGGCTACCGGTGCCGAAATTGCGGCAATGCTCGCACCTCCAGCCGGGCAGCGAGAAACCGGCCTGGACGATGAGCACGTCCGCGCGCCCCGAGGCGACCGCCTCCCTGACCTGGTCGAAGCCGTATGCGGCCAGGCCGCCCCGGAGGATCTCGCCCCTCAGGCGCTCAATCATCTCGCCCTCGGCGGCTCGCTCGTGCTCGCGGACGATGGGGTGGGCCGCCCGCACGACGGTGCCGGCCGGGACGTCGGCCGGCTCGTCCACCTTGCCGACCAGAAGCTTCCGGAGGTCGGCCGGCATGTACTTTTCGAATGCGGTCTTGGCGTCCTTGGGCCCGGCGAGCACGATTCCGCGCAGCCGCCCCTGGCACTTGCAGCGCTCGACCTCCCTCACGAGGTGCTCCGCGACCTCCTTGAAGAAGCGGTCCACGTATCCGGCGTGGAGGCGCTGGAAGCGCATCTGGGACATGCCGCCGTGCCTGTGGTGGCGGACTATCTCCTCGCAGACCTCGTCCTCATCCAGTATCTCGTAGTGGGCGACCAGGAATATGCGGGCGTGGGAGCGGTCGAGGACCACGACTATGTATTCCTCAAACTCGTGGTGGAGGGCCACCAGTGGCTTGATGTAGGGCGAGGAATCGAACACGAGCCGCATCTCCGGCTGGCCCGGGAGCCGGTAGGTCTCGAAGAGGTTCGCCGCCGGGCCGATGAAGACCGCCAGGCCCCCGTCGCTGGGGACCTCGTCCTCCAGCATCCGCTCCAGGCGGGCGAACGCCTCCTCGAACACCGCCAGCTCCTCCCGCCTTCCGGCGAGGGCGTTCCCGATCTCCTTGCTGCGCTTGCGGACGAACGATTGGTCCACGCCCCGGGAAAGGTCGAGGTAGGCGCTGAGAAAGGCCGGCCGCAGTTCGTGGATGTCGGCGAGCCGCCGAAGGTCGGGCGCTCTCACCCGGCGCCACCAGCCAGCTGCTTGCCGACGGCGGCGTCGAGGGCGTCGAGGAAGGCCATCTCGGAGCCCAGGGGCACCGTGGCCCCGGAGGCTATTGTGTGCCCCCCGCCGTCCCCCCCGCTTCCGGTCGCGGCCTCCCGGCAGGCCTTCGCCAGGTCCAATCCCCGGGCGACGAGCGGGCGCGTCCCGCGCGCGGACACCTTCATGCTCTGGCCCTCGCGGGCTAGCGCGACGGTCGGCCGTTCCCCCGGGAAGAGGTAGTTCATGACCAGGG
Source organism: Methanobacteriota archaeon (assembly GCA_016874675.1). Taxonomy (GTDB): domain Archaea; phylum Thermoplasmatota; class DTKX01; order VGTL01; family VGTL01; genus VGTL01. Next base: position 11,084 of record VGTL01000086.1, on the reverse strand, counting down.
CCGCGAACGCCCCGGCCATCTGGGCGCTCTCAGCGTAGAAGTACTGGAGATGCTTCTTGCGGGTGATGCCCCGGGCCTCGAGGCCCAGCATCCCCTTCGTTATCTCGGCCCGGTAGCGCCGGCGCGCGGATCGCGCCTCCTCCATTGCCTCCCGGCCGCCCAGGCACACCGCAAGCCCCGTATCCTCCAGTCCCAGCCGCCCGCAGGCGTTCACCACGGCCGCGAGCTCGTTCGCGTCGGTGTCGAACCCGGAGACCCAGGTGCGGTCGACCATGACGCCGCGTGCGTACTCCTCCGACGTGCCCCCCCGCAGAAGGTTGAGCACCAGCAGGGAGGCGAGGGCCCCGAGCTCGGACTCGTCGAGCTCCTTCACGGTCGCCTGGGGGCTGAGGCCGGCCGCCTCGATGAGGGCCCGGGCGCCCTCCGGATTGCCGGACACGCCCCGGAAGAAGGGCTCGTTGTTCTCCGATAGCGCTGAAAGCAGGTTGGGGCCGTCGATCACCAGACCGCGGCGGGTGCGCAGGTGGCCCATCCTCTCGGCCGACGCCATTATCTCGGCGTTGAGCCCCCTCCAGGCGGGCCAGTGCTGCCGGTCGCCTATCGCGCCGGCGCAGGCGATGCCCGCAAGGTCCCAGTTGGCCTCGTCCAGCGAAACGGCGGCCATGAGGGCCAGCGTGGAGGCGCAGGCGTCGAAGGTCCCGTCGATGCCCCAGAGGTGGCAGTTGAGCTGGAGCGCCTGGCGGGATTCCCGCAGCGGCCGGTGGTGGTCGATGATCACGGCCCGGGACCGGAGCCCCTCGACCAGGTCCAGCGCCCCCGAGCCCAGGTCGCAGAACACCGTCCAGGGGTAGGACTGCCTGGAGAGCGTCTCGATGAGGGGCGCGTCTATCTGGTGGACGATGGTGGTGTGGAAGGGCCGGTTCGCCCGGAGCAGCGCCCTCGAGAGGATGCCGGCGGCGCAAAGCCCGTCGGCGTCGTAGTGCGTCACCACGCGCACGGGCTCCCGGCCGGCCTTGAGGCCGGCCAGGCCCTCCTCCATCTTCGAAAGGACCCTCGAGACCGTCCCGGGCGCGTCCTTCTCTGGCATGGCCCGGCCCCCGGGCCTACTCGACCAGGAGCTTGGCGGTCTCGAGCGAGTAGTTCCAGTCCTCCGGCAGCGCGCCCGTCCCGTGGTAGTACTTCACGAGCCGGCGGATCTTGGACTCCACGAGCTGGAGCCGCCTGCGGTTGTGCAGGTCGCGCGGCCGGCCAGAGAGGTGGCCGGAGAGGCGCACGGCCCTCTTCATGAGGTTGCGCACGTCCTCGGGGAAGTCCAGCTTGAGCCCGCTCTCCTTCATGAGCCGAAGAACGCTCTTGCCGGTGGCGAGCCGCACGCTGGGCACGCCGTACTGGTCCCGGAGCCTGGTCCCTATCTGCGCCGAGGTCAATCCCTCCTTGGCCATCTTGGCCACGAGCTTGGTCACCTCGGCCGAATCCACCGGCACCCACTCGGGGTTGGCCGTTCGCAGGGGCCTGGTGGAGGAAGATGAGCCGCGCCGCCTTGCATGCATCCTTGCCATGAGAAATCCATCCTAGCTTTCGATGTTGAGGCCTTCCTTGCAGTCGATGTTGCTTGCGAAGATCTCCTGCTCCACGCCGGTGCGGACTATCTCCCAGCACGTCTGCTGCTCGTCGCAAAGCAGGCAGGAGCGGGCGATCTGTGTCCGGAGCTTGAGGAACCTGCCCTCGCCCAGCGGGATGTGGCTGTCGGCGTAGATGCCCCCGCTCACCTTGGGGGGGTACTCGAACACCTCCCTGCCCGCCGGCCGGGGGGCGGGAGCGGGTGCCGAAGCCTTCGCCGATGCCGCGCCCTTCGTGGCCGCGCCGCCCGCCGGGGCCTTCGCAGGGGTGGCGCCCTTCGCCGCGGTGCCGCCCGCCGGGTCCCTCTCGATGTCCTCGGCATCGGGCCCGTCCACCTCGTCCTCGCTGACCGTGGTGGCGCGCCGGTCCAGCGCGTGCGACACCGCCAGGACGCAAAGCAGCGCCCCCTGAATGCCCACCGAGCCCAGGTTGATCATCCACATCGAGAGGCCGAAGGTCGGGAGGGCGTAGCCCATCGACAGCAGGAAATAGTAAAGGAGGTCGATTATGGCCACGAGCGGCACCAGCCAGAGCGCCGGGCTGATGCCCTCCCGCTCGGGCACTGCCGCCTTATCCTTCTTCCTTGCCATCACAGCACCGTTGACGAGAGTATATTTGTTCTTTGATAATTAAAGATTGCTGTTTCCCGACGACAGGGAGCACCGCCCGTCGGGGGGCGCGCCAGGCCCCGCCATGGCAATGGGCCCCGCGGCCTCACCTGGGCAGGGAGGCGGAGCGCAGAACCGCCGCCCGCAGGCGCTTCGTGAGGATGTAGTGCCTGCGCGGGTCGATGCGCTTGAAGACCGCCTCCGGGGGCCCCAGGTCACGCCGCGGATCCAGCGCGCAGTGGAACCGGCCAGTGAGCGGGGAGACCTCGACCGGGAACGCCTCCAGGTGCAGGTCGCCGGCGGTCTTCGCGAAGATGTTCATGGACGGGGTGCAGAAGACCACGAGCACGGACTCGGGCCAGCGCTCCCGGAGCGACGAGAGCCAGAAGTGCGAAAGCCATATGCGCGACTCGTCGGGCACCTCGGCGTCGAGCACCTCGACGAAGCGGCCCTCGCCGGGCTCGCGGTCCAAGACGAAGAGGTCGGGGGAGCCGCCCAGCTTTCGGAACGGGGCGGCGGTGTCCTTCTGCCTCACCTGGCGGAGCACCGCGCCCAGCTGGTTCTCCATGGTATATGGATAGACCTCGTAGCCGAAGACCTCGAGGACCGTGGAGACGACCGACAGGGCTATGCGGGAGCGCAGGGTGGCGGCCATGTACTCGGCATCCCGCGTCTGCTTCCTGTCGTCCGAGACGATGTCCTTGCTTGACATGTCGAGCACCGTCCGGGCGCACTCCAGGCACAGGTGGTCCGTGCCCGTGTAGGGGGCCCCCATTATCTCCGTGTACTGGACCGAAGAGTGGGCATAGTCTATGGTTATGAGGGAATCAAACCTCCTGCCGCACCGCTCGCAGGGGTGCTCCATCGGACGGCAATCGACTTGTGCCCCAATAATACTTTTCGGGCCCGGGCGAGTGCCCCGCGCGACCAAAAAAGAGATAACCGGGGTCGGTGTAGCCCCGGGCGCCATGGACGCCTGCTCGGGGGGACGCTGCTGGACCTGTTCACCCACATGCTGATAGGGTACCTGGTGGGCTGGCTCGGGGCGTTCACGTTCGTCGGCTACAACGAGTACCTCCTGCTCCTCCCGGTCGTGATGGCGATGCTGCCGGACTTCGACGTCGTGCTCTATGCCCTCCCGCGGGGCGTGCGCCGGCGTTTCCGGGGGATCCGGCACCGGGGCACAAGCCACACTCTGGTGTTCCTGGGGGCCGGCGCGCTCGTGGTGGCGTACATCTTCAATGTCGTGGCGGGGATCCCCCTCCTCGCCGGATTCGTGCTGGCCCTGCTCGGGGGCCTTTCCCACGTGCTCCTGGACGCGATGACCTCGTTCGCCTTCCCCTACCTGGGCCCGTTCAGCTGGAAGGAGCGCTCGCTGGACCTCGACGGGGCCGTGACCTGGTACATGGTACCCTTCAGCCTCTTCTCGATCCTCGCGATGTGGGGCATGAGGGCGTACGCCGTCCCTTTCCAGACCTACACGATGTTCGTCACGTTCGTGTTCTCGGTCATCGGGCTGCACTACCTGGCGCGCCTTTCCGTGAAGCTCTACGTCGAGCGTGTGCTATACAAGGGCCGGGGCGCCAGGGTCAACCCCACATCCTCGCTGCTCTCGTTCTACGTGGTGCTCCGCAGCCGGGTGCGCGGCTCCACCGTGGTCGAGTACTTCCATACCAGCCTGCTTGGGCGCGGGCAGGCGCCGGCCCGCCGGTACTTCGAGCTGGAGCGCCCGGCCGAATCCGGCGCCGCTCCCCCGGGGAACGTACAGGAGGCGGTGCTGGCAAGCTCCAGGGCCCTGGCGCAAAACGGCATAACGGACCTGTCCTCCATGGCGGCGATGCAGCTGCCCTCCAAGGTGGGCGAGTGGAGCCTGTTCTGGTTCGACTGGAACTCCTGGAGACCGGTGGGGCCGACGCCGGGCGTCGCCGTCACCGTCGCCCCCGGTTCGGCACCCTCGGCGGTGCCCGCCTCCCACAGAATCAGCTGGTGAGGGGGGCGAGGGGAGAAGGCGCGGGGCGCACTTTGCAGGGTGCAGGGTGCGGGGGCGAGGGCGGCCAGCAGGCCGCCCGAGCAAACGGCGAGCTGGCATGGCCGGCGAGCCGGCGACCGTCGCAGCCTTGCGACGGTCGCCCGCGCAGCGTTCTTTGATCAAACTTTCTGGAAGAAAGTTTGCGGGAGATCGGATTTGAACCGATGAACCACTAAGGACCAGACCCTGAATCTGGCGCCTTTGACCAGGCTGAGCTACTCCCGCTCGGAGAAGGCAAAAGCGCTTCCCCCTTATGATTGTTTCGCGCGGCCGGCCGAGGCCCCCGGACACCCCCATGCTTTCCCCCGTGCCCTTTCCCCCGCACCCTGCACCCTGCACCCTGCGTCCCGCACCCTTGCACCCTTTGACCAACATGCGAATATTGATTAATCCGCCGCTCCATTATCCGGACGGTACGATGACCACCCGCAAGTACCTCACCTTCGGCGAGGGCGCTGCGAGCGCCGATGCCGGGCGCAGGCCGATAGTTCGCGTCGTGGGGGTGGGCGGCGCAGGGTGCAACATCGTCGACCGCCTGGCCGGCTCCGGCCTGCCGCATGTCGAGGCCGTGGCGGTCAACACGGACGCCCAGAACCTGGTGGGCCTCCGGTGCCGCAAGATTCTCATCGGGAAGACCACGACCGGGGGACGGGGGGCGGCCGGCGTCCCCGAGACCGGAGAGGCGGCCGCCGGCTCCGACCTCGAAAGGATCGGCGGGGCCCTCAAGGGGACGGAGGTGCTCTTCCTCCTCTCGGGTCTGGGCGGCGGGACAGGCACGGGCGCTTCCCCGGTCATAGCCCGCGCCGCCCGCGAGGCCGGGGCGCTCGTCGTGGCGCTGACGGTCCACCCCTTCCGGGCCGAGGGCCGCACGCGCAACCTGGCGGCCAGGGTGGGGCTGGAGCGGCTCCGGGACGAGGCCGATGTCGTGGTGGTGGTCCACAACGACAAGCTGGTGAGGGACTTCCCGCACATGAACTTCCCCGACGCGCTCAAGGTGGCCGACCACCTCCTGCTCCACCCGGTCAGGAGCATCACGCAGCTGCTCACGCGCGAGGACCTTCCCAACTTGCGCAAGGTGCTGCAGATCCGGGACATCGCCCTCCTCGGGTTCGGAGAATCCAGCGTGCACCTGGGGCCGCGCAGCGTCATCCGGGACGCGGTGGACTCGCTCATGCCGGAGGGCGACATCTCCGGCCACGACCGGGCGCTGGCGGTCATCCACTGCCCGCCGGGATACGGGGAGGACGAGCTCCACCGGTTCATCCGGGAGCTCCACCTCTTCATCCACCTGGATGCCCAGATCATGTGGGGCCCGATCGCCGACCCGGCGCTCAAGGACGAGGTCCGGATAATGACCATAGTCGGCCGGGCGCGAGAGAGGCCCGGCGGTCCGGCCGGTCCCGCGACGGTCGTCGAGCCGCTTCCCGACGGGCACGGGCCCGAAATCTGAGCCCGAATCGTGCAAAGGGAGTTATCCGATGGGTCGGCTGCCTTGCCCCGTGAGGCGCGCGTTCCCGGCCCTGGCGGCCGCCTTGGTGCTGCTCTCTATCGTCGCTGGCCAGGCCCTCGCCCATTCACCGTCCGATACCGGCGAGAACGAGGGCCTCTCGAGCGCGCAGAACGTCCCGGAGCCCACCAAGTCCTGGGCGTTCTACAGCGAGCTTCACGAGGCCGGCGAGGCCCGGTACTTAAACTGGAGCTCAAAAAGGGCGAGAGGCTCTACGCGGGCCTGTTCCTGCACTCGGACACCGGGTTCCTGCCGCGCCTTGCAGCGATGGGCCCGGGCTTCGCCAACGGGACCCGCCTGCCGGCGTTCGTGGAGGTCCCGGAAGGCTACGGCGCCGTTGTGGTCAACGGGACCATCAGGGGCCGGCAGTACGAGCCCTTCACCCCGGCGAGCTACTACCAGATCGGCCGTGTCGACATCACGGTCAACCGGACCGCCACCTATTATATCGCGGTTTTCGAGCCCGACCGCGGCGGCGATTTCGGGATCGCCATCGGCTACCTCGAGAGCTTCACAGCCGGGGAGTGGTTGCTCATACCCTTCAGCGTGATAGAGATCCGCCTCTGGGAGGGCCAGCCCCTGGCGCTCGTCCTTGCGCCTCTCGCGCTCTCGCTGGGGGCCGGCACCGCGACCGTGGCGTACCTGGGCCGCCGCAAGGGCAGGTGGCCGTTCCCACCGGCATTCTGGCCGGGCACCGCGGCGGCCCTGATGCTGGTCGGCACCGGCGCGATGACGGTGATGCAGATGGGCATCGCCCTCGCGGCCAGCGAGAACCCGGCGGGAGGGGCGGTGACGGCTCTCTTCGCCGCGATACCCCTCGCGCTGGGGGCGTGGGCGTTGCGCCTGGCCTGGGGCGGGGAGCACGGGAGGGGGGCTCGCCTCCGCATGGCCATGGTCGGGGCATTCGGGCTGGTGTTCTGGGGCGGGCTCATCATCGGGCCGGCGCTGGCGTTCGTGTGGGCGGCCCTTCCGGGGCGCGTATTTGGTAGGTACCACGAAAGTTAGATATGCCCAGACGGTTTTATTCACCCCGGCCGGGCGAGGACGCAAATGGCCTTTGCTGGAGAATGGAGGAAATGTAGGATGGCTGGTAGGCGGTCCATTGCGGCGTTGGCCGTGCTGCTGGGTGTGATGCAGCTTGCGCCCCTGCTGCCGCTTGCGGGTGCCCGGGACATATCCACATTCTCGGACGGCTCGGCCTCGGCCGACGCCCTTCTGGCCGCCGGGGGGAATGCCACGGCGGCGAACCTGTCCGTTCCGCTCTCCTCGGTCGTGCTGGGCTGCTCGCTCGGGGTGTCCACCCTGGCCGGCGCCGGATGGCCGCTCTCCCCGTCCCTGGACATCGGCGGGGACGGCACCGTGGACTGGGGTTTCGGGGGCATCGGCTACGGGCGGTTCGGCTCCCAGGATGTGTTCGTCGATGGCGCCTCCACGAAGGAGCTCCGCTTCATCGCACCCGGCAACGGCACCGCGAGGCTGCTCCTGCCAAAGAACGCCACCGTGGAGCCCGCCTCCTTGGACATCGAGGGGTTTGCGGACCAGAGATGGTGGAACTCCTCCTGGCGGGACCGACTCCCGCTGACCGTGAGGGACCTTTCGGGCAGCAACCAGACCGATTTTTCGGTCGAGGTGCTGCTGGACACGCGCAACTGGACGCTGGCCAGCGCCGAGCGAGAGTTCCGGGTGACCTCGGTGAACTCCACCACCCTGGAGGAGACCGAGGTGCCGCTGCAGGTGATCGACGAGATAGGCAACGGCTCCAAGTGCTTCGAGGCCGGGCTGGTGTTCGCGGTGCGGGGGCTCGGGGCGAACGGCTCCCGCACCTACCATTTGTACTTCAACAACCCGGCCGCCTCCCGGAGCCCGGATTTTTCTGACTTCCGGCCCCGGCTGATAAAGAGCCGGCTCGCCGACCAGCCGGTCCAGGCGAGCTTCTTCGGGCCGCTCTCCGGCCCCGCCGGCGCCTGTTTCGACGACGGCGGCAACTACTGGGTGGCCGACCAGGGCCGGATGGCCGTCTTTGGTTTCACGGGCACCCTGGGCCGGCCCGACGCCGGCGGCTCGGACGCCTCCCGCCTGCGCTTCCCGACCGACGTCGCGGTCAGGTACGACGGCAAGGTGATAGTCTCCGACAGGGACAACTACCGGGTCCAGGTCTTCGCCCCGGACGGAACGCTCTCGTTCACCCTCGGGGCGACGGGTTCGCCGGGGTCCGACAACTCCCACTTCGGCCTTCCGGGCGGGGTCGGGACGGACGGCGAGGGCAACATCTACGTGGCCGACACCTCGGTCCACCGCGTCCAGATCTTCGACCGGAACGGGACCTGGCTCGACACGATAGGCGCGCCGGGCATGCCGGGCTCCGACAACGACCATCTCTACAGTCCCACGGGCATATGGGTCTCGCGGACGGGGAATGTCCTCGTGGCCGACCTGGGGAACCAGCGGGTCCAGGCCTTCGCCCGCACCGGCCGGGCCTCGTGGTCCTGGAACTACACGCTGGGCACCACCGGGGTGCCGGGCACCGACAACGACCACTTCATGTCGCCCATGGACGTTTGCCAGGACGGCCCGGGGAGGACCTACGTCGTCGACATGGCCAACCACCGGGTCCAGGTGTTCACCGGGAAGGTCTACAAGGCGACCCTGGGGGTGACCGGCGCGCCGGGGCCGGACAGCTCGCACCTGACCGCCCCGATGGGGGTGGCGGTCTCGCCGTCCGGCAGGGTGTTCGTGTCGGACACCGGCGCCCACCGGGTGCAGGTCTTCGATTCCTCCTACAAGTACTCGCAGACCCTCGGGAACCGGAGCGCCAGCTGCCTCGGCGGGCCCGGAACGACCGACTACGCGTTCGATTCCCCCGGCGGGGTGGCGGCGGACGCCTCCGGGCGGATCTACGTTTCCGACACCCTGAACCACCGGGTGCAGATCTTCACCGCGCTGGGCGGCCTGGCGGCCAGGCTGGGGCAGACCGGGACGCCCGGATACGACCCGTCGCACTTCATGCACCCGCGAGGGCTGGAGGTCGGCACCGACGGGAGGGTGTTCGTGGCTGACGGCGGAGGACACCCTCCGGGGACGCTGGCCTCCAACCACCGGGTCCTGGTGTTCTTCGACCTCGCGGACGGGGCCGCGGACTTCCAGCTAGGCATCACCGGCCAGCCCGGGAACACCTCGCTCAACCTCAACCAGCCCTGGGACGTGTCGGTCAACGGCGCCGGGAGAATCGCCGTGGCCGACAAGGGCATCACCCTCTCCGGCCCGATGACGTTCCACCAGGGGACGCGGGTGCAGCTCTTCAACGGCCTGGGGGACGCCGCCGCGGACTACACGCTCGGGGTGTCCGGCCTCCCCGGGATGGATTCCACCCGGCTGAGCTTCCCCAGGGGGGTCGGCGAGACGGAGGACGGCTCTGTCTTCGTTGCGGACACCGGCAACAATCGGGTCGTGCTCTTCAAAAACGACGGGGGCGCCTCCGCCGACCTGGTCCTGAATCCCTCCGGCACGGCGGGATCGGGGCAGGGCCAGTTCCGGGCGCCCTCCGACGTCGACCTGGACGCCTCGGGCAGGATCTTTGTCGCGGACACGGGGAACCACCGCATATCGGTGTTCGACGGAAGCGGTGTTCCATTGTACATCCTGGGCGAAACCGGCGTGTACGGCTCGGACGACCGGCACCTCAGCGGTCCCGAGGGCCTCAAGGTCGCCGACGACGGAAAGCTCTACATCGCCGACACCGGCAACCACCGGGTGGTCAGGGTCTCACCGGCCAGCCTGGACATCGGCCCGGTGGAAGGCCTGGCGGCTCCCGAGGATGTCTCCCTGGACGTCGGGGGCGACGGGTCGCCGGAGTGGGAGCGGAAGGGGTTCCTGGTCGGGAGAAGCACCGTTACCGGCCTCGGGGCGGCCATTGACCGCGCCCTGGCTGGGGGGACCGCCCAGGCCGACGCGTTCGGCAACGGGATGGTGACGGTCGCGGTCAACCTGTCCAACGCCGGCAACGGGCGCATCACGCTCTCCAACCTCACGATCGTCTACCGGTGCACCTTGGAGGCCTCCGGCCTGGACCGGGCGATCGGGGACTACGTGCTCCTTCATGCCGCCGAGGCCGACGCGGCGGGCAACGTGAGCGTGCCGGTCGTATGCTCGGCCTCCTCTGCCGGCGGGGTGACGCTGGGGGACCTGCGGCTTCTCGTCGACATGCCCCCGGAGCTCCTCGTGCCCGTTCCCGACCGGGCCCTGGACGAGGACACCTCCGACCCGGCGCTCTACGACCTCTCCGAGTTCTTCCAAGACGACCTGGACGCCGTTCTTGACTATTCGCTCGTCAACCTCACCAACGCCACCCCGAACATCACCCTGACCCCCGGGGGCGTCCTCTCCGTCGACTGCACGGCCCCCCCGGCCCGGGACTGGAACGGGGTGGTCGAGTTCTCGGTCAGGGCCGCCGACTCGCGCGGCCTGGCCACGGTGTCCAACAAGGTCCGCTTGACCGTCCGGCCCGTGAACGACCCGCCCGACCTGACCAGCTCGCCGCCGGTTATCGCGGCGCGGGTGGGTACCGAGTGGAGCTACGACGCCGCCGCCCACGACCCCGACGGTGACAGGCTCACCTTCACGCTCGAGACGCGGCCCGCCGGAATGACGGTGGACCCCGCCTCCGGCCGGCTCTCCTGGACCCCTTCGGCGGCCGATGTCGGCACCCACCAGGTCGGGCTGCGCGTCACCGACGGCTTCCTCTCGGACCGCCAGAACTTCAGCGTCAACGTCGCCCCCGCGGGTGCGACCAACCGCCCCCCGGTGATATCGAGCACGCCGGTGACCGCGGCCGGGATCGGAAAGCGCTATGTCTACCAGGTCGTGGCCCGCGACGACGACGGCGACGCGCTGGCCTACTCACTGGAGACGGCGCCCTCGGGGATGACGGTCGGCGAGGCCAACGGCACCGTGGAGTGGGTGCCACTCGCCTCGCAGGAGGGGCGGCACGAGGTGGTGGTCCGGGTCCACGACGGGAATGTGGCGGTCACCCAGGGGTTCAACCTGACCGTGACCTCGGGGGCCGTGGACCTGCTCCCGACCGTGAGCATAACCGAGCCGCGGGCCGGCGCGTCGGTCGGCGGCAAGGTCTGGATACGCGGCACGGCCTCGGCCAGGAACGCCACCGTGGAGCGCGTGGAGGTCAGCGTCGACCTGGACGGCCGGTGGGTGGAGGCCGCCGGGAAGACCTCCTGGGCCTTGCGGCTCGACACCGCCGGGCTCTCCAACGGACGGCACACCGTTTTCGTGCGGGCGCTGGACTCGGCGGGCAACTGGGGCCAGT
>VGTL01000085.1 GCA_016874675.1 Methanobacteriota archaeon | reverse complement strand
GCCCGGACGGGCCTGGCGGGGAGCGCTGCCGGGGAGTGAGAGGGAGGCGCCGCTTGCAGCGCCGGCTCCGGCCCGCCCGAAGGCTGCGTCCCTTCCGCGCCCGGGGCTCCGGGCGCGGGCGGCTCGCCCGGGGCGCCCGGCGCAGGCTCGCCCGGCGCGCCCGCCGCGGGAGGCGCCTCGGAGGGCTCTGGGGTCTCGGTTATCTCGGTCCGGCGAACCTCTATCTTCCGTATGGGGTAGACGGGCTTGCACTCCTTGAAGATGCCCTTCGCGAGGTCCCCCGAGAGGATGTCCTTGACGAGCTCGCTCATCGTCTGCCGTCCGGCCGCCCCGCTCACCACCGAGCTCATGAGCTGCCGGATGGCCTTCTGCTGGCTGGTCTGGATGCGCTTCTCGGTGATGGCCATGGGCTTTATCTTTATCACGTACCCGTCCTTGGTCCGGGCCTCGAAGACGCCGTCCATCTTGGAGTGCTTCCTCCGGGTGAGCCGGCGGATGTAGTCGGAGGTGATGTCGTGCCCGACGAACTCGGTGTGGGCCTCGAACCCGGCCACCCGGTTGATGCGAAGCCGAAGCTTGATGTGCATCTTGGAGAAGTCGCCGGTGATGTCCTGCAGGGCGACCGACACCACGCGTCCCTGGAGCAGGGACGGGTCCCCGGAGACGGTCTCGGCGATCTGCTGGCCGCCGAACATCTCGGGCGCGATGACCTTGTACCATTCCTTGGCCCGCCACTTGTCCTTTACCTTCCTGGCTGTGGGCCTCTGCTCTGCCTTTTTTTCGTCCTTTGCTTCCGCCAAAGTGCTTCACCGTTCTCTTGGGGTACCCTCAATCCAAAAACGAGTATTAAAGGTTTATCTGCGCGAGATTGCCCTTCCGGACATCTATTTAACAATGATAAGCGAATCATAACGTATAAATAGGGATTGGGTATTTCGCCTTTTCCATCAAGGTGGAAAACCGCGGTTCAGAGGTTCGGACGATGGCAATGACGTCGGTGGAACGGGAGAGGAGGCAGGACCGTCCGGTCCGGGCCAGGCTGGTGACGGCGGGGATACTCGTCGCATTCTTCGTCCTGGCGATGTTCATCCGCTGCTACTGGTACTACGAACCGGCAGTGGCGCCGGCCGAGACCTACGGGGACTACCATTATGTCGTGTCGGGCAACGACCCCGACTACCACAAGCGGACCATCGACTACATCCTCGACACCGGCCACCACCTCACCTGGGACCACCTCATGAACTACCCGATCGGCGGCCCCAACCCCAACCCGCCGGCCTTCGCCTGGTCGTCGATGCTGTTTGGCATCGTGCTCTCGCCTTTCCACGGCTTCGACGTCACGGAGTCGGTCTGGATGTTTTTCGAAATCCTCCCGGCATTCTGGGCGGCGATGACAATCTTCCCGATATACTTCTTCACCCGGGACACGTTCGGCCGCAAGCCGGCCTACCTGGCCGCGCTCTTCATCGCGGTCATGGCGGGCAACGTCGAGAGGACGCCCCTGGGGTTCTCCGACCACGACTCCTACACCATGTTCTTCGTGGTCACGGGCTTCTTCTTCCTCATGAGGGCGCTCAAGAACCTGGAGGACCGCACCTGGGTCAGGAGGTGGCGGTCCGCCCGGGACATCTCGCAGGGCACGACGGACTTCTTCACCCGGAACCGGGTGAGCGTCCTTTACTCGGTCATGGCCGGCCTCAGCATCGGGGCCGTCATGCTGGGCTGGAAGGGCGGCACGTACATCTTCGCCATCCTGTTCATGTACTTCCTGGTCCACGCATGGATAAAGCGCTTCCGCAAGGAGGACCCGTTCGGGATGGCGATGGTGACGCTCATCGCGATGGGCGTGCCGCTGCTCATATCGTTCCCGTACTACTACTCGATGTACTTCATCCACTGGTACGAGACGCCGTTCTTCGTGTTCCTGGCGACCTGCATCCTGGCGGTCATCGTCGTGGTCACGCGAGAGCAGCCCTGGACGATCGTCGTCGGCGGTCTTGTGGCGCTCGTGGTCTCCGCCTACCTCATCCTGTGGGCCTTCCTTCCGGCGGTGTACAACGTCCTTCTGGGCTTCCAGGGGTACTTCATCCGGGACAAGCTCTACACCACCATCGCCGAGGCGCAGCCGCCCGACTTCAGCCGGATGGTCTATTCCTACGGGGAGTACATCTTCTACTTCGGCCTCCTCGCGATAATATACTCGGCCTGGCGGCTCCCCAAGGAGAGGTGGCGCAACGACTACATCTTCACGATAATGTGGTGCTTCATGGCCATCTTCATGGCGATGAGCGCGGTCCGGTTCATGTACAACGCCACGCCCGTGTTCGCCATCCTGGGCGGCTGGGTGACCTGGACGATAATACAGCTTCTGGACTTCAAGAAGATGGCCAAGACCTACCGCGGCCTCAACGAGGGCCGCTGGGTCCCGCGCTGGCACGCCGTCAAGACCTCGGTCAAGGTGCGGCACGTCGTGGGCGTGTTCTTCATCGGGTACATGGTCATCGGCTCGGCCACCTGGTACGGCATCGACGCCGGCATACCGTACGAGACCAAGAAGGACTTCGACCGGGACATCTACAACATCCTTCCCGCGCAGCTCCGGCCGGCGAACTATGACCCGGACTCGGGGGGCCTTTGGTGGTTCGGCTCTTTCGGAACGGCGTTCCCGAGCGACTACTGGACCGACGGGATGTACTGGTTCGCCACGCAGGACACCAACGAATCGCCCGAGGACCGACCGGCGTTCGTCGCCTGGTGGGACTACGGGCACTGGTGCATGCGGATGGGCGAGCACCCCTCCATCGCCGACAACTTCCAGCAGGGCGTGGAGATATCGGGCAACATAATCACGTCCCAAAACGAGAGCTCGGCCATCGCCTACTACATCGCCCGCGTCGCCGAGGGCTCCATCACGAGCCCGGCGGTCAGGGCGCTGCTCGAGCGCTACCTGGGCAGGCAGGGGGCGCAGGACTTCGTCGACATCGAGCTCATGAGGGACCTGCCCAGGTGGCAACGCGAGATCCTCCGGCACCCGGAGGTCTTCGGCAAGCGGACCGGGGACATGAACGACCTCAACACCAAGTGGGTGGCGCTGCGGGGCATGCTCGCCTCCACGCTAACGAAGCGCGAGCTCGTGGAGCTCTACGACGAGCTCTGCCACATCACCGGCCACGAGATACGCTACTTCGCCGCCGACACCCGCATGTTCCCGTTCACCGCCCAGAACACCGGCATCTACTACGCGCCCGTGAAGCTCACCGACCAGGAGATCAACGACTTCCTCAAGACCTTCGCGCTGGGCAACGACGGGGTGGAGTACGACCCCGCCAAGATCCCCGAATCCGTGCTGCAGGACCCGGACTTCCGCGTCACCACGTACAAGCTCTACTACACCGACATGTTCTACAACTCGATGTTCTACCGGGCGTACATCGGCTACGCGCCCTCCGACGTCGGCATCGCTCCCAAGCAGCACGGCTACGTAGACCTGCCGACCCTCGGCACCCCCGACAGCTCGACCATGAGGAGCGGCCAGTACCCGCCGATGCAGGGCTGGAACATGTCCAACTTCCGCCTGGAGTACCGCACCGCCTACTGGAACCCCTACAACGAGACCACGGGGCTTGCCAACCACTCCCAGGACTGGAAGGTCGTCCCGCCCTGGACGGCCCGGAAGAACGAAGACGACAGGAGGGGCACCACCGACATATTCTACCGCAACCTGTACGCCGGCGTGTTCTTCCTGAAGTACTACCACGGCGCCTTCGTGAACGGCACGGTCCGCACCGACGACGGGAGGCCCCTGGCCGGCGCCCGGGTCACCGTCTACGACGACCTGCCCCTCGCCATCTCGTACTACCCGGGCGTGCCCCACGACCACACGGTCACGGACCCGGAGGGCCGCTACAGCCTGCTTGCGCCCTACGGGAACGTCACCATCAAGGTGACCAACGGCGGGGTGGGCGGCGTCGACGACCAGCTGCTCCTCAAGGATTCCCGGGAGCTCGGCTCGGATGTGTTCCACGTCTCCGACGACCAGGCGATGCGCCGGGAGGTCGACCTGGACCAAGACGGCATCCCCGACTACAACATCGTGCGCGACTTCACCGTGAAGACCTCGGCCCTAAACGGCCGGGCCTACTTCGACGAGGACGGGGACGGCGACTGGACCGAGGGGACGGACACGCCCCTCTCCGGGGAGCTCACCTTCGTGAACAGCGCGCTCGGGCTGACCTATCGCGCCCCGCTCAACGAAAC
Source organism: Methanobacteriota archaeon (assembly GCA_016874675.1). Taxonomy (GTDB): domain Archaea; phylum Thermoplasmatota; class DTKX01; order VGTL01; family VGTL01; genus VGTL01. Next base: position 9,756 of record VGTL01000085.1, on the reverse strand, counting down.
CGGGCAGTACCTCCTCCAGAACATCACCCCGACCGACTACACGGTCACGGCCTACCACGGGGGCTTCGCCGCCGACGGCGGCACGACCGGCGCCGACCCGGGCGGCAACGACACCTTCGACGTCAAGCTCCGGAACATCAACCTCAACGGCAACCTCACTTTGGAGAACGGCACGGGAGCGGCCAACCTCACCGTGGGCCTCCTGGCCGGCGGGGAGGTGCTCTGGTCCAACACCACATCGGAGAACGGGAGCTACCTGGTCGAGCACCTGATGCCCGGCACCTACAACGTATCGGTGGTCACGGACGGCTACTACCGCAGCAACGTGCCGGCCACCATCAACCAGACCGAGAACTTCACATTGGAGCTCCTCGCCATCGCCGTGCACAATGTGAGCGGCGCGACCTCGCCCGGGGCCCTGGTCTCGTTCCAGTCCCCGGAGCCCTTCGCCCGCGGCGGGACCGTCACCGCCGACGCCTCCGGCCGCTACCTGGCGAAGGTGGGCCGGGGGAACTACACGGTCTACGCCCGCGCCACCGCCGGCACCGGGATCATGGTCAACATCACCCCGTTCACGTCGCCCGGGGCGCCGGCGACGCTGGACCTTTCGCTTCGGCCGGGCGTAAGGATAAACGGCACCGTCTACCGCGACATGAACGGCAACGGCGACTACGACGTCTTCGAGCCGGGCGCCGCCACCCCGCCGGGCACTGTCACCCCCGGAGTGCCCAACATCAACATCCCCGAGTACCAGGCGGGAGCGGGCGTCGAGCTCGAGGGCGCGGCTGCCTCCCTGTTCCTGCCCGCGAACAGCCTGGGCTACTACGAGGCCTGGGTACCGGCCGGGCACTACGTCATCCGGGCGTTCCGGAACGTGACCGAGTCCGAATCCTACGTCAACGTCACCCCCCTGGAGCTCTCCGCGCCCCTCACGCTCAACCTGAGCCTCGGCAAGGGCGTGGAGGTCTCCGGGACGCTCTACTGGGACCGGAACGGCGACGGCGCCGCCACGGAGGACGAGGGCGTGGACGGCGGGCGGCTGATCCTCACCGACCGCAAGCGCCCGGACCGGACGCTCGAGGCCTCCACGGCCCAAGACGGGAGCTTCGTCCTGTTTTTGCCCCAGATAGCCGAGTACAACGTCTCGATGGGCGGCACCGGCTACCTCAACGGCTCGGACTTCGTCACCGTCGGCACGGAGGCCATCCGGAGGGACTTCCGGCTGGAGCCCCGGCCGACCGCGTTCACCGCACGGCTGACCCTGGAGGGGGGGCCTGCCCCCGCCGGCGTCGTCGGCCACGTGTACGCCCAGACCCCCGGCGCCCTCGACGCCAACCTCACCACCAACGCCACGGGAGCGCTTTCGGGCCCGCTCCTGCCCGGCGGGTACTCGATGGTGGTGGAGCAGAACGTGACGCTGGACGGCGGGATAGTCAACCTCACCTCCCTGAGCTTGTTCACCATCCCGCTGGGCCCGGAGACCTTCGGGCTCGACGTGGCACTGGACAGGTCGGTCTTCGTGTCGGGCGCGGTCTTCCACGACGAGAACCGCGACGGCGTCGCCCAGAGGACCGAGTACCGCAACTCGCTTGTCAAGTTCATCCCCGAGGAGGCGGTAGGCGACCCGGCCTCGTCGATCGAGGGGATACCGGCCAGCGGCCCCGTCCGGAGCGTCTCCACGGTCGAGGGGCGCTACGACATAAAGCTCGCACCCGGCAACTACACGGTCTGGTGCCTCCTGCCGCTCCCTACGCCCGAGGGACCGGACCTGGTCCACCTCGCCCGGGTCTCCGTGAACCGGACCTCGGCTCTGAGCATCCCCCTGGAGCCCGGCTGCAACGTGCGGGGCACGCTCTACACCGACCTCAACGGGAACGGCGGGGCGGACGAGGGCGAAAGCCGCGGCGGCGTGGGCGTGGCCGTTTCCGCCGGCGGCCCCGTGCTGCTGACAGTGGCCTCGGACCCGTCTGGGTACTACGGCCTGACCCTTCCCCAGGGCAAGGACTTCTCTTTCGACATCAACAACACCACCGCGGACACCATCACCGAGACGGAGTCGGTGCCCATCCGCTACGTGGCCTCGGTGCACGTGCGGACCCCGGCCGGGAAGGCGCTGGACCTCAACCTGTCTGCGGTCCGCCAGATCGGGGTCGCCGGCCGCGCGACCTTCGACCTCGACGGCGACGGCGCCGCCGAGGCGGTGGAGGGCGTGGCCGACGCCGTCGTCGTGTACGAAAACGCCACGGGGGCGGTCTTTTGGGCCGCGACCAACGGGACGGGCGGGTACGCCCTCTTCCTGGCCCCCGGCACGTACAATGTGACGGTGTCGGCTCCAGGCTACGCCCCCTCGGCCAAGGGGGTCGGGCCGGTGAGCGTCTCCATCGAGAAGCGCCTGTTCGACCTCCCGCTCTCGGCCCATAACGTGACGGTCTCGTTCAGCGTGCACCCGCCGGGCGGCGCAGGGGTGGCCCCGCGCATACCCGGAGGGGCATTGCTGACGCTGCGGTCGCTCGACGGGCTGGGCCTGAACACCAGCGACCGGACGGACGTCAACGGACGGCTGGAGATGGTGCTGCCCCCGGGGGTCTACTCGGTGCTCTCCGGGACGGGCGACGGGGTGTACTTCGGGCCGCTGGAGGTGCTCCCCTCCGGCGAGGCCGTGCCGGTGCGCCTCGAGCTTGGGAGACCGACCCGGCTTTGGGGCTCGGCGTACATCAACGGCACCGCCGGGGCCTTCGCCCGCCCCGCCTGGGTCAATCTGACATTCAACACCACATTCGGCGCGGGCGGCCGCAACTTCACGGCCTCGGTGGACTTCGGCGGCCTGCCGCCGGTCTACGAGGTCAACCTACCGGCGGGCAACTTCTCGGCCGAGGCGGTGTACACCGCCGCAGAGGGCAGGTTCAACCTGACCTACAACGCCAGCCGGGCCCTGGGGATTGGCCTGAATGACACGGCCCTCCAGTGGGACATCCCGCTCTCCAAGGTCAGGGACCACTCTGTCGGCCTGTTCTGGGACGAGGCGCAGAAGGTCACCCGGGAGGTCAACACCACCCTGGAGTACACCCTGCTGCTCTCCAACCTGGGCAACGACCGGTTCACGATGGGATTGGAGGTCTCCAAGCCCGGCGGCTGGTCGGTAAACCTCAGCCTCCGGAAGGTGGACCTCGCGCCCGGGGAGAACCTGACCGTGACCGCCAACATCACCGTGCCGGCCAACGCCAACGCCGGGGACAACATCATCACCATCAACGCCTCCTCGTCCGAGCTCCCCGACCGGTACTTCAACGTCAGCCGGCTGTCCGTCAACATCGTCCAGTTCTACGGCCTGGAGCTCAAGGCCTCCGACACCCGGCCCGTGGTCACCCTGGGCGGCATGGACTACAGCGTCAAGCTGGTCAACAAGGGCAACGGGCTGGACACGTTTAACCTGACCGTCAGCGGGCCGCACGGCTGGGCCCTCACGCTCAACGAATACAACCCGCGGCCCTCGGGCGGCGAGAGCCTGGAGATCGTGCTCTCCGCGAAGCCGTTCTCCGGCGCGCGGATAGAGCCGGGCCTCACCGCCCGGATCACAGCGGCCTCAGCCCACGAGAGCGTGCCCACGTCGGAGTTCGTGCTCAACCTCACCTTCCCGAGGATAACCGCAAGCGGGCCCCGACCGACGGGTGAGGGCGCCTCCGAGCCCAAGGCGGTCCCGGGCTTCGAGGCGCTGATGATGCTTGCGGCGGTCGGGGCGGCGGCCGCGGCGCTCCGCAGGAGGTGGGCGCGATGATGAGGATGCCGCCCCTCTGGGCGCTCGCCCTGCTGCTTCTTGCCGCCGCGCTGCCGGCCCTCCACGGCGCCAACACCCCCGGCACCGCCGTGACGGTCTCCGGCCCTGAGAGGCTTGAGGTCTCCAAGGAGGGCAGCTACAACGTCAGGATCCAGGGGCCCGCCCTGATAAAATGGGGCTTCTGGGTGAACGTTACCGGCACCGGCCGGGCCGACGTGCTGCTCACTTCCTCCGACGGCACCCCCGATTCCCAAAAGCCCTACACCATGTCACAAAACGACCCGCTCGAGCACCCCGAGTTCAACTTCACCCTGACCGCGCCCCCGGTCGCCGGCGGCCTGACCATCACCGTCACCGCGTTCGCGATGGAGGGCGCGGCCGCCGCCGGCCAGACCGCCACCGGGCGGTGGGACCTTGCGGTCAAGGCCCGGCGGGACATAGAGCTGAACGCCACGGTACGAAACAGCGGCGAGGTCGCCGTCCAGAACCTCAGGGTGGCGTTCATGGTCAGGCTCCACGGCATCTGGACCTACATCTCCAACGAGACCGTCGCCGAGCTGGAGCCGGGCGCCCGGGCGAACGTGACCACGAGGTGGGACACGACCCTGATGGACAACGGCGAGTACCTCATCCGGGTCGTGGTGGACCCCGAGGGCGAGAAGGTGATGTACACCGGCTCGGGCTCCATATCCGAGCGGCGCGTGGTCCTGCGCGACGTGGGGACCAGGGAGGAGGAGCCCTGGACCACCAGGTACCAGCGGATAATCGGGTTCGTCGCGGTCCTCGCCGTGGCCGCGGCCATCGGGGTCTGGTGGTGGCGGAGGAAGAAGATAGTGTGAGCCGTTCAGGGTGGGGGAAAAGGCAGGAAGGCAGCAAGGGAAGGCAGAAAGGCAGCAAGGCAGCAAGGCAGCAAGGGAAGGCAGAAAGGCAGCAAGGCAGCAAGGGAAGGCAGGAAGGCAACAAGGTAGCAAGGGACGAAAGCCGTCCCCTTGCTCCCTTCCTGCCTTCCTGCCTTCCCTTGCTGCCTTGCTGCCTTTCTGCCTTCCTGCCTTCCCTTGCTGCCTTGCTGCCTTTCTGCCTTCCTGCCTTCCCTTGCTGCCTTGCTCCCTTCCTGCCTTCCTGCCTTCTCCCAGCGCCCTGAAGTCCCCGTTTCCACTGTCGAAACCCGATAGAAAGAGCAAAATACCCCGCAGGTCAATCACTGCCCCGTGATACCGTGAAGGACGCCCCAGCCGCCAAGGCCCAGGTCGCCGGCGCCATACCGGACGAGATTCAGAAGTTCCTGCTCAAGGAGAGCGCCCGCTCCCTCATAGTCCGGGGCAAGCCCGGCACCGGCAAGACCACCTTCTGCCTGCAGTGCCTGGAGGTGCTGGGACTGGACCGCAACTGCTTCTACTTCTCCACCCGCGTCTCCGACACCGCCCTGTACTCCCAGTTCGCCTGGCTCAAGGAGCGGGAGTGGCGCGACAAGATCCTCGACGCGAGCCGGGGCTTCCTCAAGGCCCTGGGCGAGGAGCCGGAGCCCCCGGTCGCGGCCCGCGGGCGCAAGGGCGAGACGGGCAAGGCCCAGGTGCTCTCCGCCTCCCGGGAGCTTCTGGGGGCGATGTACGACAGCAAGGCGACCCCCCCTCCCACGACCGTGGACCGGACCATGCTCAACAACCTGCTCCAGCAGTCGGACATGCTGGACCTGTCGCGGCTCTACGAGCGCATCGAGCGCCGCCTGCCCAGCCCCTCGTACCTCATAATCGACTCCCTGGACGGGCTGGCCGAGAAGTACGACCTCTCGCTGCCGAAGATCGCATTGGCGCTCCAGAAGGACCTGGTCGAGAACTCCAACGCCCGCATCATGATGGTGCTGGAGAGCGAGAGCCGCATCGTCGACTACATGGTCGACGGCGTCATAAACATGGACATGGGGGAGGTCGACCGCCGGCGCATCCGCGAGCTGAGCATCGAGAAGCTGCGCGGCGAGCAGGTGAGGCAGCACCGGTACCTGTTCACCCTCCAGGACGGCCGGTTCCGCTTCTTCCCCCAGTTCATCCCGCCCCCCTCGTTCAAGCATGCCAAGTGGGAGCCGGTCGTGGACCAAAAGGGCGTCTTCTCGACGGGCTCGGAGCAGCTCGACTCGCTCCTTGGCGGCGGCTACCCGCGGGGGGCCAACGTCATGATAGAGATAACGAGCCCGCTCCCCGAGTCCATCTACAAGCTGCTCATCTTCCCCACCGCCCTCAACTTCGCGTCGCAGGGCCGCGGCGTGGCCGTCATCCCCACGGGGGACACGATGGCCGACGAGTTCTACGACCTGGTGTCGGGCTCGCTGGGGAAGGACTCCGCCAACCGCCTGCTCAAGCTCGCCGAGATAGTCAACCCCGGCCGCAACCAGGACAAGTCCCACCTCGTGACGCTGGAGTTCGAGGAGATAAAGAAGGACTTCGACAAGTGGTCCCGCGAGGTCGCTAAGCTTCGCAAGCAGACCGCCCAGTCTATTTTGGAGATAGTGGCGGTGGAGACCCAGGAGACGCGCTTTTCGGCCGAGTCCTACCGCAAGTTCCTGAACATCTCCTCGGAGCTGGCCTCCAAGGAGGGTGACGTGGTCATCCGCATCGTCAAGCCGGGCCAGTCGGACCTCAACCAGAGGGTGGCCAACGCCTCGACCATCCACCTGAAGCTCAAGACGATAGACGGCGCGGCCATACTCTACTGCGAGAGGCCTCTGACGAGCGTGTTCAGCCTCGAGCTCGACGAGGGGTCCCAAACCCCCAGAATCTCGCTCGTGCCCATCGTCTGAGTGCGGGCGGGCTCAGCCGTCCCGGCGCTCGCGGGGCCTGCGGGGCGCCCCCTGCCGCGGGAGGGACCTTCCCGACCCGGGGGCGAGCTCCTCCCCGTCAGTGCCCGCGTCGGTCGGCGGGCCCCGGGCCTCCGGCGACCGGCCCGGCCCCAGCGCCGGACCCCGCGACCCTTCGCCGGCGCTCCCGGTCTCCCGGGGGAGGTCCGGGTCGAGCATCTCGGCTATCTCGTAGCAGACCCGGGATTCGGCCGCTATGCCCATGGCGGCGAGGAGGTTGCCCTTGTTCGCCCAGCCGTGGGCGTAGAGAGGGTTGGCGCCCAGGAGCGTGTCGAGCACCTCCAGCGCCTCCTCGTGGCGCCCCAGGGCCATGAGGGCGTAGCCCTTGTTGTTCAGCGAGCTTTCGTGCAACGGGTTGATCGCCAGCGCCCGGTCGTACTTCTCGATGGCCTCCTCGAAGCGGCCCGCCCTCTGCAGGGCCTTTCCCAGGTTGTACCAGGCCCTCCAGAAACCCGAATCGAGCCCGAGCGCCCGCTCGTAGGGGCCGATCGCCTCGGAGGCCCGGCCCGAGGCCGACAGGGCCACGCCGAGGTTGTTCCAGGCCAGGGCGTCACCGGGGGCCAGCTTCAGCGCCCTCTCGTACTCCCGGACGGCCCCGGCGGCGTCCCCGCCCGCGAAGAGCTTGTCGCCCTTGCGGAGGAGCTCCGAGGCGCGGGGAGGCCCGGCCCGGGAATCATCCGTCAAAGCTCATCCCCCGGCCCGTTCCCCACCGGTCCCTTTCCCTTCGGCCCGTTTTTCCCCGGCCCTCCCCCCGCCTTTCCCCCCCTCGTCCCCCCGGGCCGCTGCACCGGTCCCCCGGCGAGCTCCCGGCGCAGCCTCAGGGCCTCCTCGAAGTCCGGGGCGATGGACAGGGCAACGTCGATGTACTTGAGCGCTGCCCGGCCCCCCTTGAGGGCGGCGACGGAGCGCGCCTTGCCCAGCCAGGCGGCCTCGTAGCGGTCGTCTATCCCCAGCGCCGCGTCGAAGCAGCCGGAGGCCTCGCCCGGCCGGCCCGAAAGGAGCAGTGCCCCTCCCAGCTCCGTCCAGGCGACCTCGTCGGAGGGTGAAAGCTCCGTCGCCCGCCGGAGGGCCTTGACCGCGCCCTCGCCGTCGCCGCCGGCGACCAGGGCGGTGCCGAGGCCCAGGTGGAGAGAGGGGTCGTCGGGGCGCAGCTCCACGGCCTTGCGGTACAGCGCGGCCGCCTCCACCGCCGAGCCTTCCTCCATCATCGCGGAGGCGCACTCCTCCAGCACTTCCGGGTCCTCCGGGTGGGCCGCCGCCGCGGCGCGGTAGCGCGCGAGCGCCTCGGGCAGCCGCCCCAGCTCCCGCTCGGCCCGGGCCGCTCCCAGGGTGGCCTGCAGGGAGCCCGGGTCCAGCTCCAGCGCCCGGGAGAACGCCGAGAGCGCCGCCTCGTGCTTCCCGGCGCGCAGGAGCGCCTCGCCCCGGCCGACCGGGAACAGGGCCGTGTCCGGCCACCTCCCGGAGGCCCGCTCGTAGGTCCGGACGGCGTCGTCGAAACGCCAGAGCCGGCAAAGCAATCCGGCCTTCCTGGCGGGCAGCTGCTCGTCGGAGGGATCGGCCCCGGCGGCGGCCTCCAGGCTCCGCAGGGCGCGCTCGAGGCTCTCGCGGGATTCCTGGTCGCGGCCCAGGTCCGCAAGGATCGTCGCCCTCTCGACCCATCCCTCGTCGAAGGCCGGGTTGATCTCCAGGCACTTGTCCAGGCACTCCAGCGCCTCGTCCCGGCGCCCGAGCGCCCGGAGCACGCCGGCCTTGGTGAACCAGGTGTGCTCGTAGCGCGAGTTGAGCTCCAGCGAGCGGTCTAGGGGCTTGAGCGCCTCCTCGGGCTTGCCCTGGTGGAAGAGCGAGTACCCCCTGGCGTACCAGGCGTAGTCGAAGCGCGGGTTTATCTTGATGGCCTTCTCGTGGTAGGGGAGCGACTCGTCGTGCTTGCCCAGCTTGTCGTAGGCGTTGCCGATGTTGTTCCAGGCGATCTCGTAGTCGGCGTTGATGTCTATCGCGCGCTTGAAGAAGGGGATGGACTCGAAGTAGTTTCCCGGGTTGTACTCGGCGTTGCCCCGGTTGTTCCAGGCTATCTCGTCCATCGGGTCGAGCTCGAGGGCCCGGTCGTAGGCGGCCTTGGCCCCCTCCAGGTCCCCCCCCGCCTGGAGGATGTAGGCCTTGTTGTACCAGGCCGGCTTGTAGCGCCCGTTGGCCGATATGGCGCGGTCGTAGCAGGCCACCGCCTCGGAGTGGCGGCCCATGATGAAGAGCAGGTAGCCCTTGTTGTTCCAGACCTCCTCGTCCTGCGGCGCGAGCGTCAGGGCGCTGTTGTAGGCGTCCAGGGCATCGTCGTAGCGGCCCAGGGCGTAGAGCACGTTGCCCTTGCTCAGCCAGGCGGTGACGTTGCCCGGGTCCAGCAGTATGGAGCGCTCGTAGCACTCGAGAGCCTTGCGCCCCTTGCCCATCTCCTCCAGGATGGTGCCCCGGCCCTGGAGGTTGCCGCTGGTCTCGCCCCGGGACCGTATGACCCGGTCGTAGAGCTCGAGCGCCCGCGCCGGGCGCTTCATGTTGAGCAGGGTGCGGGCCATGTCCAGCAGGGTGGGCTCGTCCTCCGGTCCCTGCTCGACCACCTTGAGGTAGGCGGAGACGGCCTTGTCCGGGAGGTCGAGGTAGCAGTAGGAGTTGCCCAGGTTGTACCAGGCGACCGTGTACCTCGGGTTGATGGCGAGGGCCCTCTCGTAGCTCTCGACTGCCGCGGCGTGCTCCTCCAGCTTGTCGAGCACGACGCCCTTGTTGTTCCAGAGGACCTCGTCGCCGGGCGACTCCCGCAGCTGGCCGTCGTAGAACCCGGCGACCAGCCGGTACTCGTCGCGCGACAGAGCCCGCCCCTCGTCCGCCATCCGGGCGATGAGCTCCCTGGGGTCGGCGGCCATCGGGGACGATAGAGTGGGACGACGCATAAAAGGTTTTGCATTTTGGGGAGGGGCAGCAAGGCAGCAAGGCAGCAAGGCAGAAAGGCAGCAGGGGGTATGGAACGAACCGTCGTCCCCTTGCTGCCTTGCTCCCTTGATGGCATGCTGAAAGCCGGCCGCCTCCATAAGGGGTATGGAGGCACATGCCATGGAAATGATAGGGTTGGACATACACAAGAAGA
>VGTL01000084.1 GCA_016874675.1 Methanobacteriota archaeon | reverse complement strand
TCTTCGAGGACGGGACCGGCCAGCAGCTGCTGGTGTTCCCCCCGGGAGGGGGGGTGAACTCCACCTCGGTGGCCATCCCGGCCGGGATGGAGGTGCTCAACGCCACGGTCGACCTGGAGGGCCGCCGGGCGCTCAACGGCACGGCCTATTCGTCGACCGATTTCTTTCTGGAGCGGGGGAACCGGGCCTGGGCCGGCAACGCCACCATGCTCCCTCCGGTGCTGCCGCCGGGAAGCTTCGAGGACCAAAACATCACGGCCGTCCCGGGGATCAAGCTGAGCGACAATGTGCGGTACACTACGACGGCCACCTACGCCGCGCCCTACCACCTGTTCGAGCTCTCCGTCGGGGAGGGGAACGTCACCGGCTTCAACCTGACCTGGGAGGGCATCGGCTTCACCATGCCGGAGATAGGCTTCGGGGACAACGGGGCCACGCTGTACCTCTGGGACCGGCTGGCCAGGATATGGACGCCGGCGGACACCCAGGGCGTCCCGGAGGTGCCCGCCGAGGTCGTGCTCACCGCCAACGTCTCGGTCAGCGCCGCCCGTTACATAGACATCGACGGATACATCACCGCCTTCGTCGCCCCCAAGCGCATCCAGTACGACAACGAGATCTCGACCGACTACGTCAAGCTGGTCCACTGGGGCTGGCAGTCCACCTACCCGGAGGACCTCCGGCTGGATGTCGGGGCCGACGGCACGGTGGAGTGGAGCCACCCGGGGCCGCTCAACGCCACCCGGACCTTCTCGGGACCGGCGTTCGTCTCGGCCATGCAGAAGGCGGTCGACAACGCCACGGGGGACAACGCCTCGGTCCCGTTCAGGTTCTCTTGCGCAAGCGGCGGCCTGCTTTACCTTTCCAACCTGTCCATCGGCTACGGCCCGAAGGACCTCCCCCCGCGGTTTTTGGAGGACATCCCCCTGCTCGAGACCGGGCTGGACCGGCCCGCCTACGCCGCCTTGGACCTCACCCGTCACTTCGACGACGACGGCGGCGCCGCCAACCTGAGCTTCTCGGTGGTGCACAACACCGGCCCGTCCCACGTCGCCGTCGCCGTCAACGGCACCTTCCTCGACATCGTCCCGGCCGAGCCGGGCTGGTCGGGGTCTGAGCAATCGCGCGTGCGGGCCACCGACGCCCGGGGGCACTGGGCGGAATCCAACAACTTCACGGTACGCGTCAACCCGGGCCCGGCGATGGTCCGGTTCCTGACCGAGGGACTTCCGGCGGCTACGCAGGACACCCCCTACGAGTTCACGTTCGCGGTCGAGTACACCGGGCAGGGGACGCTGTCCTTCACCACGAACTCGACGCTCCTCGCCCTGGGCCGCGCGACGGGCACGGTGTCGTTTTCGCCCCGCAACCGGGACGTCGGCGTCCACTGTTTCGGGGTGGACGTCTCCGACGGGGCCGGCGTCTCCGCCTCGGGCGACTTCAGCCTGACCGTCCTCAACCTAAACGACCCGCCGTCCCTGGAGCCCGTTTGGGACCAGACCGCCACCGAGGACCGGCCGTTCTCGCTGGGGCTTGAGGCCTCCGACCCGGACCTGGACATCGGACGCGACGAGCTCCGGTTCTCGGCCAACTATTCGAGGCTCTCGGTGTCGACCGACGGCGTGCTGTCATTCACCCCGGGCGACGGCGACGTGGGCGTCCACCGGGTCCGGGTGACGGTGCAGGACGCCGGGGGGTTGTCCGATTCCCGGGAGTTCGCCCTCACGGTCCTCAACGTGAACGACCCGCCCTCGCTGGGCGCGCTGCCGGACATCACGACGGACGAGGATTCGCCTTTCAGCGTGCGGCTGATTGCGTCGGACCCCGATGCAGGGGACACGCTGACGTACTCGAGCGACACGCCGCTTCTCGTCATCTCGGCGGACGGCTGGATCAACTTCACCCCCGTCCAGGCGCAGGTCGGGCGCTGGCCCGTCTCCGTCACCGTGAGGGACCGGGCGGGGGCGGCCGCCCGGGGCGCGTTCAACCTGACGGTCGTGAACGTGAACGACCCTCCCGCCGGCGTGCGGATTCTCAATCCGGTGGAGGGAACCCGCTTTCCCGCGGGGAAGGCCGTGTCGCTGGAGGCCGAGGCCCAAGACGAGGACGGCGACGAGCTGGAGTTCAGCTGGTACGTCGACGGGAAACTGCTCGAGAGGGGCCGATCGGTCACGGCGCGGGGATTCGGGCCCGGCGCCCACAGCATCCGGGTCAGCGCGTCGGACGGGAACCTGACAGTGGATTCCCCGCCGGTGAACATCACGGTGTTCAGGGCGCCGGAGCAGGGCGGCGCATCCCCCTTGCTTCCCATCGTGGGAATCGTCGCCCTCGTGGCGGTCGGGCTGGCCGCGGCGCTGTACCTGCGCCGCCGGTCCCCGGGCAACGGGTCAACGTAATCCTCCGGCACCGTCCCGTCCCGTGCCCCGCTAACAATTGCTATTTGAGCCCTCGCATGCCGGCACAATCTATAAATCCTGACCGGCAAATCGAAAAGCGGGGTGCACCTTGTCCCGCCGTTCATTCCCCGCACTGTTGTTCCTAGCCGCCCTGGTGCTGGCCCCTTCCGGGGCGGTGCTGGCGGGCGGGACCGAGGGGCCGGGCGGCGGGAGGGAGAACCAGCCGCCGGTGCTCGTGGCGAGCATTCCGCTTCAGGCGTTCCCGGAGGACAACCTGGGCAACAAGGGGTACCGCCTCGTCAACCTTTCGAAGCATTTCACGGACGACGGAGAAACCGGGGACCTGACTTTCAGCGTCGTGTACGCCTCGAATCCCTCGCACATCTGCGCCACCGTCGACGGCTGGTTCCTGTCGTTCTCCACGCCGACGCCGGACTGGTACGGCCAGGAGAGGTTCCGATTGCGCGCCACGGACGCCGAGGGGCTCTGGACCGAATCGAACGATTTCACCGTGAGGGTCACGCCGGTGTCGAAGCCCCTCAGGATTCTCTTGCTCCCTGTCCTGGAGGTCTTCAAGGATTGGGAGCGGTACTTCGACATCACGCCGTATCTCCAATCCGATTATCACCGACCCGAAGACATTGTCATCACGACGAATGAACCCTTCGTGAGGGTGGAGGGGCGCGTCCTCTTCATCCGGGTGCCCGGGGAAACGGCGGTCGAGACCATCTTTGTAAATGTGACCGCGAACGTACTCGATGACGAGGCGCATGCCGGATTGAAGCTGGTCGTCCTGTTCGACCCATGGTATGTTCCATATCCGCCGGTGACCTTCTTCCATGATATCACCATCAGAGAGGATGGCCTCTTCGTCGAATATCTTCAGGACATCGGGCCGCTCAACCCGGATGCGACCTGGAACGTCACCGGCGTCCAGGCAGGTTCCCCTCCGATATTCGAAGCGACATTGATGAACGCGACGATGCTGAAAATAGCGGGGGCGCTCCACCGCTACGGCGAGGGCGGGCTGTCGGCGGTCGCATCGGTACCGAAAGGATTGAAATTCCACCATCACTTCAATGTGACTGTCCTCGCCGAACACGTGGACCACCGGCTGGCCCGCATCAACGATACGACCGTCACCGAGCACCGGAATGTGAGCTTTTGGCTCATCATCGATGATGTGTGGAGCGACCTCGTGTTCTGGACCGATTCTCCGTTTTTCAACATCACCCGCGACGGCTGGGTGAACTTCACTCCGGACCAGAGGGAGGTCGGCTCGTGGCGGATAAACTACACGGTTTCCATCGGGCGGTCCGACCCGGCCCGGCGGAGCTTCAACCTCACCGTCCTCAATGTCAACGAACCTCCGGAGAACGTCATCGTCCTGAGACCGGAGAACGGGAGCCGCTTCAGGGAAGGCCAATGGATCGCCTTCGCGGCAAGCTCGTACGATATCGATGGTGACATTGTGTCGTACAGGTGGTACGAGTCGGACGGGAGGGAGCATGCGGGGGGCGGGGAATGGCAGACAGCCGGGCTCGATGCCGGCACCCACAGCATATTCGTCCGGGTGTCCGACGGGGAGTACACGGCGGATTCCCCGGCGGTCGTCGTCATGATCGACCGGGAACCGAAGACGACCGTGGAGGACGGATCCGGTACGGCGTTCATCGTCGCAATGATGATACTGGTCGTGGTCCTGGCCACGTCCTTTGCAGTGATCGCCGGCCGGAAGCGGGGGCCCTGATTCCCGCGCCCACGCATATCGTTAAATAACAGCCCCCGTGATACGGGCCCGATGTCCGTAAGCTTCATGTTCCTGGGCGGGGCCGGCGAGGTCGGCAACGTGGCCCTGGAGCTTGCGGTGGACGGGGCCCACTTCCTCTGCGACTACGGCTACGCGCCCTCCAGGCCGCCCTCCTTCCCCCAGCGCCTCACGCGGGTCCCGGACCTCGTCTTGCTCTCGCACTGCCACGTCGACCACTCCGGCATGGTGCCGCACCTCTGCGGCCGCTCCGAGGTCGAGGTGCTCGCCACCCCCCCGACACAGGCGCTCTCAGAGCTTTTGGCCTACGACAGCCTCAAGGTCGCCCGGAACGAGAACTACTCCCTCCCGTACGAGTCCCACGACGTCCGCCGGGCCCAGGGGCTCTTCGATCTTGCGCCCTTCGGCGGCAACCGGGAGGTCAAGGGCGTCGAGGTGAGGATGCGCCCCGCCGGCCACGTCCCGGGCGCGACCATGTTCGAGCTCGAGGGAAGCCGCAAGGTGCTCTTCACCGGCGACATCAACACCGTGGACACGCACCTGGTCAGGGGCACCAAACCGCGCCCATGCGATTACCTTTTCGTCGAGGGCACCTACGCCGGCCGGGAGCACCCGGACCGGGAGCAGACCGAGAAGCGCTTCGTCGAGAGGGTGCGCGAGGTGGTCGACCGCGGCGGAAAGGCGATAGTGCCGGTGTTCGCCGTGGGGCGCACCCAGGAGGTGCTCATGCTCCTGGCGCGCACCGGCCTCGAGACCTGGCTCGACGGCATGGGCCAGAGGGTCAACCGCATCATGCTCGACGAGCCCGGTTTCCTGAAGGAGCCGGCGCTCCTTCGCAGGGCGGAGGGCCGGGCGCGCTACGTCCGGGGCGAGTACCTGCGCAACGCCGCGATGCGCGGCGAGGTCATCGTCACCACGGGCGGGATGCTCGACGGCGGGCCGGTGCTGAGCTACCTGCGCGCCCTCAAGGACGATCGCCAAAGCCGCGTGTTCCTCACCGGCTACCAGGTGGAGGGCACCAACGGGCGCCTCCTCCTGGACAGGGGGCTCATCGACCTGGGCGACGGGCCCCAGAGGATAGCCCCCCCGGTGGAGTTTTTCGACTTCTCGGCCCACTGCGGCCATGGCGAGCTCGTCGATTTCATCAAGGGCTGCCGGCCGGAGAAGGTGGTGCTCTTCCACGGCGACCAGCGCGAGAAGCTCGCCGCCGACCTCGAGGGCGACTTCGAGGTGCTGATGCCAAAGAGCATGGAAAAGGTGAAATTGGCGTAACGGGGGGAGCGGGCAGCGGGGAGCGGTGGACGACGGGCACCGTCCCGTCACCGCTCCCTGCTCCCCGCTCCGTGCTCCCCTTCACGAATCGTGTTGTAATACGTTTATCGATGATTAGAATTATATTCCAATAATTATATATAATATATTCAGCAAGGTGGTCCCGGGCATGATTCGAGCGGCTGGGGGGACAGGACAGGGGATTTGCCGTCCAGCCCCGGCCGTGCCCTTCATTCTGTGCCTGCTCCTTCTGGTGCCGCCCGCTGCGGCGGGCGCCGGACCGGCCGGCGCCGGCGAGGTGGCCGTGCTCTTCTTCTACGGCCCGGCGGAGTACTACTGGGGGAACGCCACCGCATCCGCCGGCGCCGACGCCATCGATGTCTCGAAGGCCGCCGCCGGCAACATAAACCGCGGGTTCGTCTACGAGGACGCCACGGGCGCGGTCGAGATAGGCGGGCTCCGGCCGGGGCCCAACGACACCTGGAGGTGGTCTCTCCTTTCCTGGGACGCCGCCGGGGAGCGCTGGACCCCCGGGGCGGGAAATCCGCGAGGGCTCGCGCCGCAGGCCGGAGGGGCGATCGCCTGGGGCCCCAACCACACCCGGAACCCGACACCGAACCCCTTGAGCAGGTATCCGTGGCCGATGGACAGGTGCACTGCCTCCAGGGGCGGCGAGACGCTCTCGCCACCGCCGCTCACCAACCTGACCCACTGGAGGGCCTCGCTGGGCATCGCCGTGCGCACATCCCCGGTGGTGGCGGGAGGCCGCGTCTTCGTGCTGGGCGACGGCGGGCCCGGGGAGCCGGACGCCCTCTTCTGCCTCGACGAGATGACGGGGGCGAGGCTCTGGAGCAGGGAGCTGGGCGTGCCGCAGGGACCGGGGATCGGGTACGGCGCGCCGGCCTACGCCGACGGCAGGGTGCTGGTCGGGACGAGCGACGGGAAGTTGCGCGCCCTCGGCGCCCGCGACGGGACCGTCGAGTGGACCTTCAACGCGGCCGGGCCGGGATTCGGCACCGTCTCGTCCCCGGCGGTAGCCGCCGGAAAGGTGCTGTTTTCGACCGGGGAGGGCAGGGTCGTCTGCCTGGACCCTGACGGCCGGGAGGTCTGGGCCTCGGCCGTGAGCGGGCCGGCCGCGCCGTTCCCGGGCGCCCCCGCAGTGCTGGGCGACCGGGTGGTCGCCGGCACGCAGGAGGGGCGCCTGGTGTGCCTCGACCTGGGCAACGGGAGCGTGATATGGAACCTCTCCCTTTCCGGCGGGATCGTCACCACGCCGGCGCTCTCGACGGAGGGCTACGCCTTCGTGCTCGCCTCGGCGGGCGCGCACGCGCCGTCGGCGAGCATGACCCTGTACTCATTCTACATGGTCGACGCGGTGCAGCAGTGGAACGCCACCTACCCGCGCTCGCTCTCCTCTCCGGCGAGCTCGGCCGGCGGCCTGTTCCTCGGCACCGGTACCGAGATCGTCGGCCACCACCCCGACCGCGGAACGAGGTTCTGGGGCGTCCCCGTCGGCGAGGTGGACGCCTCGCCGGCCGTGGCGCGCGGGTTCATCTACTTTGCCACGAACACGCCCGCAGGCCTCATCGGATGCGTCCGCGCCGGCGGCTATCTCGACTGGACGCTGGCGGCGGGCGAGCCCGTGCTCGCCTCCCCGGCGGTCGCCGACGGCCGGCTCTTCGTCGCCACGGTCAACGGCACCGTCCTCTGCCTCGGCCGCCCGCCCGAGCCGCGGGTCGCGGCAAACCTGTCCGCCCCGGCCAGGGCGACCGAGGGGGACCTCGTCAAGGTGACCGCCGCGCTCCTCAACTCGGGAGAGGCCCCGGCCCTCTTCACCGTATATCTCACAGTGGACGGCAACCGGACCGGCGCGACGAAGGGGCCCTTCGAACTTGGGCCGGGCGAGGCGATGGATGTGTCGCTGGAGTGGAGGGCGCGCCGGGGCAAGCACACCGTGGGATTGGAGTTCAACGGGACCGATGGCACTTTCGGGCCGGCATCGGTCGACGTCGGCAAGCCCGCCGGCGCCTGCTCGAGCGTCATCTGGACGTCCGCCCTGGCCTCGTCGGCGCTAGCCGTTCCATCCATCGTCAGGTGGAAGGGGAGGAAGGGCCGATGAGGCGCTGGCTGCTCCTGCCCGTGGCGCTGTTGCTCCTGCCCCCGGCCCAGCCGGCGCTCTCCGAGCCCGTGCCGGTGACGATGAACATGACCGAGGACTGGACGGGCGCCCCGAGCTACTTCCGCGACCCGGCCGTTTTGGAGTTCCGGGGCAAGGTGTACCTCTTCTGGGAGGGCGACGACCCCTCGGGCGCCTGGCCGGGCTACCACGGGAACATGTACTACAGGACCTACGAGGACTCGGGCGGGGTGACGTCTCTGGGCGAGGTCATCACCCTCACGCCCTCATCCTCGCCGTTCGAGGGCGAGCACCGCAACGAGAAGATATATCCCATCGTCTTCAAAGACCGGCTCTACCTCGTCTGGAACAGCGCCGACCGGGCCCAGGTGCCCGACGGCAACGTGGGCTGGGTGGAGATACTGGTCAAGTACTTCGACGGCGAGAGGTGGTCGGAGAACTTCATGGTCAACGCCCCGGTCGAGCCCTACAACCTCTCGCAGCGGGGCGCCAACCAGTTCGCCACCGCCGCCGTCCATGACGGCAGACTGTACATCGCCTGGGAGCGGAACGTCCAGCACCCCGTCGACGGCGTGCCCCGCTTCTACTCGGACATCTGGCTGCGCTCCACGGACGGCGGAAGCTGGGACGCCCCGCGCCTCGTGTCGTCGCCGACGCTCCGGGACTACAACGAGTGCCCGGTGCTCCGCTCCTTCGCCGGGAGGCTCTTCATCGGCTGGGAGCAGGTGGACTTCCGCGATCCGTCCAAGTGGAGCTGGAAGATGCTCGTCAGGACCTTCGACGGGACCGCCCTCGGCCCGCTCGTCGAGGTCGCCTCGGCGACCAACCCGGGGACCAAGGATTCCTATCCGAGGATGCTCCCCTTCGACAATCCCAGGACGGGGCGAGCGGAGCTGTACCTCATCTGGCGGGTCGTGGGCACGGGAGGGTTCCAGTTCTTCACGAAGGCGGCCATCGTCTACTCGGTCTTCGACGGCACCGAGTGGAGCGAGGTCCGCGAGGCCGCCTCGGTGTCCGTCGGGGCCGGTGGCGGGGTGGGCGCAAGCAACATCGGCCGGATGGACGCGACGGTCCACGGGGACCGGCTGTACATCACCTGGGCCACCACCAACGACGCGATAAAGGCCGGCGAGGACTTCGACATAGCCATCCGGAGCTTCGACGGCGAGCATTGGGGGCCCGTGACCGAGGCCACCGTCAGCGGCGACGAGAGCCTGCCCGGGCCCTGGGAGAGGACGGGCTCCTCGCGGCCGGTGGCGATGGACCCGGCGGGCCTCCCGACGGGGTTCTCGCCGCTTTCGGACTGGCGGCCGGCGCGCGTCCGGATGGACAACGACCCGCGGTTCGTGGAGTACAGGCACCGGCTCTACGTCTCTTGGCGCATGATTCCCGACTTCCGCTTTTACGGTTACATGGTGGTCTACATGAAGGTGGTGGAGGACTACGACACCGACGGCGACGGGGTCGCCGACACCGCCGACGTATTCCCCGACTCCCCGGCCGACTGGCGGGACTCCGACGGCGACGGCGTCGGCGACAACACGGACCCGGCCCCGCACAACCCGGACATCTGGACCATGTCCCAGGCGCGCCCGGCGCCGGAGCCCGAGAACCCGGTGGCGCCGCTCGTCCTGCTTCTGCTCCTGGGCGCCTCGACGGCGTACTTCCTCAGGCCCTCGCGGAAGGGTGGTGAGCGATGATCGAGTTTTGTAACGTCACGAAGTACTACGACGGCTTCCGTGCCCTGGACGACGTCAGCCTCCGCGTGGGAGAGGGCGAGATCGCGGTGCTCGTCGGCCCCAACGGCGCCGGCAAGTCCACGATGCTCAGGATCGCCGCCGGGCTGCTCGAGCCGTCGTCCGGCACCGTCCGGCTCGGCGAGGGGGACGGGCTCCCGGCCGAGCGCGCCCGCCGCTCGGTGGGCTATCTTCCGGAGAACGCCGCCTGCTACGACGAGCTCACCGCCCGGGAGAACCTGGGCTACTTCTGCTCCCTGCGCGGGCTGCGCGGGAGGAAGCTCGACGAGCGTGTCGAGGGGCTGCTCCGCATGGTGGAGCTTGCCAAAGAGACAAAGCTCGTGCGGGACTTCTCGAAGGGGATGCGCCAGAGGCTGGGGATCGCTGTCTCCCTCGCAGGGAGGCCGAGGGTGGTGCTCTGGGACGAGCCCTCCTCCGGGCTGGACCCGTCGGGCCGGTTGCTCCTGCGCGACATCATCGCCTCGCTCAAGAAGGAGGGCGCGGCAATCCTGGTCTCGTCGCACGACCTTCGCGAGTCGGCGCTTCTTGCCGACCGCGTCTGCCTGGTCCACAGGGGCGAGCTCCGGTTCCAGGGCAGGTCCGACGGGCCCGAGCTGGAGAAGCTGTACTCGGAGGTGGTGGGGTGAGCGGCGCGGAGGTGGCGGGATGAGCGGCGAGCTCCGGGCCTCCCTACGCAAGGAGCTCCTGGTCGCGGTGCGCGGCTGGCGGGTGCTGGCCTACTGCTTCTTCCTGGCGGCGGTGGTGCTCCTGGGGGCGACGCTCCCTCAGGACAGCTTCCCCTACGAGCTCGCGCTCTCGCAGGGACCGCTCGTCGTGCTCCTGGTGCTGGGGTGCGCGTTCGTCTTCGGCGTCGACTCGGTCTCCCGGGAGCACGAGCGCGGCACCGCGCCGCTGGTCTTCGGCACGCCGGCGCCCCGCTGGGCCCTGCTCGGGGCCAAGGCGCTGGTGCCCCTTGCGGCCTGGCTGCTCACCGTGGCGGCGCTCGCGGCCTCCTACCTCACGCGGGGGTACGGGACGCAGTTTGGCGGGCAGATGCTGGCGGCGCTGGGGTGCGCCACCCTCCTCTTCCTGGCGGCGCTCTCGCTGATGCTGCTCGTGTCGGGCGCGGTGAGGGGAAGGGGCGCCCCCTTCGCCGGCCTCGTGGTCATCCTCTTCGTGTTCTTCGCCTCGGGCTACCTGCCCGTCGGGCTGGCGGAGGGCGTCCTCTGGCTGAGCCCCGGCTACTACCAGTACCTCCTGGTCACCGACCTGGGCGACGGCGCGCTGGACGGGGCGCTGCCTCTCGCCGCCCTCCTTTCCGAATCAGTGCTATTCATGGCGCTGGCCTACTGGGCTTTCCGCCGCGGCGAGGTGAGCCGATGAGGGCCCGGCGCGTCCTGCTTGCCGCGCTGGCGGCGCTGGCCATCACGCTGCCCCTCTTTCCGGCCGGGGCGCCGCAGCAGACCGGCGTCCCGTTCGAGCTGGATTTGGACCGCGCCACCTTCTTCGGGCTCTCCGGGAGGAGCCTCTCGCTGGGCTTCGTGGCGTTCAACTTCCGTCCAAACACCGTGAACTTCCGTCTGGAGTGCTCCGGCGAGGGCGTCACCGCCTCGCCGCCCCAGAGCCTGAACATAACCGGCGGCGGGAGCTACATCGGGAACTTCTCCGTCGCCGCCGCCTCGCCGGGCGAGTACGACCTCACGGTCACGATGAGCGACGGCAACGAGACCGCCCGCGGCCTGGCGACCGCCACCTTCCTGCCGCCGCTCTCGTGCAGGTTCGTGTCCCCGGCGGCCAACGACAGGATCGGGGTGGTGGGCGTCGGCCAGTCGTACACGGGGAGGGTCAACTTCACCAACTTCGGGGGCGCGCCCCTCTCGCCGACGTTCGCGCTGCCCGAGCGGGACCTCCTGGGCAGGGGCGAGGGCACGTCGGCGGTGACGCTCCGGGTGGGGGAGGTGCCGGCCGGAGGGAGCGCGCTCTTCTCCTACGAGGGGAGCTCCCTGGCCTCGACGGGCACGCGCGACATCTCGCCGGTGGTGATGGCCGGCGGCCTCCCGGCGCTCTACGGCTTCGAGGTGTTCCCCGACGGCGTCACCAACGTCACGCGCTTCGGGTTCACCCTGGCGGCGAGGGAGCTTTTGGGCGTCGGGCTCTCGGAGGACCGCTTCCCGCTGGGCGGCACATCGACCGTCACCCTGTACGTGGAGAGCCGGCTCTCCAAGGGGGTGGCGAGCGGGACGCTCGAGGTCGGGCTGCGCTCGGATATAGCGGCGCGCAGGGAGCTTGCGGACTACGCCGCGGAGGAGCGCTTCGAGGAGTTCACCGGGCTCGTGGAGTCGCGCGTTTCCTTCACGCGCCGATACGACCTGGGGCCGATGGCGCCGGGCGTCCAGAAGGAGCTTGGGTTCGAGTTCGCTCCGAGGATGTGCCGCGCCTCGGACGCCGGGGGCTCGTACTTTTTGGACTTTTGGGCGGACCTCGGCGGCACCGCCGCCTCGGCGACGTTGCCCGTCTCGGTGGTCTCGCCGCTCGAGCTCGCCTTCGTCACCCACGAGAAGGTCTCCTACCTCGAGCTCGGCCAGCCGCTGGGAAGGGTCGTTGCGGTCCGCAACCTGTCCAACTCGACCATATCGGGGGCGACCGCCTCCTTCTTCCTGGACTACCGCGGGAAGGGCTTCGTGACGAAGGCGGACATCGCCTCCACCCCGAAGGCAAACCTTCCGTCCCTCGGGCCGGGCGAGGCGGCCGCGGTGACGCTGGAGCTCACCCCGTTCTCTCCCGGGACCTACACGTTCTTCCCGGTCATGGAGTGGGGCGGGCTCTCGGTCTACGGAAGCCACATCGTGGTGGTCGCATCGTCCCCGGGCGGGGCGCCAATCGGCGCCTACGTGACCGCGGCGCTCGTAATACTGGTGCCGGTGGCGCTGACGAGGAGATTGACGCCGGGATGAGGAAGGCGCAGGGGAAGGCGCAGGGCGCGGGGCGCAAGGCGCAAGGGACGAAGGCGCAAGGGGCAGGGTGCAAGGGCCAAGGCGGATGGGGCTCGGCATTCCATTAGCGCCCCCTTGTCCCTTGCGCCTTTTCCCTTGCGCCTTCGTCCCTTGCGCCTTGCGCCCTGCGCCCTGCGCCTTCCCGCAATCAGCCAAGCTCCACCCTGCTCCCCGGCGCGGCCACCCTCACGTCCGCGCCGAAGCGGTGCCGGATCTCCCGGGCGAGCGACTCCGAGGCCGACGGCTCGCCGTGGTTTAGGACGACGGTGCCGGGGAAGCGCCTGAAGCCCCCGAGCCAGTCCAGGAGCTCCGACCGGCCGGCGTGTGCCGAGAACGAGTCGAGCGCCTCGATCCGGGCGCGCACGTCGAACTCCTTGCCGAAGAGGCGGATGCGCTTTCCGCCGTCGCGCAGGCGCCGCCCGGTGGTGCCGCCGGCCTGGAAGCCGACGAAGAGGATGGTCGAGTCCTCCCGCCCGATGTTTTGGGCCAGGTGGTGGACCACCCGCCCGCCGGAGCACATCCCGCTCGCCGATATGATTATATGCGGCTCCCTGAGGTCGTTTATCTTCTTGGACTCCTGCTTTGACCGCGCCAGTTTCATTCCCGAAAAGTCCAGCGGGTCGTCCCCGCGCGCAAGCAGCGCTCTCGTCTCTGCGTCGTAGCACTCCGGGTGGCGGCCGTAGATCTCTTTCGCCGAGATGGCCATCGGGCTGTCCACGAAGACCGGGACCCGCCCGAGCTCTCCCCTCTCGGCGAAGCGGTTGAGCTCGAAGAGGATCTCCTGCGTCCGGCCCACCGCGAAGGCCGGGAGGACGACGTTGCCGCCCCGCCTGACCGTCTCCCGCACGATGTCGAGGAGGGCGCGCCCGCGGTCCTCCCTGCCCGGGTGCTCCCGGTCCCCGTAGGTGGATTCGAGCACGAGCCAGTCCGCCCCGGCCGGCCGGTGGGGGTCCCGGAGTATCGGCGCGCCCGGCCGGCCCAGGTCGCCGCTCATGACCAGCGTCCCGAGACCCGTGTCGATCTCGAGCATCGCCGAGCCCAGGATGTGGCCGGCGTCGCGGAAGCGGACGGACAGGCCGGCGATGTCGAGGCTCTCCCCGTATTGCACCGTCCGGAAGCGCCGGAGGGCGGCCGCCACGTCCTCCTCCCCGTAGAGGGGCGGCAGCCACCGGCCCTGCTCCGGGTGGTGGCGCCCGTGGAGCGCCTCCTCCTCCATGAGGTGGGCGCTGTCGCGCAGCATGAGGTCGCAGAGGTCGGCCGTGGCCGCCGTGGCGAAGACGTCTGCGGAGGGCAGGCTCCTGACGAGCAGCGGGACCCGCCCGCTGTGGTCTATGTGGGCGTGGGTGAGCAGGAGCGCCCGGAGGTCGCGCACGTCGTGGCCGAAGCCGCGCCGGTTGTCCCCGTCGGCCCCGTCCCCGCCCTGGAACATCCCGGCGTCGATGCCTATCCTCGCCCGGCCGGTGTCCAGCACCGTGTGCGAGCCCGTGACCCCGCCGGCACCGCCGTGGAACTCGAGGCGCATGGGCGCGTCAAAGGGGTGGGGGAAGAAGTATCTTGCTGTTTGTGAAAAGGCAGCAAGGCAGAAAGGCAGAAAGGGAGCAAGGGATGGCAGCAAGGCAGAAAGGCAGAAAGGGAGCAAGGGATGGCAGCAAGGCAGAAAGGCAGAAAGGGAGCAAGGGATGGCAGCAAGGCAGAAAGGGGACGACGGGTCGTTCCATCGCCCCTTCCTGCCTTCCTGCCTTCCTGCCCCCCTTGCTGCCTTCCTGCCTTCCCTTGCTGCCTTGCTGCCTTCCTGCCCCCCTTGCTGCCTTCCTGCCTTCCCTTGCTGCCTTCCTGCCTTCCTGCCTTCCTGCCTTCCTGCCCCCCTTGCTGCCTTCCTGCCTTCCTGCCTTCCTGCCCCCCT
>VGTL01000083.1 GCA_016874675.1 Methanobacteriota archaeon | reverse complement strand
CGGAGGGCCCCGCCGCCCCGTCGGAGGGCCGACCCCCTCCCCCAACGCCGGAACCTGCCGCCCCCGCGCCACCTCCCCCGGCCGTCCCAACGCCGGCAACAGCGTTCCTCGCCGCCTCCGGCGGCACCACCCGGTGCAGCGCCTGCGGTGCGGGCGTCCTGCCCGAATCGACCCTCTGTCCCGGCTGCGGGGCGCGCTTCGTCGAGCCCCCCGGCGAGGCCCCGGTCCTGCGCAAGCTCGAGTTGCCGCCGGAGCGCCCGCCCCCGCGGCCCTCCGACCGCTTCAAGGCCCTGCGGGAAGCCGTGGTCGCGGGGGTCTGTCCGGCCTGCGACTCTCCCGTGCCGGGCGGCGTGAACGTGTGCCCCCTGTGCGGCACGAAGCTGCGCTTGGATGGCGAGTTCCAGGCCGCGCGGAAGCTCGTGGCGGAGGGCGTCAGCAAGCCCGCGGAGCGCCCGCCAACCCCGGAACCGGCCGGCCGGTGCCCGGTGTGCTCCACACCCATGGGGCCCGGGGCGCCGGCCTGCCTCACCTGCGGGTACTCGATGAAGAAAGAGGGCCCGCACCCGCTCGCCCGGCCTTTCCAACCGGTAGCGGTCGAGCCCGAGAGGCCGCCGGCCCCGCCGGAACGGAAGGGCGAGTCGGTCGAGATCGCCAAGGGGAAGGACGACTGGCAATCCTGGCTGGTCCAGGGCGACATCTACTACAACTCCGGCCGGCCCGACCGGGCCCTCGAGGCCTACGACCGGTCCCTGTCGATAAAGGAGTCGTTCGAGGCGCTGAACAACAAGGGCCTGATGCTCTACCGCGAGGGAAGGCTGGAGGAGGGACTGGCCTGCTTCGAC
The DNA here is from genome assembly GCA_016874675.1 of Methanobacteriota archaeon. Taxonomy (GTDB): domain Archaea; phylum Thermoplasmatota; class DTKX01; order VGTL01; family VGTL01; genus VGTL01. The sequence continues at coordinate 13,762 of VGTL01000083.1, read as the reverse complement.
CGGGCGCTCAAGCTCCGCCAGGACGACGAGTTCATCTGGTACAACCGCGGCAACGCGCTCCGGGACCTCGGGCGGTTCAAGGAGAGCATCGGGTCCTACGATCGGGCCCTCTCCCTCAAGCCCGATTTCGAGAAGGCCTGGGTCGCCTCCGGGGCCGCCCTGCTCTCGCAGGGCCGGAGCGAGGAGGCGGTCGTGTGCTTCGAGGCCGCGCTCAAGATAAACTGGGACAACGAGCAGACCTGGCACGCCATAGGCAACGCGATGTTCCGCATGAGGCGGCACGAGGAGGCCGGGACGGTCTTCGACAAGGCCGTCGAGATCCGGCCCGACTTCTGGCAGGCCTGGTACGACAAGGCCGAGCTCGCCATCGAGATGGGCAAGGTCCGGGAGGCCGTGGCCGCCCTCAGGAAGGTGACCGAGCAGAACCCGGGGCACTGGCGCGCCTGGCTCGAGCTCGGTGGCCTCCTGGGCGACCTGGGCCAGGAGAAGGAGGCGCTGGAGTGCCACGCCCGGGCGGCCGAGCTGAACCCCGAAAGCTGGGAGGCCTGGCGCGCCCTGGGGCACGAGTACTTCTCCCTGCGCCGGTACAACGACGCCGCCCGGGCCTTCGCCCGGGCGACCCGCCTCAACCCTTCCGACGCCCCGCTGTGGCTCGAGGCCGGAGAGTGCTACTACCTGACCGGCAACCCCCAGCTCGCCGTCAAGGCCGTGGAGATGTCATTGCGGCTCCAGGAGACGCCTCGGGCCTGGCTGGCCAAGGGTGTGGCCAGCCTCACTCTCGGGGACACCGACGGGGCGCTGGGCGCCTTCGAGAAGGGCGTGGCCCAGGACTCGTCTTCGGCCAGGCTTTGGTTCGAGCTCGCCTCGGTCCAGCGCCTCCTCGGGGACGTCGATGGCGCGCTCCAGGCGTTCGAACGCGCCGTGAAGCTAGACCCGGCGTACGAGAAGGCCCACCTTGAGACGGGCCGGGCGCTCATGGGGCTCGGAAGGGCCCGGGAGGCCCTCGAGCACTACGACCGGGCGGTCGCCCTGCGGCCCACGCTCGACAAGCTCAGGGACATCGCCGAGCTGCGCGAGATGGTGATACTCTCCGAGGCGGCCCGGGAGCGCGAGCTCGAGCCGATGCCCGAGGCGGCCAGGCTCTCGGCGGAGCAGATATTCCACAAGGGGATGGGCCTGGGAGCCCTGGGCCCGGCGAGGAAGGCGCCGCCCGCGGCGGCCGCCGGTGAGGCCGGGCTGCCCGAGGTGGCCCTGGAGGCGCCGGGTGCGCTGACCCCCGAGCCAGTCCCCGAGCCTTCCCTGCCGGGCCCGCCCGTCGAGGCCGCAGCCGGCGCCCCGGCCGAAAGCGTCCCGGCGGAAGATCGAGCTTTCGTTCCCGCGGCGGGCCCGGGCGCCCCCGTTTCCCCCCCGCTGGAGTTCGAGCCGGTCGAGCGGGCGTCGCTGGTCAGCGCCCCGCCCGAGGGCGGGGCCGCAATCGCGGCCGCGGCCCCCGGCGAGACGCCCGCGGGCCGGGGCCTCGTGAACGGCCGGGGGCTCGTTAACGGCCGCGGGCTGGTGAACGGCCGCGGCCTCGTCAACGGCCGCGGGCTCGTGAACGGCCGGGGCCGCACCAACGGCCTTCAGGCGGGCCGCGGCCCGGCCACCTGCAGGGGGCTCGTCAACGGCCGCAGCGCGCTCAACGGGCTGGGCCTCGTCAACGGCCGCGGCATCATAAACGGCCGGAGCCTCATAAACGGCAACGGCATAGTGAACGGCCGCGGCGGCATCAACGGCCTGCCGTTCGGGGAGGAGAGCCCGGTGGAGGCCGCCCGCAGGCGCGCCCGCAGGGGCCGAGACCTCAGGCTGGCCGCCGGCGCCCTCGCCTGCGTCCTCGCCATCCTGGCGGTGCCCCTCTTCGCGATCCAGTTCGCGGCCGTCGGCGGCATACAGATAGACGGCGACCTCGCCGACTGGGAGGGCCTGCCGGCCTACTCTGACCCCGCCGGGGACGGCACGGGGGCACCTTCCGTGGACCTCCTGGACTTTTGCACCATCACGGAGCGGGGATGGGCGTTCTTCCGCGCCCGCTCGGCCTCCCGCATCCTGGACGGCGGCCCGGACGGCGTCGAGTCCTTGCGCATCTTCATCGACACCGACCGCGCCGCATCCACCGGATACTCGGTGGCCGGCATCGGCGCCGACCGGATGCTGGACATATGGGGGTTCGACAACCGGGTCAGGGGGGCCGACCTCCTGGCGTTCAACGAGAGCCGCCTCGGGCTCGACTGGAACGGCTGGCAGGTCGTCGCCGGCGCCCGGGCGACCGCCCGCGGACAGGGTCTGGAGGCCGGCGTGACCCTCGGCCAGCTCGGCCTGCAGGCCGGGGGGCGCTACCTGGCCAGCCTGCTCCTCGACGACGGGCGGGGCGGCCTTGACCGCTCTGATCTCCTCGTCAGCAACGACCGCGGGGCGCTCCGGGTGGAGCAGGAGGGGCTCACGCCCGTCGAGGTGACGAACCTCACGGTGCCGGTCCCCCTGCTCGCCCTCAGGCTGACCTCCCAGGCGGGGGATATCCCGGTCTCATCGATCTCGCTTCAGGCGCTCGGGACCGCGCCCGACCGGCCCACGGCCCTCGCCAACGTGAGCCTGTACATCGACACCAACGCCGACGCGCTTCTCGGGCCCGAGGACCTCCAGGCGGCGGCCGCCACGCCCGTCGACGGAATCTTCCGTCTGGTATTCACGATTCCGTCCACGGTACGGCCCGGGGGGCTGTTCTTCCTGCTCGCGGTGGGCCACATCGACCCCGGCGCGCCGGCGGGCGCGCCGGTAGGGGTGCGCATCCCCGACCGCGCCGCGGTGGACGTCACCCGCGGCGCCGCCACCCTGGCCGGTGCGGGCAGGCTGGGCTTCGTGGGGCAGCCCCCGCCCGCCATCACCATCGACGGCTCGTTCGAGGACTGGGCGGGGTTTGTCCTTCAGGAGGACCCGGCGGACGCCTCCAACGCCGGCATAGACATCCTCCACCACGCGGTCTCGTCCGACAGCGTGGCGCTGTCCTTCTACCTCGATGTACGGGGCAGGATGATGGGCGGCTCGGACGTCCCGGCGCCCTTGCGGGCCCGTCCGTCCAAGCCCGGCCCCATCGAGCCCCCGCCCCCCGAGGCGCCGCTGCCGCTGCCGGTCGTCACGGGGGAGGACACCGCCGCCGTGTTCATCGACGCCGACCGCACGGCTCGACCGGCATCCCCGTCGCCGGGCTGGGGGCTGAGCTGTCCATCCAGGTCTCCGGCAAGGGCGGCCGCGTGCTCTCCTCGGCCTTCTACCGTGCCGGCACGGACGGCAACTGGAGCCTCGGTGGCGCCGTCCCGGCGGCCGCGGACGACAGCAGGCTCGAGACCCAGCTCGTCCTGGACGCCGCGGGATCGGCGGCCTCGGAGGTCGACGTCGTGATGTACATGACGGACTGGGCCGGGGCCCGGGACTACACCCCCGCCTCGCACGGGCGCGGGGGCAGGCTCCACATCTCCGCGCGGGACATCGCCCCGGCGGCGCTCACGCGCGGCACGGGCTGGCCGATGCTGGCGCTGATGCTCACCGCCACCGGCGGCGCGGTCGCGGTCCACTCGCTCGGGTTCACCCAGTTGGGGAACGCTTCCGGGACGGACGTCCCCACGGTCCACCTTTTCTCCGACGGCGACCGCGACGGCCAGTTCTCCGAGGGCGACCTCCTCCTCGCGGGCAGCGCGGGCAACCACTCCGGGCGCATCTACCGCTGCTCCCCGCTGTTCCCGGTTGCCGTTCCGGAGGGCAAGACGGTGGTGCTCTTTGCGGTGATGACGGTCGCGGCCGTCGCCGCGCCCGGTGCCACCGCGGGGCTCGGCCTTGCTGAGGCCGTTTCCGTGTCTTCCAGTGCGGTCGCCGTCGATGGCTCCTTCCCGATGCAATCGTCCACGCCCCGCATAGCGTCCGGCGGCGGAAGGTCCCTCGCGGGGCCGGCCGGGGACGACACCCTTTCGGTCAGCTATTATTCCCGCAACAGTGAGGCCTCGGGGCCGTTCGAGAACGGGCGGGGTGCTGCCGGCGGGCGCGCCCCGACGGGGGGCTGGCCGGCCAACTGGACCACGCTCTCCAACGACAGCGACGCCGGGGGACCCCCGGACGAGCTGGACATCAACTCCATCGCGATGACCGACAACTCCAACTACATTTATTTCCGGATAGGCGTGGAGGACCTCTCAAGCATCTCCGCAAACGACGAGTGGAACTTCTACTTCAAGACCAACGATGACGCGAACAACAACAACGACATGTGGTACCGCCTCTCCATCCGGGTCACGGACCCGTCCACGCCGCAGTACAACTCCACCCTGTACAGCTACACCGGCAGCTCCAACCCGCCCACGAGAGGCAGCAGCTGGACCGTCAACGAGACACATGTCACGTCCGGAAACAGCACCGACCAGACCGCCTACGGCTTCATGCTCGATCCGGCCAACGACACGATTCTATTTTACGTTGCCAAGTCCAGCCTGTTTGGGAACCTGCTGGGCCCGGGGAACTCCACGCAGGCCTACGCCGACACCTGGTACATCAAGAACAACAAGTGGAAGAACGCCGACCGGGGCCCGAACGGCAACAACGTGTCCACCTACACCATGGTCCCCGAGTTCTCCGATGTGCTGCTGCCCGCGGCGGGCAGCGTGGTCCTGTTCTCGCTCTTCAGGTATCGATACCGGAGGTCGCGCCCGGGAAGGGCCGGCGTCCGGCGGCAGGGGAGGAACGCCAGATGATCGAGATACGCAACGGCAGCCAGAAGCGGATGATCGCATTGCTCGCCCAGGAGAGCACGCTGGACCTTTTAAGGGCGATGGGGAACGGGGAGTGGCGCTCGGCGGGCGAGCTCTCCGCGGCGGTGCCGCTGGACCCCGAGCTCATCGGAGCGCGCCTTTCGGCCCTCTCCGAACTGGGGGTCGTCCGCGGCCGTGACGACGAGGTCCGGCGGTACCGGCTCGCCCGGCCCGTGATACGCATCGACCTCGACCTGCGCTCGGTCCCTCCCGGCCCCGGCTACATCCTCGATGTCGTGCGGTTCTACGTTCGACTGCTGGCCAACCTGCTCGACCGAAGCCACGAGGCGGGCGGCCGCCCCCTGCGCTCCGCCGCGCTGCAGTCCATCCGGCTGGTCCGCTGCTCCCTGCCCGAGGAGGAGCGCTTCCTGCTCTCCTGCAACCAAGACGGCGTCGAGACCGGTCCGTGCCTGCGCTCGCTGGAGCGCAGGATAATGGCGGGGGAGCTCACGGATGCCGACCTCCCGAGGGTCCGGGAGGCATTCCTCAGGGCGCTGGGGGCCGTGGGCGACGGGCTGAAGGGATTCGTCGACGACTCCACCGTGAAGCTGGTGTTCCGGCTCGCAGCGCGCGAGCTCCTGCGCGACGGGTCGGGGCTTGCCGTTCGGTTCGGCCTCCTGGAGGGGATTCCGCACTCCTATCTCAAACAGGTCGAATGCCCCGCGATGGCCGAAACGGAGCGCCCTGTCGCGAGCTATTAGAATAGCTATATATATCTTGTATATCCTTTCCCAATCAAGAAAATCGACATTCCGCTTGGAGGCGGGCCGAGTGGAGACCTGCCCTGTCTGCAATGCCCAGCTCGTGTCGGAGAGGATGAGCCTCTCTCGCGGCGTCTTCGCCAATGTCGAGGTCTGCCCCCGCTGCCAGGAACAGCCCCTCGACGACCAGGAGCGTGAGGCGCTGCGCCAGCTCTTCCTCCGCCGGGCGTTCCGCATCGGCGGCTCCATAGCCGTGCGGATTCCCATGCCCATCGCCCAGACACTGGGCATACGTGAAGGGACCAAGCTCAACGTCTGCGTCTCCGAGAAGGGGATTCTCCTGGAGCCCAGGCAGGAGGGTGCTGCCTAGTGCCGGCCAGGAGCGAGCCCGTGGAGAGGATTGGCACCAACTGCCCCAACTGCGGGGTGATGGTCAGCCCGGGCTTCGACCGCTGCCCGTCCTGCGGCGCCGACGTCACGGTCCGCGGGGACCCGTTCGCCCATTTCGAGGAGGCCGGCGATTTCACCGACGACGAGGAGATCGAGGGAAAGGCCCCGCCGGCGCAGGTCCAGCGTTGCCCGCGCTGCGGCGACGTCGTCGACGACACGATGCCGCGCTGCCGCCGATGCGGCCTGCCTTTCCCGACGCGCGCCCCGGCGCCCGAGATGCCCCCGGCCGGGCCACCGACAAGGCGGGAGGTCCCCGACATCGTCCCCCCGGAGCCGGAGCCGCCCGCGCCCGCCCAGCCGCCGCCGGAGCCCGCCCCGCCCCCGCCCGCGCCCGCCCCGCCCGCCGCCGCGCCCTCCCGGCCGGAGCCCGACGGGATCCGCGCCCCGCCGGCCGGCCCGCCGCCGAAGGCAGCGGCCGCGCCGCCGCCCGGTCCACCGTCAGCAGCTCCCCGGGCGAGGCCCGCCATCGTCCCCAGGGTCCCGCTCAAGACCCTTCCGGCCGACCAGAGACGGGCCCTGCGCGAGAGGTTCATGAAGAAGGGCCTCTACATCCTCGCCGGCCTGGGCGCCGCCGACCTCGTGGTGTGGCTCCTGCCCCTGCTTTGGACGAATTTCATCGTGAACCTCTCGATGGTCGTCGCCAATCTCGTCGTCATAGGGTTCGTGCTGGGCAGGGCCCAGTCCCACCTCGGCGCCTCGGTCAACGAGCTCTCCGAGTACGAGCGCAAGCGCGGCATGCGGGTCCTCGTGGGGCTGCTTCTGATATCCGTCGTCCCGTTGCACGAGGTGCTCGGGCTGTACCCGCTGGGCTACACCGGCACCTGGGGCACCTACGGGGGCTTCGTCGGCATGATAAACCCGGCGATAATGCTCGCCGGGTCGCTGATAGTCGCGTTCAACGTCCAGCAGTCCCGCGAGAGGCTGGGCTACTTCGTCATCTGGCGCAACGGGGCCGTGCTGCTGATGTTCCCGCCCGCCTTCGCCCTGCTCCAGGTCGGCGTGCCGGTGCTGCTGTCGCCCGAATGGTTCCACGCCACGCTGGGCATGGTCGGGGGGACCGTGATGGTCATCGCCCTCGTGCTCAGGACCCAGCGCGACCGGCAGTTCGCCGAGCTCGAGAACGCCCTGAAGTGGGGCGACGAGTACGCCGCGCGGGGGCAGCCCGAGCAGGCCCTGGCCCAGTACGACTCGGCCATCAACATGGCCCACACGCTCTTTTCGCACCTCATCTTCAACATCGACAACCCTTCCGCGCAGGTGCGCGTGCCGCCGGCCTACAGCGAGCCCTGGTTCCGGAAGGGCCGGCTGCTCGCCAAGATCGGCCGGACGAAGAAGGCGCTGGCGATATTCGACATGATCCTCGAGATGGACCCCCAGAACCAGGTGGCGCTGCTCAACGAGGCCGAGCTCCTGTCGCGCTCCGGCGAGCACGAGGGCGCGCTGCGGGCGGTCGACCGCGTCCTCGCCATCGTCCCCGACCACCCCGACGGCCTGAGGCTGAAGGCCACATTCGTGGAGGCGGCGCGCCTTGCGGCGGAGGAGCGCCAGAGCGAGCGTGACGCCGAGGACGCCGAGAGCGTGTTCGGGCCCTCCGGCCGCGCCCGGCCCGCCCCGGAGGCCGCCGCCCCCGCCCCGCCGCCGCCCGGTGAGCCTCCCGAGGGCGGCTTCGAGACCATCTGAGGTGCTGGCATGGCCCGTCTCGCCGAGCGCTCCAAGACCGTGCATGACACGGTCCACGGAAGCCTCAATATCGAGGGGGTCTTCCTGGAGCTGCTCGACTCAGCGGAGTTCCAGCGCCTCCACGGGATACACCAGCTGGGGCTTGCCAATCTGGTCTTCCCGGGCGCCAACCACACGCGCCTTGAGCACTCGCTCGGGGTGTGGCACATCGGGACCTCGATGGCCCGGGCGGCCGGCGTGGACGCCGGCGCCGGGGAGATCGCGGCCGCCTGCCTGCTGCACGACCTGGGCCACCCGCCCTTCTCCCACACGTTCGAGTACATCCTGCACGACCGGCTGGGCATCGACCACGAGGAGACCACGCGGCGCATCATAACCGGCGGGTACGACATCCTGCGCGAGGGCGAGCGGCTCCCGGGCCGGCGGAGCGTGCCGTCCATCCTGGAGGACGCCGGGCTGGACCCGGAGCGCGTGGCCCGGTACATCCGCGCCGGAGAGGCCCCGCGGCCCGACGGGGCGCTGGAGCGCTTCGGCTCCGGGTCGCGCGCCGGAGGCGACGACCGCACCCGCCTGGGGCAGATCCTTCACGGCCCGCTGGACGCCGACCAGCTGGACTACCTGCTTCGTGACTCCCGCTACACCGGCGTGGCCTACGGCGTCATCGACCTGCCGCGCCTTCTGCGCACCATGGTGCTGCACGGGGGCCGCCTGGTCATCCGCAAGCAGGGGCTCGCGGCCGTGGAGAGCACCCTGGTCGCCCGCTCGCTCATGTTCTCCTCGGTCTACTTCCACAAGACCGTGCGCATCTGCGAGATGATGATGGCCCGGGCGGTGGAGAGGATGGAGGGCCTCGAGGACACGGACCTGCCGCGCCTTGTGGACTCCGAGCTCCTGGCGCTGCTTTCGTCGTCGGGCCGGTTCCAGCGCGACATAGTCACGCGGCTCAAGTACCGCCGCCTCTTCAAGAAGGCCTTCACGGTCCCGGTGGCGGGGCTGGAAGAGGGGACCGCCGGGCGCCTCGCCCGGCTGGCGGACCCGTCCCAGAGGCGCACGGTCGAGGACGAGATAGCCCGCAAGGCCGGCGTCGAGGAGGGCTATGTCATAGTGGACCTGCCCTCAAGGGAGGTCCTGTTCTCCGAGCCGCGGATGCGCCAGACCGGCGTGCTCATCCTCGACGAGGAGAGGAAGAGGCTTGAGCCCCTCTCCCGGCACAGCCCCCTGGCCCGGGCCCTCCAGAACCGCCCGGTGCCCGACTGGGCCGTGATGGTCTCCACCGACGCCCGCTCCCGCTCCAAGGTCGCGGAGGCGGCGAGAAGGGTGCTTGCATGAACGCATAAAGGCGCAAGGCTTAAGGCGCAAGGCGCGGGGCGCAAGGCTTAAGGCGCAAGGGATAAGGCGCAGGGGACAAGGGAGGGAATCACGGTCTTTGCATTGATCCTCCGCCTTGCGCCTTCCCCCTTGCGCCCTCGCCCCTTGCGCCCTCGCCCCTTGCGCCTTGCGCCTTGCGCCTTGCGCCTTCTTCCTCCAACATCTTTTTATACCCGCGTGCGCGTGTTCTAGTGAGGGGATGACAGCTTGCCCGCCCGGCCGGTCTGCACCATCGCGGTCTGCGCACTTTTGCTGACCTGCGCCTGGGTCCTCCCCCGGGACGCGGAAGGGGGCCGCGTCCGGCTGAGCGCGTTTTCGGACGGTTTTGATCACGCCTCGGTGGTCTTCCCGTCGGCCGGGACCAACTCGTCGGTCTCCATCAGGCTGCCCAAGGCCGCCATACCCACGCGGGCGACCCTGGAGGTCTCCGGGTCCCCGTTCCTCGAGAACTGGAGCATCGCCGCCGACACGCGGGAGGACTTCTCCGCCTTCCGGATGTCCAACCTGGACATCAACACGAGCCCCGGAGAGGTCGTTTTGGAGAAGGAGTACTTCGCCACCGACGAGTTCGGCAACTCGAGCCTCGACTCCCGCTGGTCCTGGCTCAACTCCCCGAGCTCCTGGGACCTGGGAGTGTCGAGGCCCGGCTGGCTGCACATGGTCTCGAGGCGCAACACCAATTTCAACGGAAGCCGCGACGACGGCGCCCTGGTCTACCAGACGGTCAGCGGCAATTTCACGCTGGAGACGAAGATCAACTGCACGCCCCAGTGGGATTACCAGAAGGCCGGCATAATGGTCCGCCAGGACCAGAACAACTGGGTGGCGCTCAAGTACCAGAACCAGTCCGGCAAGAAGGTCCAGTGGAGCGTGAAGAGCAACGGCAACATGTGGAACGACGTCTCGTCGGGCGGGCAGTCCGCAAGCGAGATGTGGCTTCGCCTGATGCGCGAGGGCTCGCGGTGGGTCTCGTTCTACTCGACCAACGGCCAGAGCTGGACGCAGCTTTGGGACACCAACCAGGGGACGGCCAAGACCCTCAACGACCCGGTCCGCATCGGCCTGCTCATCGCCGACGGCGGCACCTGGACCTACTGGCCGGCCGACTACGACTACCTGAACTTCTCCCGCTACGCGGCCGCGGGCTCCATGACCTCCAGGGCGATCTCGACGTCCGTGCCGGTCACCCAGGCCCGGGCCACCTGGAACGGCCCCACCTCGCCGATAAACGCCAACTTCGTCCTGTTCGCCAGGACCTCCGCCGCCTCGCCGTGGGAGAGGCTCATTCTGAACTCCACCACCGCCCTCTCGTACACGGGGACGCAGCCGCAGTTCATGTTCCAGATGACCTCCAACGGCATCCGCACGCCGGACCTCTTCGACATCGAGGTCAACTTCAGCGCCCTGCTCTACCCGGCCGGGCTCTCGGCCGCCCTGGGCGCCCGCGCGCCGTTCTGGAGCCACCCGGGCGAGCTCAGGACGCTCGAGACCGTGGACCTGGCGCAGGAGCTCGCCGCGTACCTGGCGGCCGCGACACCCGACCCCGAGGGCAACGTGACGGTGCCGCTCTCGCTCTCGTGCGGCAGCAAGGGCGTCGCGGAACTGGGGAACCTCTCCATCGAGTACATCATCGGCGCAGCGCCGCCCGCCCCGGTGCTGGTCGCGCCCGGCCAGGGGACTTTCGTCACGACCCTCACTCCGGAACTCCGCCTGAGCTGCACGGACCCCGACAATGACCCGGTGTTCTTCTGCGTGGAGGTCAGCGGCGACGGCTTCCTCTCGAGGACCGAGTACAACCAGACCACCTCGACGATGGGCTGGTCCCGGCTGGGTACGCCGTATCAGCCGGGCGAGGAGGCGCTCCTGACCCTCTCGGTCCCCCTCTTGCAGGGCCGGACCTACGCCTGGAGGGCCAGCGCCTACGACGGTGCCTACTGGGGACCGCTCTCCGCGCAGCGCGAGTTCACCGTCGACGCCACGCCACCCGAGGGCTCCGTCTCGCTGCCCGGCCGGTTCACGGGGGACCCGTCCACCGCCGGCGCGCTGTTCTCCTTCCGGGACAACGAGTCGGGGGTCGCCAGGTACGAGTACTCGATAGGCACCCGGCCCGGGACGGAGAACATCCTGCCGGCGGTCACGACGGAGAACGCCACGGTGCAGGTGGTCGGGCTCGCGTTGCAGACAGGCGCCAACTACTACTTCACGGTCCGAGCCCAAAACCGCGCCGGCCTTTGGTCGGCCGAATCCTACTCGGACGCGTTCCAGTACTGGCCCGCCTCCGTGGCGCCCGTGGGGGTGACCATCGACCGGCCCGCCCCCGGTTCGGAGGTCTCAGGGGTCGTCCAGGTCACGGGCACCGCCTGGATACGCGACGGCTGGACCCGCGAGAACGCGGTGCAGTACCGCGCCGACCAGGACCTTTGGAGGTTCATCCCCGCGAGCGGTCTCAACCAGACGCGCCAGTGGTCGGTGGAATGGGACACCCGGCTCTTCGCGGACGGCCCCCATCGGGTCGAGGTGCGGCTCGTGCAGGGCCTGATCAACTCCACCGAGCTCGCATCCGCCCGGGCCTGCGCCACCGTCCGGAACTCCGTTGGCCCCCCCCCGCTCACGGCGTCCTTCCACCCCACCCCCGGCGCGCCTCTCAGCGTCGAGGAGAACTCGCGGCTCGAGTTCAACCTGACCACCGACGCCCAGAACCTGAGCATACAGTGGTCGGTCGACGGCCAGCCCCGGCAGGGCGAGACGTTCACCCGGTTCGAGTTCCGCCCCGGCTTCACGATGGCCGGCCTCCACAACGTGAGCGTGACGGTCCGCTCCGGGGACCAGGAGCTTTGGCACGAGTGGAACGTCACGGTCGTCAACGTCGACCGCCCCCCCGCCGCGGGTATTTCCACCCCGCCTCCCGGGACCCGCTGGACCCCCGGGGAGAACATCACCTTCAACGCCTCTTCCAGCTCCGACCCGGACCCCGACGACACGCTCCGGTTCCTCTGGAACATGGGCGACGGGACCCAGCTCGAGGGCCTGGAGGTGGTCCACGCCTACGCCAGGGCCGGGAACTACACCGTGACGCTCACCGTCACCGACGGGACGCTCCAGGCGACCGCCCGGGTGGAGCTCACCGTCGCCGAGCCGACCCGGGACATCACCACAGGTGGCGGGAACGACCTTACGCTCATCCTGGCGCTGGCGGGCCTGGCGCTGGCGGTCACCGCGGTCTTCGCGGGCGGATATGTCCACGCCCGCCGCAGGAGGGCCGCCCGGGAGGCCGCCGCGAAGGGCCCGGCGAGCCAGAGGCTCTACCGCCTCCCGCCGCCCAGCCTCGTCGACGACGAGGAGGAGGTACCGCGCCTGCGCGAGGTGGCGGGCACGGACTGGAAGCGCCTGGAGCGCGAGGCGGCCCGGACCCACGCCGTGTTCACCCCGCCCGCCCGGCCCGGCACCCGGTACTCCAACTCCGCTCCGGCCGCCCAACCCGGTGAGCCCTCCCCGCCATCCATCCCGCCTCCCCAACCCACCATCCAGCCGCCGGAGGACGCCTCCTTCGAGGATATCCCCGAGGTCGAGGCGATGCCGGAGGAGCACATCCCGGAGGCGCCGGCGACGGTATACCGGGAGCCGGGTGCCGGGAGCCGGGTGCCGGGTTACGACCGGGTGCCGGAAGCCGGGCACGATGGACTCGTTCCCCGGTACCCGGAACCCGGCCCCCCGCACCCGGATTCGTCCCGGCCCCCGGCCCCCGGCACGCGGCACCCGGTCCAAAAGCCCGACCCGATGGACGAGCTCCTGGCGCTCCTCGAGAAGCACAGGTAGCGCGCAAGGTTTATCGGGCGCGACAATCTTACTCCCGCCGTGAAGCACGAGCGCCTACCGCTGGGCTGCCAGGCCGTCGACGAGCTCCTGGGCGGCGGCATCGAGTGCGGCACCATCACCCTCCTTTACGGCGAGGGCGGCTCGGGCAAGACCAACTGGTGCCTCCAGGCCTCGCGCGAGGCCGCGCGCAAGGGCAAGAAGGTCATCTACATCGACACCGAGGGCGTGTCGCTGGAGCGCCTCTGCCAGATGTCGGGCGAGCAATACAAGGAGGTCGTGTCGGGCATCCTCTTCTTCGAGCCCAGCACGCTCGAGGAGCAGAAGGACGCCATCGAGAAGGCCCATCGCATAATCGAGGGGGAGGCGCCCGTCGGGCTCGTGGTGCTCGACTCGGCCACGATATACTACCGGGTGCTCTTCGGGACCGACGCCGAGGACCCGGGGCGCACCTCCCTCATCACGCAGATGACGAGGCTGCTGGTCCTGGCGCGCAAAAAGCAGCTCCCGGTGCTCATCACCACGCAGGTGTACACGGATTCCGCCCGCAACACCTACGAGCCCATCGGCGGGCACGCCTTCCTCCACACGGCCAAGGCGATAGTCAAGCTGGAGAAGAGCGAGGGCGCCCGCCGGCGGGCCACGCTGATGAAGCACCGCTCGCTGCGCGAGGGGAAATCCGTCTTTTTCATGATCGGGCCGGAAGGGCTGGAGTGAACGGAAGGCGCAAGGCGCACGGCGCAAGGCACAAGGCCTAAGGCGCAAGGGTAATGGTGCAAGGGACAAGGGGAATGGTAGATCTCATAGGTTCCTTCCCCTGGCCCCTGCGCCCTGCGCCCTGCGCCTTCGTCCCTTGCGCCCTGCGCCCTGCGCCTTCGTCCCTTGCGCCCTGCGCCCTGCGCCTTGTGCCATCCTCCACCG
>VGTL01000082.1 GCA_016874675.1 Methanobacteriota archaeon | reverse complement strand
CTGCCTTGCTGCCTTGCTGCCTTCCCTTGCTCCCTTCCTGCCTTGCTGCCTTGCTGCCTTCCCTTGCTCCCTTCCTGCCTTGCTGCCTTGCTGCCTTCCCTTGCTCCCTTCCTGCCTTGCTGCCTTGCTGCCTTCTCAATAGCTCTTTATAACCCAACGGATATCCAGCGCCAATGGATAAGGTGCTGGTGATCGGAGCCGGGTTGCTCGGCTCGTGCATCATAGGCAAGCTCGCCGGTGGCTGCGAGGTCCACGGCGCCGACGTCGACACCTCGCTGGGCGAGCCGGGATGCGAGTTCCACACGGTCGACATCACGAGCCGGAGGGCCGTGAGCGATCTTGTAACATCGGTCAGACCGGCGGCCGTCTTCCACACCGCGGCATTGACCAACGTCGACCGCTGCGAGCGGGACAAGACGATGGCCCTCCGGGTGAACGGCACCGCCACCGGCCACATCGCGCTCGCCTGCGCCAAGGTCGACGCCTACCTTTGCTTCATCTCCACGGACTACATCTTCGACGGCAAGAAGGGCATGTACCGGGAGGACGACCCGCCCAGGCCCCTCAGCGCCTACGGGGAATCCAAGCTCCTGGGCGAGACCGAGGTCCGGTGCCTCGGCGACCGCTGGAAGTGGGTCATAGCCCGGTCGTCCATCCTCTACGGCGCCTTCCGCAAGCGCTACAACTTCGCAAGCTGGATCATCGACGAGGTGAGGAACGGGCGCCCCATCAGGGTGGTTGCGGACCAGCGGGGAAGCCCGACCCTCGCCGAGGACCTGTCCGGGGCCGTGGCGGAGCTCTGGCGCAGGGGCGCCACGGGCATCTACAATGTCGCCGGGCGCGAGCCGGCGAGCCGGTACGATTTCGCCGTCCGGCTGTGCGAGGTCTTCGGACTTGACCGGTCGCTCGTCACGCCCGTCCGGACCGGCGAGCTCAGGCAGAGGGCCCAGAGGCCGGAGGACTCCTCGCTCGACGTGTCGAAGGTCGAGCGGGCGCTGGGCCGCAGGATGCTCGACGTCAGGGGCGGGCTGGAGAGGATGAGGGAGCTTTGGGAGAGGCTCCCGCCCCAAGAGGCGGCACCGGCGCCGGAAGAGGCCTGAGCTGGAAGGCGCAAGGCGCAAGGCGCAGGGCGCGAGGGATGAAGGCGCAGGGCGCAGGGGTCAAGGGAGAGCAAGCAAAGAAGTTGGCTCTCCCCTTGCCCCTTGCGCCGTGCGCCCTGCGCCTTTCTATTTAAGCATCCCCTTCAGCTTCTTGAACTCCTTCTCGCTCACGCATGCGCCGGCGTGCGCCAGCTGCTCCAGCGAGAGCTCCCTGTTCTTCGGGAGCTTGCAGGTGTCCTTGAACGCCTCGTCGAAGTCCGCCTGCGGGAGCTTGACCTTCTTGATAATCTTGGTCTTAGGGTCTATCTTGATCGCGCTGTGATAGGCTACCTGCCTCCCGTCATGACCCGACCGGCCGAAGAACAGGCCGTTTATCGAGGACTGGACGCCGGCCAGGCCGGCGATGTAGACCTCCTTGCCCCGGCTGCGCTTGTACAGCCAGACGATAAAGTCGCCCTTCTTGACTGGCTTCTTGGCCTTCGTGTAGAAGATGTTCCGGCCATGGATCCCGGGCGAGGCCAGCTCGTGCTTGTCGAGCCAATGTATGAAATGCTTCACATCTACGAACTCGTCCGAGGTCAGGGTTACAAGGTACTTCGGCATCCGACCACCGCCACATGTATCGGATTCGGACGATTTCAATGTTTCCCAAGGGGGTCCGCCCGGCCGGCAGCAAGGATATTATATTGGCAGGGCGATACCATTTCCGCTGAGGGTGGGTGGTAAATGCAGCTCACGAACAGGAATGGTGAAAGTGGTGCGGGCGTTACCGGTCTGAACGAGCTGGATTTCGCGGCCCCCCCCTGAACGCGCGCCGTATATATCGAAGAACGGTCGGGATACGTTTGTCCCGCTCAGGGCAGGTCGGTTCAGCTATGCGGACAGCCGGCGGTGGCCTGTTTCGCCCAGCCGGGCACCCGAAGGGCCCATTCGCCCCGGGAAACGGCCGGGGCAGGAGGCCGGCCAGGGTCACCGCCGGGGGAGCCGCGCAAAGCAAGGTCGGCCGGGCGCCCTTCCGCCCGATACCCCAAGAGCGCCTGAACCCGATGGAGGCCGAGTTCAAAAAGCGCTTCGGCGTCCGGCCCAGGCCGCGTCTGAGCATCAAGAAGTGGTACTACCCCCACGGCGCCCACGCTGTCACGGACGGCGGCGCCGGGCTCCTGACCCCGCTCTACGTCACGGACGTCCTGGGGGGCAACGTCGGCCACGTCGGCCTCGTCAGCGCCGTCGGCTCGCTGGAGCTCTTCATCGGGCTGGGCGTGGCGCTCGGGGTGATGTCGGCCTGCAGCCACTCCGTCTCGACGCTCGCGGTGACCGAGAACACGGAGGAGAAGCGCTGGACGAGGGAGCTCAGCGCCTACATATGGCTGGGCAGCGTAGGGGGGATTGTGGGGCTCTTGGCCGGCGCCATATGGATGGAGGTGGCGGGCTGGTCCTACCCGGCAGAGACGGCCATGAGGGCGCTCTTCGTGCTCCTGGGCATCGCCTCCATCGGCGCCGGCCTGGCCGCCGCCCGCATGGTCCCGGAGGCGCCCGCGCGTTCCTTCGCTCCACGAAAGATAGACAGGCTCATCATCCTGCGCGGGCGGCTGATGGAGAAGACGCGCTTTCTGCCCCTTTGGATGTACCGGCTGAAGTACCGCCATGGCGGCTCCCTTCACAGGATAAGGAGGGCCGCCGTGTCCGTCCCGCGGGCGCTGAAATGGTACTATCTTTCGGCATTGCTGTTCTACGCCGGCACGCAGACCGTGTTCACGCCCTTGCCGATCTTCCTCAGCGAGAGCGCCCGTTTCACAGATGCCGACATCTTCGCCATTTATCTTTTAAATTCGGCCGCGTCCACGGCGCTGTACTTCCGGGCCGGTGAGTGGACCGCCCGGCTCGGCGAGAAACGGGTCCTTGCCGGCGTGAACGTGCTCCGCTTCGGGGTGTTCGCCGGCTTCGGGGCCATCGCCCTCGTGCTCAGCGCTGGTATCAGCATGCCCCTCTTCTTGCCGCAGGCGGCGCTGCTCCTCCTGATGGTCGGCTCCGGGCTGCTCTGGGCGTTCATGATGATAGCCTCCACGGCCCTCGTTTCCCGCCGTGCCCCGCCGGCCACGAAGGGCGAGAACATGGGGATATTCCAGGCAGTCGTGTACGCCGGCTCCATCCTGGGCGCGCTGGCGGGAGGGGGGATAGCCCTGGTCGCCGGCTACGGCTCGGTGTTCTTCTCGGGCGCCGCCATGGCAGGCGCCGGCGTGCTGCTCCTTCTGGCCAACACGGGGCTGGATGGCCCCATTGACAGCACGCGCGGCCGGGAATGGCAGGAACCCGCATGAGCGGGCCGGCCCTCGGCACCGCTATCGGCCCGCGAGGCAAAAGGTATATGAAGTGCTTATGGCATTAGCGGGGTTGCGCCAGAAAAAGGAGGAGTACCCCTGCGTGTGACTGTCCGGGACGCCGACACCGGAACCAAGGTCGAAATGGACCTTGAGCCCCACAACACCATCGAGGAGATAATCGAGAGCGCGGCCAGCTACTGGGAGAAGGAGGTCGGGGCCTACGTCCTGCGCCACGGGGGGAGCATACTCCGGGGCCAGGTGCCCATCTCGCAGTCCACGATACGCGAGGCGGACGTCCTGGAGCTCATCCCCGACCCCGAAGGCGGCTGAGCGGGGAGAAGGGGCCCTATGCCCAAGCTGCCGGCGGACCTGCTTCAAAAAAGGCTCAGGACAGAGCTAGACATGTGCAGGAAGGAGCTGCCCAGGTACGGCTTCGACGTCTCCGACCCTGCGTTCTGCTGCTTCCCGGTGACCATCCGCGTGACGATGCGCGGCGTCCCGGGGCCGGTACTGAAGGAGGGGGGGGTGACCAGCTCCTCCACCCACAGGTTCACCATGAAGATAACCGACGAGTACCCCTACCACAAGCCCATCGTCATCTGGGAGACGCCGATTTTCCACCCCAACATAATGACCCCGGAGGACGGCGGGTTCGTTTGCACGAAGCTCCTGGACGAGTGGTCGTTCAACGCCAACCTGCTCCAGTTCATCCAGGGGCTGGAGACGCTCCTTTCCAACCCCAACTCGGACAACGCCTACATATCCGACAGCTGCGTCAAGGCGGCCAAGTACTTCTCCAAGCGCCCCTGGCGGCCCCCGGCCATCATCCGCGAGAAGAGCGTCCTGAAGAAGCCCCGGGTGGTGTCCTCGCACCATCCCGGCCACCAGAAGTGAGGGGCGCCCATGCCCGGGGGAAAGCGGCTGCGGCTCGTTGTCTTCGATTGCGACGGGGTGCTAGCGGACTCCGGCAGCTCCTGGGAGTACGTCCACCAAAGCTTCGGCGTGGACAACAACGATTCGCTGGCCGCCTATTTGCGGGGCGAGTTCGACGACGCCGAGTTCATCCGCAGGGACGTCCGGCTCTGGCTCGGCCTCTTCGGCAGGGTCCACATCTCGAAGATAACGGGCATACTTGACACCATCCCCCTCATCAGCGGCGCGCAGGAGGCCGTGGGCGAGCTCCGAAAGCGCGGGATTAGGACGGCCATCGTGAGCGCCGGCCTCGAACCGCTCACGACCCGCGTTGCCAGGACCTGCGGCATAGACATCAACCTCTCGAACGGCCTGGAGACGGACAGCGACGGCTACCTGACCGGCGAGGGCATCGTGCGCGTCCCCCTGGGAGGCAAGGGCGCTGTGGTGCGCTCTCTCATGGCCGAGCTCGGAGTGGAGAAGGACGAGTGCGCCGCGGTGGGCGACCGCATCTGGGATTCGATGATGTTCGACGAGGTCGGGACGCGCATCGCGTTCAACCCGGCCGACGGCGAGGTAGGCGACTGCGCCGACGTCGTCGTCCGCAAGAAGGACCTCAGAGAGGTGCTCACGTATCTTTTTTGATCATTTTGGCCCTTCGTCCCCGGCGCCATCTCCAGGCGACCGCTCCGGTGGCCCCCGCCGCCGCGACGACCGCCGCGGCCGGGGCGAGCGGGCCGATGACAATCTGGGCGTGTTGGGACAGGTTGGTGCCTGCCTGGACGCCGTTGAGGCGAGCCTCGCCCTCCACCCAGACCTCGACGGTGCGGTTGCACATTCGTGCCGGTACCGTCGCCGTGAGCACGAATGTCCCCGAGCCCGAGCCCCTCACCGTGAACGTGCACGGGTTGCAATAGACCGCCCACCGGGCGGAGTTCAACGTGCGGATGTAGATATCCACATCCGTCCCGGACGGGTTGTCCACGGTGAGCGTCCCCTCGAGGGTGACCTCCTGGTCGTAGTAGCTCGCGTTGAGCTCCATCGTCTCGGGTGAGAGGGATATTGAGAGCTGTGGGTACACCGGAGGGGCGGCCTGCACCGGAGGCGCTCCCGCCGGGAGGGCCATGAGCGCGAGGGCGCCCAGCGCGGGCAGGACCGGTCTCACGGCCCGGCCCCCCTACCGGTCATCCGCCTTCGCCGCCGTCTCCACGCCACCGCGGCGGCCGCCACCGCCGTGACGATTGCCGCAAGCGCCCCCAGATGCGGCAATATGTCCTCGAGCCGGGTCGTGTAGTCTATCTTGTGCGGATTGGTCAGGTTGAAGTATTTCTCGACCGGCAGCCTGGTAACCCTCACCGTGAACGGGGGCGAGGTGTTGGAGGCGACGACGTCCCCGCGCCGGTAGGCCAGGCCCTGCACGGTGATGTTGCCCGTCATGTTGACGGTGGAATCCGCCATCTTGAACGAGCAGGTGAACGGCCGCTCGCCGGACCCCCGGAAGTAATGGACCTCCGGCTTGCACGCCGCGCTCCAGCCGGGAGGGGGCATTGTGAAGAGCGACACATCGATATCGAGCTGGAGCGGGTCGTCGAGCGAGAGCGTCCCGTTGAACTCGTACCAGCGTCCCGAGGCGTTCCAGACCACGTCCATCCCGGTGGCCTCGAGCGCTATGGAGATGGATGCGGGGCGCTCCGGCTCGGCCGGGGCTGGAGCATCGAAGAGAAGGAGCAGGGGTACCAGGATCGCCAGGACCCGGGCAAGGGACATCACCTATATCTTCTACTCCCCGATATATAATCCCATCGCTCCAAAGCTCTTTATCCCCCCAGCCCAATCCACGGCCGGAGGGCCATGCCCAACAACCGCTACTCGCGGCAGCTCATTTTGCCCCAGCTGGGCAAGGAGGGCCAGCAGAGGCTCCGTTCATCGAAGGTGCTCCTGGTCGGCGCCGGCGGGACGGGAGGCGCCATCGCCTGCCTTCTCGTCAGGGCCGGCATCGGAAAGCTCACGCTACTGGACCGCGACGTCGTCGAGCCCTCGAACCTCCACCGCCAGCAGCTCTTCGGGGAGAAGGACATCGGCGCGCCCAAGGCCTATCTCGCGCCGGAGGTCCTCAGGAGCATGAACTCCGAGGTGGAGGTGGTCGGCCTGGCGGAGGATTTCTCGCCCGCCAACGCCGAGAGGCTCGTGGCCGGCTCGGACATCGTGATGGACGGCACGGACAACCTGGAGACGCGCTTCATCATCAACGACGCCTGCGTCAAGCTCGGCAGGCCCTGGATCTACGTCGGGGCCATCGGCACGTACGGGATGCGGGCGTTCATCCGGCCCGACCGGGGCGCCTGCCTGCGCTGCTTCATCCCGAGCGCGCCCGGCGCCGGCACGGTGCCGACCTGCGCCACCGCCGGGGTGCTCAACACCGTCCCGGCGATAATGGGCGCCCTCGCCGCCAGCGAGGCGATGAAGTATTTGGCCGGGGCCCCGGTCTCGGAGAAGCTCCTGGTCCTCGACGCCTGGACGGAGGAATACCACTCGATCTCGCTTTCCAGGCGGAAGGACTGCCCCTGCTGCGGCAAGCGCCGGTTCGAGTTCCTGGAGGCCCCCGTCCAGACGAAGGTGCAGGTGCTCTGCGGCCACGACAGCGTCCAGATAACCCCGCCCAGGCCGGCGGCCCTCGACCTGCAGAGGCTCGCCGCGGCGTTTTCGGAATCGGGCGACGTCGAGGTCCACGGCCTCTGGCTCGTCCTCGTCGCCGGCCAGCACCGCATCACCATCTTCAAGAACGGGCGCGCCCTGATCTCGGGCACCAACGACGAGAAGACGGCGCGGGCGCTATACGCGAGATATGTGGGGAATTGACCCAATCCCTGTGGAAGGCGCAAGGCGCAAGGCGCAGGGCGCAAGGCTTGAGGCGCAAGGGTGAAGGCGCGAGGGACAAGGGGACCATAGTATTCCTCCCAGTTCCTTGCCCCTTGCGCCTTCACCCTTGCGCCTCAAGCCTTGCGCCCTGCGCCCTGCGCCCTGCGCCTTCCCCTTACAATATCTCCCCGGGCCGTATCCTCTGGGCCGCCTCGCGCAGCGTCCGGGCGTCCTCCTCCAGCTCCTTCTTCTCCCGGGCCGCCTCCTCCTCGCGGATGCGCCGGTCGAGCTTCTCGGCGCAGATGCGCCGGTCGCGCTGGACCTCCTGGTCCTTCGGGTTGTAGTCCAGCGACTTGTCGTACGCCGGCACGGCCTCGTCCAGCCGCCCGAGGAACTCGAGCGCCCGGCCCTTGTTGTGCCAGGCCACCGGGTTCTTCGAATCTATCTTGAGCGCCCTCTCGTAGGCGTCGAGGGCCATCTCGTGGTGCCCAAGCGCCGAGAGCGCCGCCCCGCGGTTCACGTGGGCGTTGACGTAGCGGTCGCTGACCGAGAGGGCGATGTCGAAGCACCTGAGGGCGTGCTGCGGGTCGCCCAGGTTCATCAGCGCGACGCCCTTGTTGTACCAGGTGTGCTCGTCTTTGGGGGCGAGCACCGTGGCGCGCTCGTACGCCTTGAGGGCCTCGCCGTGCTTCTCGAGCCCGGTGAGCGCCGTGCCCTTGTTCATCCAGGCGATGTCGTCGCGCCGGTTGAGCTCTATCGCCTTTTCGAAGCACGAGACGGCGGCCTCGGCGTTACCCAGCTCGAAGACCGCCACGCCGATGTCCACCCAGCAGTCCTGCAGGTTCGGGTTGGACGAGATGGCCCGGTGGTACTCCCGCGCCGCCTCCTTGGTCAGCCCCAGGTCGTGCAGGGCGCTCGCCTTGTAGTACCAGCCCAGCTCGTAGTCGGACTTGTAGCGGATGCCCTTGTCGAAGCACTCCACCGCCGCCACGTGCTCGCCCTCCCTGGCGAGCGCGCTGCCCTTGCCCACCCAGGCCTTGTAGTGGTCCGGCGAAAGCTCGAGGGCGTTGTCGAAGCACTCCACCGCCTCCTCGGAGCGGTCCAGCCGGTAGAGCGCCGCGCCCTTGTGGTACCAGGCCTCGGCGTTGTCCGAGTTTATCTCGAGGGCCTTCTCGAAGCAGTCCAGGGAGTCCTCGACCTCGCCCTGCTCGAATAGGGCGTTGCCCTTCTCGTCCCAGGGCCGGTCGTACTGGGGGTTGATGTCGATGGCCCTGTCGAAGCACTCCACCGCGTCCTTGAGCTTGCCCAGCTGCCGGTGGAGGCTGCCCTTGTTGAACCAGCCCTCGGCGTTCCTGGGGTTGATCTCGATGGCCTTGTCGAAGCACTCGAGCGCCCGCTTTATCTTGTTGAGCTTGGTGAGCTCCCAGCCCTTGAGGTTCCAGGGCTCCTCCATCGACGGGTCCAGGTCGATGGCCTTGTCGAAGCACTTGATGGCGTCGCGGGGCTGGCCCAGCCTGGCATGGGTCGAGCCCTTCTGCAGCCAGGCGTCCGTGAACTTCGGGTCCAGCGCCACCGCCTTCTCGTAGGATTCGACCGCGTCCCAGTTGCGCCCGACCTTGCCCAGGCACAGGCCGCGGAAGTAGTAGATGTTGGGGTACTGCGGGTCGACCAGTATCGCCCGGTCGTAGGCGCGCAGCGCCTCCTCCGGCCGCTCGCCCAGAAGCAGCGCCCGTCCCTGGCCGATGAGGGCGTCGACGTACCTCTCGTCCATCGAGAGCGCCTTCGAGAACGCCTCGATGGCGTCCTCGACCCGCCTGAGGTTGAGCAGCGACACGCCCTTGGCCCACCAGAGCTCCTTGTTTCCGGGGTCGAGCTCTATCGCGCGGTCGAACGCCTCCAGCGCCTCGCCGTCGCGGGAGAGCGCCTGGAGGGCCTTGCCCTTGTTCGCCCAGGCCTCGCCGAAGTCGCCCTTGAGCTTTATCGCGCTCTCGAAGCACTCCAGCGCCTCCGCCTCCCGCTTGAGCTTGCGCAGCGCCCGGCCCTTGCTGTTGTGCGCCCGAAAGTCGGTCGGGTTGGCCTCGATGGCCTTGTCCAGGCACTCGATGGCCTCCTCCACCCGCCCGAGCCGCTCCAGAAGGTCCAGCTTGCTCTTCCAGGCGTTGTCGTAGTTGGGGTTGATCTCGAGGGCCTTGTCGTAGCTTCCTATCGCCTGCTCGTCGTCTTGGAGCTCCTCGTATATGGCGCCCGTGCGCCACCAGGCCTCCTCGTTTCTCGAATTGAGCTTGAGGGCCCGCTTGTAGCACTTGAGGGCGTCCTCCACCTTCATGAGCTCGTGCAGCGCCGTCGCCTTGCGGAACCAGATGTCGTCGTCCTTGGGCTTGAGGCGGAGTATCTTGTTGTAGCAGATGATGGCGTCCTGGATCCGGCCTATCCTACGCAGGAGCTCGCCCTTGGCGCGCCAGAGCTGGTCGTCGTCGGGCCGTATCCGGAGAAGGATGTCGTAGACCTTGATGGCCTCCTCGTCGCGCCCCAGGCTCCGCAGCGCCACCGCCTTGTTCTGGAGCGCCGACTCGAGCTTGGGCCTGAGGGCCAGCGCCCGGTCGTAGCACCTGACGGCCTCCTCGAGCTTGTCTATCTTGAAAAGCACGTTGCCCTTGTTGTTCCAGGCCTCTATGTTCTTGGGCTCGCCGGCGAGCACCCGGTCGAAGCAGGGCAGGGCGTCCATGTGCCGGCCCAGCGAGTAGAGCACCTCGCCGCGGTGCTGCCAGGCCTTGAGGTTCTCCGGGTTGATCGTGACGGTCCTCTCGAAGCACCGCAGCGCCTCGTCGATGAGCTTCTTTCCCAGGTACATCTCGCCCAGCGCGAACCAGGCGGGCTCGAAGTTGAGGTTTATCATGGTCGAGCGGTCGAAGCAGGCTATTGCCTCGTCGTCCCGGCCGAGCTTGCGCAGCACCGCGCCCTTCTTGTACCAGGCGTTGAAGTCGTTTTGGTTCGTGGCGATGGCGTTGTCGTAGCAGGCCAGCGCCTCCTCGAAGCGCCCGGCCTTCACGAGCACGTCCTCGAGCCGGTTCCAGGCGTCGGCGTTCTTCGGGTTGAGCGCAAGCACCCGGTTGTAGGCCTCCACGGCCTCGTTCACGAGCTTCATGCGCTCGACTATGAGCCCCCGGATGTACCAGCCCTGCTCGTTGTTGGGCTCGAGCTCCAGCGAGCGCTTGAGCGCGGTCAGGGCCTCGCCGTGCTTGTCGAGGTGGTGGAGCGCCTCGCCCTTGTGGAAGAGGGTCTGGGCGTCGTTTTCGTTGAAGCGGAGTATCTGGTCATATGTCTTGACCGCCTCCACCCAGTTCTTCTGGGCCCGGAGGGTCTCGGCCTTGTACCGGTAGGCTATCTCCGTCTCCGGCCTAAGCTTTATGGCCATGTCCAGGGCGCGTATCGCAAGATCGGCCTTGCCGATGAAGTGGAGCGCCCGGCCCTTGTTGGTCCAGGCGTCGTGGTCCTTGGGGTTGTTGTCCAGGAGCCAGTCGAAGCACGATATCGACTCCTCGTAGCGGCCCAGGTTGAACAGGCAGTAGCCCTTGCCGTGCCACACCTTCTCGGTGGGGCTCATCTCCATGAGCCGGTCGTAGACCATGAGGGCCTCGTCGTAGCGCTCCAGCGAGTACAGCGCGTCGGCCTTCATCTCCCAGCTCTCGACGTCGTCGGGCTTGAGCTCGAGGACGCGGTCGAGGCTGCGGATGGCCTGGGGCATCTGCTGCAGGCCGAAGAGCGCCCCGGCCGAGGCCTTCCAGGCCTCCACGAAGTTGGGGTTGACCAGTGTCGCCCGGTCGAAGCAGGCGACGGCCTCCTGGGGCCGGCGGAGCTTCACCAGGACGTCGCCCTTCTTGAACCAGGCGTTGAAGTCGTTTTGGTTCTGCTTTATGGCGTTGTCGTAGACCTCGAGGGCGTCCTCGAGGCGGCCGGCCTTGACGAGGGCGTCCTCCTTGCGCTTCCAGGCCTCGTTGTTCTTGGGGTTGAGCCTCGTGATCTGGTCCCAGGAGTCGAGCGCCTCCTGGAAGAGCCCCAGCGCCTCGAGCGCCAGCGCCTTGTCGAACCAGCACCTCTCCGAGCGCGGCTCGAGCTCGAGTGAGCGGTTGTAGGACTTGAGGGCGTCCTGGTGGCGGCCGAGCTCCGAGAGGGCGGTCCCGCGGTTGTGGTGGACCTCGGCGTCGCGCGGGTTGAGCTTGATGACCATGTCGTAGGCCTTGACGGCCTCGCCGGGGTTCTTCAGCTTGCGGCAGGCCGCCGCCGTGTTGCGCCAGGCCTCCTCCAGGTTGGGCCGGACCTTGAGCGCCTTGTCGTAGGAGTCCACCGCCTCCTTGTACCTCTCCAGCCGGTAGAACACGTTGCCCTTGGCGTTCAGCACCTCGGCGTTGGAGGGGTCCATGCCCAGGACGCGGTCGTAGGTCTTGAGGGCGTCATCGTACCTTTCCAGGCCGTAGAGCGAGTGCCCCTTGCCGGTCAGGAGGGCCTTGTCGTCCGGGTGGGCTATCAGCGCCTTGTCGAAGGACTGGGCGGCGTCGATGTACTTGCCCAGGCGCAGGAGGGTCTCGCCCCGCGGGCCCCAGACGTCCGGATGGGTCGGGTTGAGCTCGGTGACGCGGTTGAACGACTTCTGGGCGATGTTCCAGTCCCTGGCCTCGAAGGCGAGCAGGCCGAGCTGGTACCAGGCCTCCCAGTGGGTGGGCTGGATGCCGACGCACTTGTCCAGGGCCTCCATAGCCTCGCGCTTTCTCTGGAAGTGGACGAGCACGAGCCCCTTCTCGTAGTAGGCCAGGGCGTTCATCGGGTCGATCTCGAGCACCCGGTCGAAGCACGAGAGGGCCTCGGCGGGCTTGCCCAGCTTGGTGAGCCCCACGCCCTTCTTGAACCAGGCGTCCTTGTCGCCCGGGGCGCTCTCGAGCACCCGGTCGAAGCACATCACGGACTCGTTGTACTTGCCTATCTCGTGCAGGGCGTTGGCCTTGTTGTACCAGGCCTCCATCCGGGTCGGGTTGATGGAGATGGCGCGGTCGTAGGCCTGGATGGCCTCCATTATCCGGCCCAGCTTCTTTAGCGCCACGCCCTTGTTGATGCACACGTCGACGTCGTTGGGGTTGAGCTCCAGCACCCGGTCGTAGCACCGGACGGCCTCGTTGTACTGGCCCAGGTAGTGGTACGCCACGCCCTTGTTGTTCCAGGCCTTCTCGTAGTCGGATTTCAGCCCGGTGGCCCGGTCGAAGGCCTGGATGGACTCGATGTGCTTTTCGAGGTGCATCAGGGCGACGCCCTTGTTGTACCAGGCCTTCTCGTTCTTCGGATTGAGCTGGAGCACCCGGGAGTAGC
Organism: Methanobacteriota archaeon; assembly: GCA_016874675.1. Classification (GTDB taxonomy): domain Archaea; phylum Thermoplasmatota; class DTKX01; order VGTL01; family VGTL01; genus VGTL01. The sequence goes on along the minus strand of VGTL01000082.1, from coordinate 2,155 downwards.
AGTCGATGGCCTCGACGTACTTCTTCATGTCGTCGAGGGCGTTGCCCTTGTTGTACAGCGCCGACTCGAAGTCGGGCTTGAGCTTGAGGGCCTTGTCGTAGTTCTCGATGGCCTTTGCCAGGTCACCGTAGGAATAGGCGACGTTCCCGAGCCTGAGATAGGTTTCCGGGTTCCCCACGAGCTTTCCGGTGGATTCCTCGACCTCCTTGACCTTCTGGCTGATGAGGTCGACCACCGCCCGGTCGCCCTTGGCCAATTGGAATTTCGCGTCCTTGTCGACGTCGAGCGAGACGCCCATGCGGTTCATGAGCAAATTGAGCTGGTTGGCCATCGCCTCGAGCTGCGCCTCGGACAGGCCGCGCACGTTGATGGACTTGATCTGCTGGACGACGTCCCCCTCCGAGACGAACGACATCGCGTCGCCGTATGTCGTGGGGCCGACGGATATCGAGGCCGGGCCCTTCATCGGGGCGCGGCGCCGAAGCCCCCCGGTGTCGTCCAGAAGGCCCCCTCCGGTCATCTTCTGGCCGCATTTTGAGCAGGACTTGGCGTCGTCCGGGTTGAGGAACCCGCACTTGCTGCACCGGGGCATAATCAGACCTGACCTTGGGTTGATGTTGTATCGATATAATTATTAATAAAGGTATTGTGGAAGGCGCAAGGCGCAAGGCGCAAGGCGCAAGGGGCGAAGGCGCAAGGCGGAAGGGTCAAGGAATAAGGAGATCAAATGGATTGGAGCTCCCCCTTTCCCCTTGCGCCTTGTCCCTCGCGCCTCAAGCCTTGCGCCTCGCGCCTTGCGCCTTGCGCCTTTCCACAATCCATTTCTCCGCCACCCTTCCGACCCAGCAATGATGACAGGCATAGACGTTCTTCTCGTCCTCGCCCGTCGCTATGCGGTGGCTGCGGGTGGTCGCGCCGCAGAGGGCGCACTTGCCGTCCTGGATATCCAAGATAAGGCGGCTCTTGTCGAGCTCGTCCCATTTGCCGGCCGCGGCAAGGTCGATGAGGTCCCGGACGAACTCGCTGGCCGAGCGGACGGGGCGGTAGGCGCCCCGGGTTATCCAGCGGACGGCCGCGGCGTTGTCGTACACGATGTAGGCGTCCTCCAGGATGTGCACGCCGACGGAGCGCTCCGCCTCGCCGGTGAAAGTCGCCTCGAGGTGCGCAAGCAGCGCCTCTTTCGTGCGCAGCACCGTCCTCTCCGATATCACGGGCTGGTCGCCCTCGAGCCAGTGGATGACGCGGTTCATTCCGATGACATTGCCGTTGCCCGACAGCTTGAACGCCCGGACGGTCTCGATGGTCTTGGCCAGGGCGAGCTGAGACTCCTCCTGGCTCAGCGCCTTACCCGATGCCATGTACTGCCGGGCGACCCCCAGCATCTCGCCCATCGTCAGGAAGAACCGCAGCCGGAGGAAGCATTCCAGGTGGAACATCGCCCCGCGGAACACCGTCGTCTGCGTCCCCTGCCCCGTGCCCCTTGCCCCTTGCCCCTCCCCATCCGTCCCCTGCCCCGTGCCCCTTGCCCCTTGCCCCCCGGTCGGTTTCCCGCAGAACACGCAGTGCTCCCGGTCATCGGCGAGCTCCTTCTTCACGGCCTTGAAGTGGCCGCAGGGGCACCACTCCAGGAACGTGGCCCGGGGGTTCTGGCGCGTGCCGTACTCCGAGGCGACCCGGGCGGCCCGGCGCAGGCCCGTCGCGCCGCACGACGGGCACCTGCCGGGATCGCGCTCCCCCTCCTGCAGGTCGTCCTTGCTCAGCTTGTCGCGCGAAAACTCCATGTCCCGCCACTTGATGAAATAGACGCAGTCGTGCGCGACGCGGGGCCTTTCCGCCCTGAGCCCGGCGAGGGTGTCGCGGCTCCAGGCCCGGCACTCGTTGCGGACCGCCTCCACGCAGTGGTCGCAGAGCTCCCCGAACTGGAGCACGTCCCCGCCCTCGAACCAGGCAAAGACGGGGTTCAGCGGCTCGACCTCCTCCCTGGTAGGCCCTCCGACCGCTCCGCTCCCTCTGCCCCCGGTGCCCTTCCTGCCCCTCACGCCCTTCACGCCCTTCACACCCTTTCTGTTCTAGTGCATTCCAGCCCTGCTGCCCCGCTGCCCTGCTGCCCTGCTGCCCTGCTGCCCTGCTGCCCTGCTGCCCTGCTGCCCTTCTG
>VGTL01000081.1 GCA_016874675.1 Methanobacteriota archaeon | reverse complement strand
GGAGCCTGAGACGCATGACGCGTTCTGGAACCGCAAATTATTTGGGGACGCAGCCAATCTACCGAATCTGGGAGTGTCCGTCAACCGCATGGGAATGGAATGTTAGCCAAGGTTGAGACGGGACGAATGTTTTGACCCCCAAAGTAGACATGCGTCGTTGAGTCCTCCCATATATGACCTATGATAAAGTCATCGTATCCATCTCCATTCAGATCGCCAGCACCGGAAAGGAAATGACTATCACCGTGCCATTCTGTTGACGCGCTGAATTTTGCATCAGGCACGCTGTCCACACTATTGCCCCCCAGGAAGAGATAGGCGGTACGGGCATTGCCTGGTGCCCCCACCAAGAAATCAGTGAACCCATCACCATTCACATCCCCCGCCGCGGACAATGCGTAACCGAAGAAATCGAACTCGCCCTCGCCCCTGAATGTTCTATCGGCGGTCGTGTCCGGATTATTACCGCCGAAATATAGATACGCTGCACCGGCACCGTCTAGCCCTCCTCTATCATTTCCCCAAGCGCCAATCAATATGTCATCATACCCATCGCCGTTTACATCCCCGACTCCGTCAAGGCGGGATCCGAACCAGTCCCCGGCATTGACCCCAATGAATGTGAGGTCCGGTTTTGAGAAGCAACCATCATCATTACCATAAAAGAGGTGGACAGCGCCCTTGAGATAATCAGGGTCTTGTTGATTCTCGGTGTATCGGTTCGAGGCGATCATGAAATCATTATGCCCATCACCATTGAAGTCCCCTGCACGGGCCACGCTAGGTCCACCGTTATCATTCGTCGTTGTCATATTCATAAGTTCAATAGGGCTCCCGTCCCCACCATGGAGAGACACATCCATTGTGGCGTTCAGCAAGACGGCGTTTCTGGGCAGATAACAGGAAGTGTTCAGACGTTGACCGGGTGAAACATGGAATCTGATCCTATCCTCACTGCCATTGAAAAGCGTCTGCTTTCCAAATCCTCCGGCATTGGTCCCGTTAAATGAAAAAAGGGTCGTGCCGTTCAGGGTGATCTTCAGATTCTCCGGGCAATCGGAGCCCTCCCAGTCCGGCGGAACACAGGCTACATTCATACTGGCATTTCTTACATGGCAGTCGGCCGGCAACGAGAGATTGACATATTCGGTGTAGGAGGTGCCTTTCAACCATGGAATCGCTTCTGTATCCCCGTTTGTGAAACGGATTATCGTTGCGGCATCAGCAAGCCCCAGGTTGATGGCAAAGACGGCAATCACCATGGTTATAACTTTTCGCATGTCGAGAGCCTCCTTTTGGCAAAAAGCCGATCGACAATTCATACTAAATGGCGCGTCCTTCCATCCGCACCCATCAGCAAGGTCATTGATTTGCGCGCATTATAACAATATTGGAGCGCGCTTAAGTATTATTTAATGATGACTGAAATCACCGATTGAGCGGCTGCGCTCTCCAGGTCTCAACCGAAAGTCCGCTCCTCCTCCAATCCTGCGTCTCCCGCTCCACCGGGACTTCCGACCGGTTGCGGACCTCCGGCCAGAAGGCCGCGCCCCTGGTCCACCGGCTCTTCCAACCGCCCCCCTTCGCCTTCCCCACACATGCGCCAGCGACGCCAGCACCAGCCCCATCAGCGCCAGTCCCGCCCCGAATCCCGGTATCCCCGAGCCCGACCCTCCCTTGTTGCTCACGGTGACCGTGCGGTTGACCGTCTCGGAGTAGTCCATGCCGTCGTACGCCCGCGCCTGGACGGTGTGCTTGCCGTCCTTGAGCTTGGATGTGTCGAGCCTGTACTGCCAGTCGGTGATTCCCGTGGCGTCCACCCAGTCGCCGGAGTCCACGCGCACCTGGACCTTCACGACCTCCAGCGTCCCCTTCACTATACGTCCCGTCACAGCCAGCTTCCCGGAGGCCCTCTGGCCCTCGATCGGGGCCACCACCACCACCTTGGGCCGCACCCGCTCCGAGACATTGACCGAGAACTGCTGGACATCCTCCCCGCCACGGCCGTCCGAGGCCTTCAGGACGACCGGGAACTTGCCCGCCGCGGCCGGGGTCCAGCTCACGCTCCCCTTCTGGGGGTCGACCGCCATTCCCTCCGGCGGGACGACCAGGGAATAGGTCAGGACGTCCCCGTCCTGGTCGGCGGCGCTTGCGTTGTACGAATAGGGCAGCCCCTCTATCGCGGTCGTCACCGGGACCGACTGGAACCTCGGCGCCCGGTTGCCCTGGACCACGATTATGTTGAAGTCCAGGAGGAGGCGCTCCTTCCCGTCCTCTATCCGGACGGTCACGGCGAACGTCCCGAGCTGGCCGGGCACCCATCGCAACAGGCCCGTCCTCTCGTCCACGGTCATCCCCGGCACGCTCGAGAGGAGCACGAACCTGAGCGCGTCCCCGTCGTCGTCGACCGCGGGTATCTCGTAGAGGTAGGGCTCGCCGACGAAGGCGCCCGGGACGGTCTGGTTGGTCAACCGGGGCACCCTGTTGGGGACCGTGATGGTGAAGTCCTGTTTCACGTTGAACATGCCATCGGACACGGAGATCGAGACCGGGTAGCTCCCGCCCGAGGATGGCACCCAGCTCACGCGCCCCGAGACGGGGTCGATGGTCATGCCCGCAGGCGACTTCAGGAGCGTGAACGCCAGGACATCCCCGGCGTCGCCGTCCTCGCAGGCCGGCCGGTAGACGTATTCCGTCCCGCCGACGCCCTGGAGCGGCGGGGCGCTCGTGAACACGGGCGGGTCGGGAACATTGGTGACGACCACCCGGAACAGGTTGGATTCGACCATCGAGCCCCACCGGTCCGTGCAGTTGACGACTATCTCGACGATGCCGGTCCAGTTGTCGTTCTGGTCGCCCTCGGCGGCGTCCACCGAGATATATCTGTTGCCCATGAGCTCCACGGTCACGATGGAGGTGTTGGTCACGGAGACGAGGTTGAACCTGAGCTGCGCCGTGGAGTCGAAGTCGTCCTTGAAGTAGGGATGCAGGTCGACGGGCTCGGAGATGATGGTGTCCTCCTCCATCTCGAAGTCCGGGATAGCCTGTATCAGAACGGGCGCCTCGTCCGCCACCACATTCAGGGCGGAGAGCCTGACGGGTCCTGGCGTGGACGACCGGATCGTGATGGGTACGATTATATTGCCTTCGGGATCCTTTTGGTCCTTGTGGCGGAATTGGTATTCCCTTAGTACCTCGGTAAAGTCCTGAGTGGTTGCGACGATTTCGTATATGATGCTCAGGTTTGAAAGTCTTATCGTTCCATCGTCCTTCCCGGAGACCAGCAGTGTGAGGTCTACATACCGGTTCCCGGCGGAATCGTTACCGGAGGGGAGGGACGAGGCCAGATAATCATTGACCGCTGAGGAGAAATCTTCCGTTTGACAGGATTCGTTGCAGTAGCCCACCGCGTTCCAGACTGTAACGGGACCCATTTTCAAGACGGGGTCAAGGATGCCCGGAATCGTATCCATCACCAGGACATAACCGTTCCAACCCTGGCTATCACCCCCGATCACGAAACTTCCATACCCGTTTCCGTTCACATCGCCGGCTTTCGAAAGCGTCCGGGCGAACCAGTCCCATGCCCTTCCCGTGATTGTGAAGTTGGTGGTGTTCGTGGGGTTCTGCCCGCCGAAGTAGATGTACGCCCGTCCCGAGTTGACCCCGTTTGCGGTGTTTCGCGGAGCGCCGATCCCGAAATCATCGTATCCGTCGTCGTTGATATCGCCAAGTCCCGAGACGGCGTACCCCAGACGGTCGTCGTTGTTTTCGCCGAAGAACTTGAGGTCGGCGATCGAATCCATGTTCCGGCCTCCGAAGTAGAGAAAAGCCCTGCCCGGGTTGCCACTGAAGTACGTGTAATCCGCGCCGACCAAAACGTCATCGGAGCCATCTCCGTTCACATCGCCGGCGTCCGACACCGAGCAGCCGAAATGGTTGGTGCCGGGCTCCATCAGCATTATATCGGAGGAGTTGTCCAGTTGGGAACCGCCGAAATAGATATACGCTCTCCCTTCCTGGTCCGTCCCGACTATCATATCATCATACCCGTCGCTATTCACATCACCCGCGTCCGATACGCAACTGCCGAACTTGGCGCTGCTGCTGGTCCCGCACATATACAGGTCGAAAACGGGGTTCATCGGATTTCCGCCAAGATAGACGAATGCCTTTCCCCGATCACCTGAATGCAATGTGCCGACGATCACGTCAGAATAACCGTCGCCATTGATGTCCCCTGCAGCCGAGACAGACGAACCGAAGTGATTCTCCGCCGAGCCGTCGCAGAGCACGACGTCGGACACGTTGTCCATGTTCCTCCCGCCGAAGAAGACATGTGCTATCCCGGCGAACGATCCGTTCGTGGAATTGTGGGGGGCTCCCACGATGACGTCATCGTATCCGTCCCCGTTCACGTCCCCGGCGCCACTTACGGATATACCGAAATCGTCGTTCGGGTTCCCAGTGAGAATGATGTCAGGTGTTGAATTGATCGTCTTTCCACCGAGGTATATACGGGCCATGCCTGCGCCTGGAAGGCCGGCGATCACATCATCGAAGCCATCGCCGTTCACATCGCCCGCGCCCGCCACTGAGCGGCCGAAATCATCCAAATCGTAATCTCCGGAGAGATTGGCGATGGGGACCCGTTTCATCGGTCCCGTGCATAATATATCAAGCGTGGCATTGGTCACCACGGCTTTCTTCGGGAGGCGCAGAGTTAGATTGCCGGAGCCGCCGCTAGAACCGTAATCGAATGCGGCGTCGCGCTTTTTGCCCAGGAACCTGTCCTGCTTGCCCAGGCCTCCATAATCAGGGCCGTTGAAGGACCATAACGTGGTACCATCGAGAATGACCTCCACGTTCTCGGGACTGGCATCGCAGGGGGCTCGGCAAACGGTCGAGATGTTGATGGTGGCCTTAGTGATGTGGCATTCGGCCGGCACCCTGAACTCGACGACCGAGGTGTATTCCGGACCGGAAAGGTCCGCCGTCGCGCTCGCCCCGCCGTCCTTGAAGACGCTGATGGTCGCGGCCCCCGCCAGGCCCTGGCCGATGAGCAATACGATGACGCACGCGCACGCGCCCGTTCGCATGTCTGGAGCCTCCCGGTTGATTCCCGTCTATGCCTGCCCCGGGTCGGGACCCGGTGCATGAACTGCGGGGGAAATCACCCGGTGGGGATTTAATCGTATTGGAGCGGTTCGATGTGATACAAAAAGGCATCGTCATCCTTCGGACGCTCAATCGGGGGGCGCGTCGAACAAACGGATCGTCGCGTTGACACGAAGGAGCAGGTTCGACCCATCCCGCTCAATGCAGCAGCCCGTTCAACCCCATCCCGGCCGTCCCCGCCACCATGCACACGAAAACCCACCAGAAACTCCATCTCGGCCAGGGTTTGTTTTGGGGGTTGTAGCCCATCCTGAACTGCTCTCCGATAGCGAGCATCGCCCATACGAGCAGCGCGATGTTGAAGAACCAGGTGGCGAAGTCCCCGGCCTCCGGCGGAAGATTGGTGAGGAACCCGAGCCTCGTCGACGCGCCCGAGAGCCCCGCCTCCTGGGGCACCCGCGTGATCAAGAACACGAACGACATGTGCGCCAGGAGCAGCCAGCAGAGTATCATGGAGTGCATGTTGGCCCAGTTCCATGACCGTTTCTCCATCCAATCTTGCAGAAACGGCTTTTTCCTCGCCCTTTCTACGGCCACGACCAATCCCCACGCGACTGCGATCGCGACCGTCACGAACGAGCAGTGCAGCGTGTCGAACGACCCGCTCGCCGTTATCGGCAACATGACGGACTGGACCACCGCTATCGACCTTGAAAGGGCGCTCTTCCGGTACCAGGCCGCCCCGACGGTGAGGATGATGACCGAGAACGCCCAGTTGTGGGCCCACCGGTTGTCCTCGAGGTAGGTGTCTATCGTGAAGGGCATGAGCCAGAAGACGAGGTAGGCGAGGCCCATGGCCAGAAGCCCGAGCCCCGGGCCGACCGCGTACCTGTCCAGCAGCGCCCGGACCTTCGATTGCGTGACACCCTCCCCGGCCAGTGAATCTCCCCGCGCTGCACTGGGAGGGCCCGCCGGCCGGATAAACCTTTGCGCAAATCCCCCGGACCGATTCGAAGGACCTTCGGTCCTCCTCTCCCGAAAATCGCCCCTTCATCGGTCGGGGCGAGGTTCGTGAAATCCGGGGCATCCAGCTTTCAGGCGCCCCAGCACCCTGCACCCCCGTAGACGAGCTTCGCTCGTCTCGGCCTAAAGGACCGGCCTCGGGCCGGTCCTTTGCGGTGCACCCTGAACCCTGCACCCTGCGCCTCGCGCCTTCATCCCTCGCGCCTTGCACCTTGCGCCTTGCTCCCTCGCGAATAGTAATAATCGTAGATCTTCTGCGGGTCCACGCCGGTGGCGTACCAGGCCCTCGCCTTGAGGATGCGCAGGCAGTGCTTGAACGGCCCGTAGCGCCGGAAGTGCTCCGTGCCTGTTATGACCTTCTCGTCGAGGAGGGTGAGCTTGCCCATCTGGCGCAGCGCCTTTGAGAGCCGGACGTCCTCGAAGAACGGCACGTCGAGCTCCGGCAGGCACTTCTTGACGGCCCCGGCGCGGCCGAACAGCGCCCGGTCCCCCCACATCGCGCCCCCCACCAGGTCGAAGAAGTCGGTTATCCTGGCCGTGAAATCCAAAAACACGGAGGGCCGGTCGAACGCCAGGCGGAACCCCCCGCCGACCACGCGCCTGTCCGAGAGGGCGCCGAGGATCGCCCCGTCCCAGCCGGCCGGAAGGAGCGTGTCGCCGTGGAGCAGCAGTACGATGTCCCCGCGGGATTCCGCCACGCCGCAGGCGAGCGCGTACCCCCGGCCCCTCCTGGCGCAGGACACCACCCGCTCGTTCTGCCCCCGGGGCTCCACCACCCCCGCCAGGGATTCGTGGTTGAGCACGATGACCAGCTCGTGCCCCGTCGAGGCGCCGTGCACCCGGGCGCGCACCTCGTCGAAGGCCGGCGAGACCCGGTGGATGGGCATCACGACCGAAAGGCATGGGGCGTCAGCCGTGGCCGCCGCCCCCCTTGTCCGGCGCGAGCAGCCCGGGGTGGCGCCGGAGGTAGCCCATCGTACGCGAGCGGCGGAAGGCCGTCGCCCGGTTCCTGCGGGAGAGCGTCCGGAGATCCCCCCTTTTGTCGACATCGTTGCAGGGCGGAAGCACCCGGAGCCGCCACCCCGCCTCCCGGATCCTTCGGGCCGTCTCGCGGAACGTCCGCTCCGAGCTCCAGGGCACTCCCGTGAACGCCCCGGGGACGAATGCCCCGCGCCTGAAGCCGATGACGTAGTAGCCGCCGTCGCCGCTGGGGCCCAGCACCGCGTCGGCGCGCTCCAGGGCGCGCCCGGCCATGCCTATCAGGCAGGAGGACAGGTCCGGGACGTCGCTCACGAACATCACCACGCGGTCCGCGCCCGCGGCGAACAGGTCCTCGAAGGCGTGCATCATCCGGCCGGGGTGGTCGCCGCCCCGCTGGGCCAGGAGCCTTTGGCGCGGCCCCAGCCACCTGCGGAAGGCCCCGGCGGCGCCCGGCGGGTGGTGGCACACGATCGGAGAGAGGGAAGCCCTCCTGAAGGCGCCGAGGATGTCGAGCACGAAGAGCCGGTAGAGCTCGGTGGCGTGGCGGCTCCCGACGCCGGCCGCCAGCCGGCACTTGACGGCGCCCCGGACGGGGTACTTGACGACCAGGACGTGCTCGGAACGTTCATTCCGTCCATCCCCGCCGTCGCCTCTCATCCCTGGAGCGCACCCCCGCATGACGAGCCCGCCCCGGCCGTGCACCCGAAGCAGTGCTCCCCGGTCACCACGGCGCGCCGGGCGTCCCGGTCGACGTCGTAGCCGGCGATGGTGGCCCTCCCGGCCGGACCGGAGGGCAGGCGGGCGGGAAGCCCCCGGGCCAGGTTGAAGTCGCAGTCGTAGACCGTCCCGTCCCAGCCGACGTCTATCTGCGAAAGGCACATGAGCTTGTCGAGCGTGGCCGGGTTGAACGCGCTTTTCAGAAGGCGCATGTAGGCCCGCTCGCGCCCCTTGCGCCGGAGCTGCCCCAGGAACCGCCCGGCGGGCATGTTGGTTATCGTGAGCAGGCCGTTGAACGATATGCCCAGCCTGCCGAGCGCCTCGCGATACTCCCGCTCGAGCCCGGCCTGGGGCGCCGGCAGGAAGTCTTTCTCGGGGTTGAAGACCAGGTCGAGGACGAGGCCCGGCTCCCTCCCGTAGCCCAGGGCGTTCAGGCGCCGGAGCGCCTCGAGGCTTCTTTTGAAGACGCCCCGGCCGCGCACGTTGTCGACCTCGGGCCTCAGGTAGCAGGGCAACGAGGCGACGAGCTTCACGCCGCTCCTCTTGTAGAAGCGCATCATCCCATCCATGCCGGGCTCGAGCAGGACCGTGAGGTTCGTGCGCACCTGCACCGGGTGACCGTCCCCGCGCAGGGCGGTGACGAGCCAGCGGAGGTCCGGGTTGAGCTCCGGGGCGCCGCCGGTGATGTCGACCAGGTGCGGCCGCATTTTCCGGGCTACCGCCACGACCTCGCGCATCGTCCTGCGGTCCATGAGCTCCGTTCTCCGGGGCGAGGCCTTGACGTGGCAGTGGGTGCAGCGCTGGTTGCAACGGAGGCCGACATTGACCTGCAGAACCCTGACGTCCCGGGTGGAGAGCCCGGTCCCGGTCAGCTGCCGTATCCTCGTTTCGAAGGGGTTCAACGAGCGCCTGATTGCCGGTCGGGAAATTAAACCCATCGCTGGTCTGACCCGGCCCCGACCCGCCTTGTCCGGGGGCTCCGGCACCCATTCAGGGCAGGGGGTCAGGCGGAGGGCCGGGCCCCCTGCGCCCTCGCTTTCACCCACCCCCCCGCGCGGGATATATATTGCGGCGTCCTAAGTCGAATCCGTGGCTATGAACTCCGAGGCGGGACCATCAACGGAGCGCGCGGATGAGGGGCCCTTCGGGCCCCTCCATTACGACGGGTCCGGAAAGGAAAAGGGGAGCGACTGGAAGGCGGGTTCCGCAAAGATCCAGATAAGGCGCGGCGAACTGGCCGTCCTCAAGGGCGCCGGCGCCTCCGTCATCTACGAGATGGCCGTTCGGTGCTTCCTCGAGCTGGGCCGGCCCGCCGTGCTCGTGGACGGCGGGTGCCAGGCCGACCCCTACGAGGTGGCGGCGATCGCGAAGCGGCTGGACCGGGAGAGACGGGAGGACGCGGGCGGATGGAGCGGGGGAAGCGGCGGTGGAGGAGGGAACGGAGGGGGCGGGGGAAGCGGAGGAGGCGGTAGGAACGGTGGCGGCTGGGGGAGCGGCGATGACGGGGGGAACGGAGGAAGCGTGGGAAAGGGGACGTCCGCCCGCGCAAGGCGGGTGGATGAAGACGAGGTGCTGCGCAACATCCACGTGGCGCGGGCGTTCACGGCCCACCAGCTCGAGGCGCTCATAGTCTCGCGCCTGGAGCCGATTCTGGAGCGGGTCCGGCCGGCGTTCGTCGGCGTCATGAGCATCGACGTGCTGTTCTTCGACGAGGAATTGGACCGCTACGAGGCGCGCGTCATGCAGGCGAGGTGCGTCCGCACGTTGCGCCGGCTGGCGCGGGAGCACAACCTGATGGCCGCGGCGACCGAGAGCGGGGCGGGGGCGCGCGGGGGATGGAGACGGTGGTGAGCGGGCCCGGGGCACGGGGGCGGCGGCCGGGCGGAGGGGCCGGATGGCGCCGGATGGGCGGAGGGTGGAAAAGGTTTATATCGTTTGGAGTCATAATAGTCCAGAAAGTGGACTATTATGACGCAAATTGGGTTTGCCATGGCGTGGAGGAGGCTGCTCGTGGAGGGCCGGCAATACGTGACGGAGGGGGAGCTCCGCCCCCTCTGCGCGGAGATGGGGAGGGGCTATGACAGCGTCGTCCATTACCTCCAGGTCCACGGCTACATCGTCCGCGTGTTCCGGGGGGTGTTCTACGTGAAATCCGCCGACGAGAGGGAGCGGGGGTATGTCAGGCCGGACATCCACACGTTGATAGCCCGGGCGCTGGAGCTGCGGGGCGTGGGGAGATGGTACTTCGCCCTCGAGACCGCGCTGAAGCTGAACGGGATGACCCATGAATACTACACCCTCGGCACCGTGGTCACTGGCTCCTACAGGACGACGAAGGCCATCGGCATCGCAGGCTTCCGCTTCCGGTTCCTGAAATGGAGGCGGAGGATGCTGGGATCCGGCGTCGTCGCGAGGAAGGGGCTCCGGTTCTCCGACCCGGAGAAGACTGTCCTGGACCTCGTCTTTCGCAGGGGATACGAGGGGGGGGCCAGGGGCAGGCTGGACCGGCCCTGGGCCGGCCGGCTGCTGGACCAGCATGGCGACAGCATCGATCGGAAGAGATTGCTCGGGTACCTGGAGATGTACCCGCCGTGGATGGGCGCCGGGATGAAGCGATTGTTATGAAGGAGTTCTTCGAGCGGCTGAACCGCATCGGCAGGCCGGCGCGTCCCGACCTGACCGAGAAGGACTACCGGCTCCATGTCCTGCTGGGAGGGATCGCCCGGGATGATTTCCTCCGGGACGGCCTGCTGTTCAAGGGGGGCACCTGCCTCCTGAAGGCGTACCTCGGCTACTACCGCTTCTCCGAGGACCTGGACTTCACCTGGGGCGACCCGGCCGTCCGGGACCTGTCCTCGAGGTCCGCGGCGGCCCGTCGGTGTTCGGGCCTCATAGACGAAATTTCGGTCCGCCTCGTCCGCCTGGCCGGAGGATGCGGGCTTGGGTTCTCAGGCAGGAAACGGGACCCAAGGGAGGTGCGCATAGGCAGCGGCGGCAGGATGGCCACGTTCTTTCTGCGGTATCCGTCGGAAATGCTCGGCGGCGAGGGCGTCCTCAAGGTGGAGGTCAATTTCATCGAGAAGCTCCTGTTCGGGCCGGGAACGAGGAGGCTCCGGACCTATGTGGAGGCGGTGGATGCCGGGGAGCTCCGGTTCCTTTACAGGGACCTGTGGAACGGCTATTCGGCGGCGGTCGATTTCCCCTGCTACGACCTGAGGGAGATATTCGTGGAGAAGGCCCGGGCGGCCATAACCCGCAGGGGGTTCAACACCCGGGACCTGATGGACCTGCATTTCATCCAGAGGGGGGCCGGCCTGTCGCTGGGGAGATACAGAAAGGCGATAATCGAGAAGACCGGTTTTGCCCTGGATCTGTACCGTAGGTACAGGGAGAACATCCGCCTGGAGAGGGTTCCCTCCGACGCGGGGTTGGCGGCCGGGGCGGAGAAGCTCCTGCTCGGCCCGGTGCCGGAGGACCTGTCCCGCGAGATGGGAAAGATTCAAAGGCGGCTCGACCGCATCAGGGACGATATCTCCGCCGGCCGGTGAGCGGGGGGACCCGGGCTGCAATGTCCCCGGCGCCTGTTTGAGCCTGATTTCTGGCCGACCCTAATCGGCCAAATATTCAACCTTTGGTGGCATGGCTGCCGCAGGTTCAAGGCCGGCAGGGCGATCGTCGTGACCAGGGACATCATGGAGGAACGCAAGCTGGACGGGGTCCGGCTGAGTCTCGTCCCCGCGTGGGCGTTCCTGCTCGGGCTTTGATTCCTCCGCTTGCTAAACTCGTGAGGGGGAGCGGCGGGCGGCCGTGAGGGAGAGAGCCGGCGGCCGGCGGGACCCTCCATCAACGCGTAGAGGGACATCGAGGGATAAATGGTTATATATAATCCTCAAATCCCTCACCTTTCGGGGTATTTCCATGAACGGGGAGAGAATTCTATCGATATTCGTTGCCGCCGCGCTGGTTCTAGGACCGCTGCTGCTCTTCGTTCCGGAGGGGGAGGGTCTCGAGCTCCGGCCGGACTTGAATCTGAGCCGGGCCCACGCCTCGTTCTGGGGCGAGGACGCGGGGGACTATTCCGGCTACTCGGTCGCGGGCGCGGGGGACGTCAACGGGGACGGCTACGACGACATCCTCATCGGCGCCTACGAGGACGACGATGGCGGCACCAGCGCCGGCCAGACCTATCTCATTCTTGGCAAGGCTTCCGGATGGGCCAGGGACACGGACCTCTCCGCCGCCTCCGCCTCGTTCTGGGGCGAGGACGCGGATGACTTTTCCGGCCGGTCGGTCGCGGGCGCGGGGGACGTGAACGGGGACGGCTACGACGACATCCTCATCGGCGCCTACGGGGACGTCGACGGCGGCAACATGGCCGGCCAGACCTACCTGATACTGGGCAAGGCCTCCGGATGGACCAGGGACACGGACCTCTCCGCCGCCTCCGCCTCGTTCTGGGGCGAGGACGCGTATGACTATTCCGGCTACTCGGTCGCGGGCGCGGGGGATGTCAACGGGGACGGCTACGACGACATCCTCATCGGCGCCTGGGGGGACGACGACGGCGGCAACATGGCCGGCCAGACCTATCTGATACTGGGCAAGGCTTCCGGATGGGCTATGGACACGGACCTCTCCGCCGCCTCCGCCTCGTTCTGGGGCGAGGACGCGTATGACTATTCCGGCTACTCGGTCGCGGGCGCGGGGGATGTCAACGGCGACGGCTACGACGACATCCTCATCGGCGCCGTCTACGACGAAGACGGCGGCACCAGCGCCGGCCAGACCTACCTGATACTGGGCAAGGCTTCCGGATGGGCCAGGGACACGGGCCTCTCCGCCGCCTCCGCCTCGTTCTGGGGCGAGGACGCGTGGGACTATTCCGGCTACTCGGTCGCGGGCGCGGGGGACGTCAACGGCGACGGCTACGACGACATCCTCATCGGCGCCTACGGGGACGACGACGGCGGCAACATGGCCGGCCAGACCTACCTGATACTGGGCAAGGCCTCCGGGTGGGCGATGGACACTGACCTCTCCGCCGCCTCCGCCTCGTTCTGGGGCGAGGACGCGTCTGACTATTCCGGCTACTCGGTCGCGGGCGCGGGGGACGTCAACGGCGACGGCTACGACGACATCCTCATCGGCGCCTACGGGGACGAAGACGGCGGCAGCGCGGCCGGCCAGACCTACTTGGTTCTCCCTAACACTCCGCCGCCGGCCCCGAAGAACCTGAAGGCCTCCCTCGCCCAGAACCAGGCCCAGATAACGCTGACCTGGGACGCCGCCGATTCCTGGGCCGAGCCCCTGGAGTGCTACAGGATATACCGCTCCGCCGACGGCGTCAACTACGACCACCTGGCCTTCCGAACCCCGTCAGACAGGTCGTATGTGGACACCAACGTCTCCTATGGCCGGACCTATTGTTACATGGTGGTCACGGACTTCGACGCGGGGCTGGCCGAGCGGGGTGCCTCGACGGTCTCCATCGTCTGCGACCGCGACACCGACTCCGACGGCATCGGCGACCTGGCCGACTGGGACGACGACGGCGACGGCTACGTCGACGGCCAGGACGCCTTCCCGCTAAACGGCGCGGAGTGGCTCGACACGGACGGCGACGGCACCGGCAACAACGCCGACACGGATGACGACAACGACGGGATTTTGGATGTCAACGACCCGGAGCCCCGCAACCCGCAGAACGCGCTGCAGTACCACCTGAACTACCTTAACACGACGCTGCAGACCGTCCAGACCACTGTGAACGGCTTCTCGTCGACGCTCAACACGATGAACACCAACCTGAACACGCTCTCGAGCAGTGTGTCCTCGATGCAGACGTCTTTGACGAGCCTCATCAACAACATCGACTCGGACATCGCCACGATGAGCTCCCAGGTCAGGGGCGACATAGCGGGGCTGAACGGGACTTTGCGCGCCGATATCACGGCCGTAAGGAACGGCATGACCGCGATGAACGCCTCGCTCCAGTCGAACATCGACAACGTCCGGACGCTCGTGAACGACGTCTCCTCGGATGTCTCGGCCCTGGACGCCTCGATGAAGGCGATGAACAGGAGCCTCGCCGCCGACATCGACGCAATGGAGGCCCGGCTGGCCCTCGACATCGAGGCGCTCGGGGTCGCGCTCGAGGCCGTGAACGCCTCGCTGCTGGCGGAGCTTGCGGCGCTGGACGCTGACATCGCCGATTTCCGCTCGGACCTGCTGGACGAGCTAGGCAAGCTCAGGGCCTCGATGGACGCGACGAACAAGACGCAGACGGACAACTACAAGAAGCTCGAGAACCTGATAAACGGGGTAAACGCCACGACCCTGGCCGACATCAAGAGCGCCGTCGCCGAGCTGGACGCCGAGACCGCGCAGATGGGCTTGAACCTGAACGGAAGGATCGACGAGTTCAGGGCGACGACCATCGGACGGCTGGAGAACATATCCAAGGTCATGGCCACGGTCGACGACATCAAGTCGCTGACCACCGAGGTCAAGACCGTCCAGGCCGGCGTGAACAACGTGAAGGCCGAGCAGGCGACCACATCGAAGAATGTGGCGGCGCTGGCGCCGCCGTCGTGGCTCGGAGTGGTGCTGATAATCATAGTGCTGATGCTGGCCGCGGTCATCCTGATGAGGGGCGGGAAGAAGGGCGCAGCGCCCGCCTCTGCCGCGCCGCCTCCGGCCCCGCCTGCCGGGCCGAAACCGCTGGAGCCACTGCCGCCGCCGGAGGACTGAGCGTCCGGTCGTCTCCCGCATCGCGCCGCGTTACTGGCACCCGGGCAGGGCGCGGATTCCCGGCTTCCGAAAAAAACCCTTTAATATTGAGATATCCATGTCCATTCGAGGTCTGAAGATGTCCCGGTACCGGATTGTTGGTGCAACGTGGATTGTCGGACCCAACTTTCAAATTTGACTTAAAAACAGCCCATTCTACTATCGGTGAGCCATGTAGTCAATAGTGGAAATTAATTGAATATATAATAGTCAAAACGACACTATTATCTACTCAGTAGTCAATGTA
>VGTL01000080.1 GCA_016874675.1 Methanobacteriota archaeon | reverse complement strand
GCTCTTCAACGGCCTCGTGTCCGGCTACGGGACGCCCAAGCCCAGGGAGGAGTTCCTCTCCACCCTAAGGCACGAGAGGTACCACCTGGGCCTCCGGTTCATGGAGGCGGTGGAGATCTACGACGGCGCGGGCAACCAGGTCGACGAGAGGCACGGCATCAAGGAGGTGCTGCTTTACCTGCGGGACCTTCCCGCGCCCGGGAACGCCCACCTCGGAGGCAGGGCATGACCGCCGGCGCCTTCGGCCTGGTGCTCCACGCCCACATACCGTACGTGAGGAAGGCGGGCGTGTGGCCGTTCGGCGAGGAGTGGCTCTTCGAGGTGATGGCCGACACCTACATCCCGCTCCTGCGCATGCTCGGGGGGCTCCCGGCGCCCGGAAAACCTCTCCTGACCATCGGCGTGACGCCGGTGCTCCTGGAGCAGCTCGCCGACGGGTACATCAAGGGCCGGTTCGAGCAGTACCTCTACCAGCGGCTGGACCTTTGCGCCAAGGACATGGAGCACCACCGCGACCGGCCCCAGCGGCGCGAGCTCGCCCGGATGTACGAGGAGGGCTACCACCGGGTCCTTTCCCTGTTCCGGGACCATTTCCGCAGGGACCTCGTCGGGGGCTTCCGGGGCCTCCAGGACAGCGGGCGCGCCGAGCTCATGACCTCGGCCGCCACCCATGGCTACCTGCCGCTCCTGGGAACAGAGTCGTCCATAAGGGCGCAGGTCCGCCTGGGGGTCCGAAGCTTCGAGAGGCACTTCGGGCGCAGGCCCAGGGGCATCTGGCTCCCCGAGTGCGGCTTCCGCCCGGCGGGACCCTGGGCGGCTCCCGGTTCCGGGGAGGGGCGTGACCGTCCCGGCATAGACGCCTTCCTGGCGGAGGAGGGGCTCGAGTACTTCGTCGTGGACCACCACACCATCGAGGGCGGGAGGGCCGAGGGCATCTACTGGGAGCGCTTCCCGTTCCTGCAGCGGGGGGCGCGAACCGGGAACGGCCCCCACGAGTTCCAGCCCTCGGGAAGGACCACCTACCGGCCCTACTACATGAAGTCGGACGGGCGCACCCTGGCCGTTTTCGGCCGCAACGAGCGGACCGGCCTCCAGGTGTGGAGCGGCGAGCACGGCTACCCGGGCGACGGCTGGTACAGGGAGTTCCACAAGCGCGACTCGATATCGGGCCTGCAGTACTGGCGGGTGACGGACCGGCAGAACCGGGACCTGGGCGCCAAGCTCTTCTACGAGCCCGACAGGGTGGATGAGCGGCTCCAGGAGAACAGCCACCACTTCGCGCAGACCGTGCGCGGGCTCCTCTTGCAGAACGGCGGCGACTTCGCGCCGATCGTGGCCGCGCCCTACGACTCCGAGCTCTTCGGCCACTGGTGGTTCGAGGGCATCCGGTGGCTGCGATCGGTGCTCGAGAAGTTGCCCCTGGCCGGCGTGGAGCCGGTGTCTCTGGGCGCCTATCTCGACGAGCACCCCCCGTCGGAGATGATCTCCCTGCCGGAGAGCTCCTGGGGCGCGGGCGGGGACCACCGCATCTGGCTCAACGGCGGCACCTCCTGGATGTGGCGAAAGATATGGGATGCGGAAAGGTGGATGGAGCACGCCGCCGCCTCGTACAGGGACCGCCCGGACCTTCGGGAGCTTCTCTCCCAGGCGGCGCGGGAGCTCCTGCTCCTCGAGAGCTCGGACTGGGAGTTCCTGGTGACGACCTACCAGGCGCGCGACTACGCGATCGACCGGTTCAACGGGCACCTCGGGCGGTTCAACGCCCTCCGGGGCGCAATCGAGGGCCGGGGCACCGTCGACCTGGAGGGCATCCGGAGGGTGGACGAGCTGTTTTCGGAGCTGGACCTGTCGGCGTACAGGCCCTAGAGAGGATACCCATGACCCTCACCGACACCGACATCTACCTCTTCAAGGAAGGCAGCCACTTCCGCCTATACGACTGCCTGGGCGCGCGCCCCGCCACGCTTGACGGCAGCCGGGGCGCCCGCTTCGCGGTGTGGGCGCCCAACGCCGAGCGCGTGTCCGTGGTCGGCGACTTCAACGGCTGGGACCCGGACGGGAACCGGCTGGGCGCCCGCTGGGACGGCTCGGGCATCTGGGAGGGCTTCGTGCCCGGATTGCCAAACGGGGCGGTCTACAAGTACCACATCGCCTCGCGCGCCGGCGGCCCCGACTTCGACAAGGGCGACCCGCTGGCGTTCCTCTGGGAGGAGCCGCCCCGGACCGCCTCGCGCTTTTGGGACCTGTCCTACGAATGGGGCGATTCGGAATGGATGTCAGGGCGAGCCGGCCGGAACGCGCACGAGGGCCCGATGTCCGTCTACGAGGTGCACCCGGGCTCCTGGAGGCGCGTGCCGCACGAGGGCGACCGGTGCCTCACCTACCGCGAGATGGCGGGGCAGCTCGCCGATTACCTGGAGGACCTGGGCTTCACCCACGCCGAGCTCCTGCCGGTGATGGAGCACCCCTTCTACGGCTCCTGGGGATACCAGACCACCGGCTTCTTCGCCCCGACCGCGCGCTTCGGCACGCCCCAGGACCTCATGTACCTGGTCGACACGCTGCACCGGAGGGGAAAGGGCGTCATACTCGACTGGGTCCCGGCCCATTTCCCGGACAACCAGCACGGGCTGGTCTACTTCGACGGCACGCACCTCTACGAGCACGCCGACACGCGCAAGGGCTTCCACCCCGACTGGAAGAGCGACATCTTCAACTACGGCCGCCACGAGGTACGGTCGTTCCTGTCGAGCTCGGCGGCGTTCTGGCTGGACCGCTACCACGCCGACGGATTGCGCGTCGACGGCGTGGCCTCCATGCTCTACCTCGACTACTCGCGCAAGCCGGGCGAGTGGGTGCCCAACGAGTACGGCGGCCGGGAGAACCTGGAGGCCATCGCCTTCCTGCGCAAGCTCAACGAGGTGCTGTACCGCGAGTTCCCCGGCATCGTGATGGTCGCCGAGGAGTCCACCGCCTGGCCCATGGTGTCGCGCCCGGTGCACCTGGGCGGCCTGGGCTTCGGGATGAAGTGGAACATGGGCTGGATGCACGACATATTGGGCTTTTTCGCCTGCGACCCGCTCTTCCGGAAGTACCACCACGACGGGCTGACCTTCAGCATCCTGTACCAGTACACCGAGAACTTCATTTTGCCGCTGTCGCACGACGAGGTGGTGCACGGCAAGGGATCGCTCCTGGGCCGCATGCCCGGCGACCGCTGGCAGAAGTTCGCGAACCTCCGGCTGCTCCTGGGGTACATGCACGCCCACCCGGGCAAGAAGCTCCTCTTCATGGGCGGGGAGTTCGGCCAGGAGGGCGAGTGGGACCACGGACGGAGCCTGGACTGGCACCTCCTCCAGGACCCGGCGCACCGGGGAATCCAGTCGTGGGTTCGAGACCTCAACCGCCTCCACCGCTCCGAGCCGGCGATGCACGGCCTCGACTTCTCCCCCGGGGGCTTCGAGTGGCTCGACTTCCGCGACTGGGAGCAGAGCGTGGTGAGCTTCCTGCGCAAGGGCCCGGGGCCCCAAGACCGCCTGGTCGCGGCCTGCAACTTCACGCCGGTGCCCCGGCACGGCTACCGGATGGGCGTGCCCTGCGGCGGGGCCTGGAGGGAGGTCCTCAACAGCGACGCCTCGGTGTACGGCGGGAGCGGGATGGGGAACCTCGGGCGAGTGGAGGCCGCCCACTCGCACTCGCACGGCCGGCCCTTCTCTGTCTCCGTCACCCTGCCGCCTCTCGCCATCGTGTTCTTCAGGCCGGAGGGAGCTCAGTGAAGGTGGCCGTCCTCTCGATGGAGTACCCGCCCAACATCTACGGCGGCGTGGGGGTCCACGTCGGCAACATGGCGGCGGCGCTTTCGAGGCTGATGGAGGTCGAGGTGAGGACGAGGTGGTACCCGCGCGCGCCCCGGAGAAAGGGGGTCCGGCTCTACAGGGTCCCGAAGGCGCCGGGAAAATCCGGGCCGGCCATGGAAGCCCTCTGGCTCGACCACGAGATGGTCGCCGATCCCATCGACGCCGACATCGTCCACACCCATACCTGGTACATGAACCTCGCCGGGGCGCTGGCCAGGGAGGCCCACGGGATACCGGCGGTGGCGACGGTCCACAGCCTCGAGCCCCTCCGGCCCTGGAAGGCCGAGCAGCTCGGGCGCGGGTACGAGCTTTCGAAGTGGATGGAGCGCGAGGGCCTCCTCGCCTGCGACCGCGTCATCGCCGTGTCCGATGGCATGAGGAGGGACATCGCGAGGTGCTATCCCATCCCGCCGTCGAGGATATCGGTCGTCCACAACGGAATCGACCCGGCGGTCTACCGGCGCCGCGAGGACGGGGGCGTCCTGGGGCGTCTCGGCGTCCGCAAACCCTACGTTCTCTTCGTCGGCAGGCTCACCCGCCAGAAGGGCGTGTTCGACCTTCTCGGGGCATCCAAGGAGTTCCTGCCCGGGACGCAGCTCGTTCTCGCGACCGGGAGGCCCGACGAGCCGAAAATCCTCGAAGACCTCGGGCGGGCGGTGAAGGGGCGCAGGGACGTCCTGTGGCTGAACACGATGCTCGGGCAGCGGGAGACCATCGCCCTCTACTCGGGCGCCTCGGTGGCGGTCACGCCGTCGGTCTACGAGCCATTCGGGATCGTGGTGGTCGAGGCGATGGCCTGCGGCGCGCCGGTGGTCGCGTCCGCGGTCGGGGGCATCCGGGAGATCGTCCGGAGCGGCCTTAGCGGCCTGCTCGTCCCTCCCGCCGACCCGCCCGCCCTGGCCGAAGCCGTCAACCGCCTCCTCGCCGACAGGGCTCTTTCCGCCAAACTGGCCTCCAGCGCGCGCCGCCGCGTCGAGGAGCGCTTCACCTGGGAGGCGGCGGCGAAAAGGACCTTCGAGCTCTACAGGAGGCTCCTGCGGTAGGTGTCCCGTTGCCGACCGACGAAGAGCTGGCAGGCATACTGAAGGGCGCGGCGACGCGTCTTGCCGGGTCGCGCTGGTCGGCCGACAAGGAGGCGAGGGGGCTCGAGGTGAGGGAGCTCTTCCGCCTGTTCGAGGACGGGGAGGCGACCTGCTTCGCCGCCATATTCTCCTTTCCACCGTCGGCGACCCGATACTTCGCCCCCTTCTTCAGCGCGCCCAAGCTTTCCGAGGCGGAACCCGACCCGCGCTTCATCGAGTTCGCGGTCGGGGCCATCTGCTCGGGGAAAGTGGTGCGTGGCCGCTTTTCGAATCTCAGGTGGGAGGGGCCGCTTTTCCCGCCCGGAAAGGTCTCATCCGTCGAGAGGCTGGGCGGCGACACCACCAACGCCGTGGTGAAGTTCAGGCTGGGCCGGGCACGAGCCGTGTTCAAGTCCTACCGGACCGTGGACGCGTTCAACCCGGAGCCGGAGCTGCTCTCGTACCTCTCCGCCAAGGGGTGCAAGACCACGCCCCGGGTCCTGGGCTCGGTGACGGTGGTCCCCGAAGGCCCCGCCGGCACGGGCGCCCGCCAGACCACTATCGGCCTCCTTACGGGCTTCGCCCCGGGGGTGCCTGCGTTTCCCGCCTTCGTCGGGAACGCCCGCCGCTCGATGTCGCGCGGGCTCCCCCCGCACGACTGCATACCGGCGAGGCTGGGCATCGCGCTCGGCGACCTGCACCAGCTGCTCTCCGCGCGCGGGGCGCCGCCGGACATCCGGCCGGGGGAGATAGCGGCCGAGGACCTCGCCCGGTGGCGCTGCCTCGTCAAGGGGCGATTCGAGACCGCCCGGGAAGCCCTCTCTCCCGAAAAGGCGCCGCGGCTTGCCGCCTGCCGGGAGGCGCTCTATCGCCTGCTGGGCGGTATGGACGACTGGGCCGGGGCCCTGAAACTGCGGACGCACCAGGACCTGCATCTTGCGCAGGTGCTCCTGAGCCGCGGCGGCTTCAGGTTCCTCGACTTCGAGGGCGAACCGCTCAGGAAGGGCCAGGACCGCATCGAGAAGCTCCCGCCCGAGCGCGACGTGGCGACGATGCTGCGGTCGATATCCTATGCCGCGGCCTCGGCCCTGCGGGAGCTGAAAGATCCCGGGGACAATGAGCGGCGGAGGGCCCGGGACTGGGAGCAGGCCACATCCACATCGTTCATCGAGGGCTACCTGTCGTCGTGCCCTCGCCCGGTGCGCAAGAGGGGAAAGAAGCGGCTCCTGGCGGCGGTCCGCCTCTGGATGGCGGAGAAGGCGCTCTACGAGATTGCGTACGAGGCGAGATTCCGGCCCGAGATCGTCGACCTCCCTCTCGAGGGATTCTTGAGAATCGTTGCCGGGAGCTCCTGAGGGCTCAAGGCACGCGCGCGGAGACCAGCCGCAGCGTCGAACGGGCGAGGTCGGGGTCGGCACCGGTCATCGCGCCCCCCGCCCCGAGCCTCGCCCCGACGGCACCGGCCCTTTCCGCGGACCCCTCCACCGCCGCCTCGAACGCCTCGACCGAGAGCGCCCAGAACGCAGGCCTTGCATCGGCCGGCCTCCTCTCGCACTCCTGCATCGCGCGGTCCAGCAGAAGGGAAGCGCTGAGGAAGGGAATGCCGAGCGCCGCCCTCCTCGCATCCTCCGTTTCCACGATGAACCCCAGGATCGGTCCCTCCGCCGCCCTGAAAAGCTCCCTGGTGCCCTTGGTGACGCCCGATCGCGGATAGGCCGACGCGATGGCCCTCAGCCGGCCCAGCCCGTCCTCGATGAGGCTCCACCGGGGCTGGGAGCGGGCATCGGACAGAGCCTCCGCGAACTTGCGGGTCGCCGGCAGCTCGCCCCCCTCGTCGGGCGGCCCCGGGAACGCCGGGCACCCGCCCTCCGACGCGAGGCATGGGGCCAGCGCATCTCCCCCCCGGACCTTCAGCGCCGGCCAGAGGCTCCGGCCGGCCAGGTGAAGGTGCTCCAGGGCCATCTCCTTGCCCTCGGCCCTCCGGACGATGATCTTGCCGGTCTTGAATGCGTGGACGTTGCGCCCCTTGCGCTCGGCCACGCCGTAGCCCATCTCGACCGAGCACCGCTGCCGGGTGAACGCCGGGGAGGAGTTGATGTAGCGGCACAGCAGGGCCGGGTCGAAGAACTCCGATTCCGGCTTTCCGCCGAGCCTCGCCTCCAGCGTGACCAGCCCCTCCTCGGTGCAGGGCTGGATTTCAATGATATCGGGCCCGACGACCGGCGTCTCAGTCAATATGTTACCGCCCGGCTACTTGTGCTCGATTGGGCACTCGGCCTCTCCGACCTCCTTGATGTGGGAGGAATCGCGGCCGTGCCTGTCCAGGTAGTCCTTCACGGCCATGTGGAGGGCGTCCGCCGCAAGGTTCGAGCAGTGCATCTTGATGGGCGGGAGGCCGCCGAGCTCCTTGGCGACGTCGGCCCGGCTTATCCTGAGCGCCTCGTCTATGGTCTTCCCCTTGGCGAGGTCGGTGACCATGGAGCTCGTGGCGATCGCCGCCCCGCAGCCGAATGTCTTGAACGTGACGTCCGTGATGACGTCCTCCTTCACCTTGATGTAGACGAACATCAGGTCGCCGCAGGTCGGGTTGCCCACCTTGCCGACCCCGTCGGCGTCCTTCATCTCGCCCATGTTGTGCGGCTTGGTGAAGTGCTCCATGACCTTGTCGGTGTACATCCAGATGCACCATTCAGGCCTAACGGCCGCTGGGCGATATATATTTTGTTATATATATATATCACAAGGCGCAAGGCGCAGGGCGCAAGGGAGGGCTCGAGGCGCAAGGCGCAGGGCGCAGGGGGCGAGGGCGCAAGGCGGGAGGCGCAAGGCACAAGGGCGGTGGGACCCCGGTTCCCCCCACCCTTGACCCTTGACCCCTCCCCCTTGACCCTTGCCCCCTGAACCTCGAGCCTTGCGCCTCGCGCCTTGCGCGTTGCGCCTTCGTTCCTTTCACAATGTCCACTTGTACTCGATGCCGCCGGCGACCATGACCTTGAGGCGGCAGTCGCCCTGGAGGGCCAGCGTCACCCCCACCTCGCCGCCCTCGCTGGGCATCGACCCGAGGCTGTCCTCCTCCGTGCCGGGGTCGAAGGTCTTCCTCATCAGCGTGGTGGTCGAGTGGTCCCTGAAGGTCAGCAGCCCGTTGGACCTTTCGCCGATTGTGGCCTTGTAGCAGTATATCAGGCTGTCGAACGGGCCCCATGTGGGGTGGCCCCTGTCGAGGAACGATTCGTAGATGTCGACCTGCGGCGAGCCGGAGGAGGAGGACACCTCCTTCGAGTAGAGGTCCACGCCCCGGACGAAGTAGGCGTCCCCCCTGTACCCGGTCCCGTGCGACACCAGTGTCATCCTCAGTTCCTCCACGCCCGAGGACGAAAGCAGGACCATGGACCTGAACCACCCGGCGTTCGAGTCGTAGGTGTACTTGAGGAGGTCGCCCTGGCCCGATCTCGCCTCGATGGCCGCCAGGACCGTCCGGTTCTCCCCCGGGAAGGTGACGCGGTCCAGCCCGACCACCCTGGCCGCCCAGCCTTCCCTCCCCAGCAGGGTGAAGTTCCAGGCCTTCCCCTTCTCGAGCGGGAAGTTCAAGACGTTCTGGGGTATGCCCTTCTCGAAAACGGCCAGCTGGTCGGTGGTTATCCTCCCCAGCATCGGATTGTAATTGAGGACGGCGTGCCTCTGGGCGTCCAGGCGGCGGTCTATGCCGAGCTGGTACTGGCTCTCGTTTCTGGTCGCGACGACGATGCGGGCCATGGTCGGGTCTATGTCGGGGGTGTCGAAGGCGTAGGACCAGGAGCGGCCGAGTTCCCAGGCCGGGGCCTTCAGGCTGCTGGGCTCCCCGTCATCGCCCGAGCCCGGGCCCGAACTGCCGAAGTGCATCCCCGCGAGGAAGGACCCCGCCACGAGCAGGAGGACCACAAGAGTGACGGTGATCTTCAGAACCGGGCGCAAGACGGATCCTCCCCCACACCGCGGTGGAGATTCCCGTTGCAATACTAATAATTATTGGAGAGGGTCGCCCCCGGTCACCATCGGGTGAAGCCCCCGCGGGGCCTGCAATCAATTAAATAGCCCATCGCCCATTTTCGCCCGATGAAGACCCGGCCCGACACGCGCCTCGAGGTCGTCCCCGCCTTTTCCGTGCGCGACGGGGAGGTGGTCATCGTCCGCCGGGAGCGCTACGAGCGCCTGGAGGACGAGGACGGCCGGCCCCTCGACCCCGTGCTCTTCGCCGAGCAGGTGCTCAAGCAGTACGACCGGGTGCTGCTCGTCGACATCGACGGCATCGAGCGCAAAAGCCCCCAGGTCGGGCTGCTCCAGGAGATGGGCGACCAGGGCGAAATCTGGGTGGACGCCGGGACCCGGTTCGCCGAGTCGGCCATAGACCTCCTGGTCGGGGGCGCCTCGGCGGTGGTGCTGGGGACCAAGGCAGTGGCCGGGGTGGACGAGCTGAAGGCGGCGGTGGAGATGTCCGACTCCGTTTACCTGGGCATCGACTACGACCGGGGGGTGGTGGCGGTCGACGAGCAGCTCCGCCACATGAGCCCCAGAAGCCTCCTCGAGGTCGCCCGGAACCTGGGTTTCCCCAAACTGGTGTTCACGGACCTTGGGCGCGGCAGGGGGGAGCGGCCCCTGGAGGCGGCCGTCATCCGGGAGCTCGCCTCGGGGAAGCTGCCTCTCTACGTCGGCGGGGGCGTCCGGGAGGGGGACCTGGAGGAGCTCGGGAAGCTCGGCGCCGCCGGGGCGCTGCTCAGCGTGATGTCGATAGTGACCGAGGCGAAGTAGGATGCTTCCGGACGAGGAGCTCAGAAACGCGGTGGCGCTGATATTCCGGCGCAAGGCCAAGGACCTCCTCACCGAGAAGGAGTTCGTCTTCTCGGCCTCGATGGACCTGCGCTGGTTCAACTACACCGACGCGATGAAGCTTTTGGAGATGGCCCTCTCGCGCAACCTGCTCAGGCGCGAGGGCAAGGCGGTGCTGCCCACGTTCGACCACCGCGGGCTCGAACTCCCGGCCACCTTCCGTCCCTCGCCCGAGCTCCTCCGGGGCGCGCCGGGCGCCGGCGGCGGCGGGGCCAAGGAGACGGTCTTCATGCGCCTCGTGGACGCCATCTCGAAGGCCTCGAAGAAGGACCGCTCGTCGGTCATATCGCGCATCAACAAGAAGCGCGAGCTTCTGCGCGTGGACGCCGAGGTGCTGGCGCTGCTCGTCGCCCGGGAGGACGGGCTGGACATCGCCCCCTTCCTGGACGAGGCGGAAAGGACGGTGCGCGAGCGCATTGCCCAGAGGGTGGACAACGGCAAGGAGGAGCGGGACGGGAAGGAGGAGGAGTAGGCGCTCAGCGGATCCTCGCCGTCTCCTCTATCCCCTTGACCAGCGCCGTCAGGGTCGAGTTCACGGGCGTGTCCACGCCGTGGCGCTTGCCCATCTCCGAGATGTAGCCGCTGATGGAGCAGATCTCCGTGCGCCGGCCGCGCTCGATGTCCTGGAGCATGCTGGACTTGTTCTCGGCGGTCTTGCGCGCCACGTCCTTGGTCTTCTCTATGATGTTGCAGGGCGGCAGGTGTATCCTGGCCGCCTGGGCGACCTGGATGGCCTCCGAGCAGGTCCGCTCGAGCAGCGCCGTGAGCGTGGGGACCTTGAGCAGGAAGCCGTTGCGCAGCCCGGTTATGGCGGTTATCGGGTTGATGCCGGCGTTCACTATCGCCTTGGCCCACATCTCCCCGCAGATGTTTTGGGACACCCGGGTCTGGACCCCGACGGAGTTGAGCATCTCGGAGACCTTCTCGGCGTGCCCCCGGCCGGAGGGCACCGTCTCGCCCAGCACCGTCTCGCCGAAACCGGCGTGGTGGATGTGGCCGTCCTCGGCGCGCATCACCCCGTGGCTGGTTATGCCGGCCAGTATGTGGCCCTCCTTCTTCATCATGCGCCGTATCGTCTCGACGTTGTCCAGGCCGTTCTGGAGGGTGAGCACGAGGGTGTCGTCGCGGATGTAGGGCACCATGTCGTTCATGGCCGTCTCGGTGTTGTAGGCCTTGACGGTGAGGATTATGAGGTCGATGTCGGCGAGGTCCCCCAGGGAGTGCCACACCTTGGGCCGCACGAGCTTTTCCGTCTTGCCGGTTATCCGGAGGCCGTTCTGCTCTATGGCCTCCATGTGGTGCTTGCGGCCCAGCAGGGTGACGTCGTACCTCTCGGAGAGGAGGCCCCCGATGAAGCTCCCGACGGAACCGGCCCCGAAGACCAGCACCTTCATGGCAGACCCGCAACCGGGCGGCCCGATTTAAAGCTTGCTGCGGCCTCGCGGGCAGCGAGGTGGGCCCGCAGCAGCGGGCCTACCGTCCTTCCGGCAACGAGCCCTCCGGTTATTTCCAGGGCCCGGCGGGGCGAGACGAGGTGGCCCGGAGACACGTACACCACCCCCCGCTTCCCGTTCGAGAGCCGCAGGGCGTGGCCCCTGACCTCGCCGTCCACCACGACCGGGGATGCGTCGCCGACCCCGGCCGGCGGCCGCTCCACCTCGCCGCAAAGAAGCGACTTGGCCACGCCGATTGTGGGGATGTCCAGCTCGACGCCCGCCTGACAGGCATAGCCGATCCCCCGGGGGTGCAGGGTGCCGTTGCCGTCGACCAGCAGGAGGTCCGGCCTCCGCACCAGGGAATCCAAAAGCGCCTTTATGGCCGGTATCTCGCGGAAGCCGAGGAATGTCGGTATGTAGGGGAAAGGCGCCGCGACGTGAATGCTGGCGGTCGGGCCGGGCCGCCCCTCTTTCAGGCCTTGAAGGGCGCCTGCCGCGAAGGCGCCCAGGTCGGTGTACGCAACGTCGACGGCTACCAGGCTCGAGTAGGGCTCCCTCCCGTCCGCCAGCCTGAGCCGGGGGAGCAGGGAGAGCTGGTACTCCCGCAGCCGGGCCAGCGGGCGGTCGCCCCAAAGGTCCCGAAACATCACCTTGTCGAAATCCACGATGCGGCCCCTTTCGACGCGGACGCCCTCCTCCTGGAGCATCTCCGCCTTCCGCTCGGGCCCTCGCGGCGACGAGAACCGTCCCAGCCTCCCGTCGGAGTGGACCACCCGGTGGCAGGGCACTTCCGGGGCGTAGGGGTTGATGGCCATGTAGTGGCCTACCAGACGGGAGGCCTCGATGGCGCCCAGAGCCTCGGCGAGCGCCCCGTAGCTCGTGACGCGCCCGCGCGGGACCTGCCTCAGCAGGCGGTAGGTCTCTTCCTGGAGCCCCCGGTCGTCCATGCTCCCGCCACCCGGAGGCCCGGACAACATTATATATGCTATCGCCCATTCCAAAGGCCGGAGGTCAGGGCGATGGAAAAAAGCTCGGAGGTGTCCGGGTTCTACAAGAGGCCCGTGGAGGAGAGGCTCTCGTTCGTCAAGGAGTGGGCGGGCCTTGCGGACGAGGAGGTGGCGACGCTCCGCAACACCGGCGGGCTGCCCCTGGGAACCGCCGACCGCATGATCGAGAACGTCGTCGGGGGGCTGACGCTGCCCATGGGGCTGGGCGTCAATTTCCGAATCAACGGAAGGGACCTTCTGGTCCCGATGGTCATAGAGGAGCCGTCGGTCGTCGCGGCGGCCTCCAACGCCGCCAAGATGGCCCGGGCCCGGGGCGGGTTCACAGCCTCGTTCTCCGGCCCGGTGATGATAGCCCAGGTCCAGCTCGTCGAGGCGCCCGACCCGGAGGCGGCCCGGAAGGCGATCCTGGCGCGACGCGACGAGATACTGTCCATCTGCAACCGCCAGGACCCGATGCTCGTGCAGGCCGGCGGGGGCGCGCGGGACATAGAGGTGAGGGTGCTCGAGACCTCCATGGGGAAGATGGTGGTCACCCACCTCCTGGTGGACACGCGCGACGCGATGGGCGCCAACGCGGTGAACACCATGGCGGAGGCCATCGCGCCCTACATCGAGGAGTGGACGAAGGGCCGGGTGTACCTGCGCATCCTGTCCAATCTCGCAGTCCACAGGCTGGCCCGGGCCACCGCCGTGTTCGACCGTGAGGCCATCGGCGGCGAGGGCGTGGTCGAGGGGATACTGAACGCCTCAGCCTTCGCAGAGGCGGACCCGTTCCGGGCCGCCACGCACAACAAGGGCATCATGAACGGGGTCTCGTCCGTCGTGCTGGCCACCGGCAACGACACGCGCGCGATAGAGGCCGGGGCGCACGCCTACGCCGCCCGAAGCGGGAGGT
Organism: Methanobacteriota archaeon; assembly: GCA_016874675.1. GTDB lineage: Archaea > Thermoplasmatota > DTKX01 > VGTL01 > VGTL01 > VGTL01. The sequence goes on along the minus strand of VGTL01000080.1, from coordinate 1,816 downwards.
ACTCCTCGCTCTCCAGGTACGAGAGGGACGCCGGCGGGAACCTGGTCGGGACGCTCGAGCTCCCGATGGCCGTGGGCATCGTGGGCGGGGCGACCAAGACGCACCCGGTCGCCCGGATAGCGCTGAAGATCCTGGACATCAAGAGCGCCGCCGAGCTCGCCCAGGTCATCGCCTGCGTGGGGCTCGCCCAGAACCTCGCCGCGCTGAGGGCGCTCGCCACCGAGGGAATCCAGAGGGGGCACATGGGCCTGCACGCGCGCAACGTCGCCGCCTCGGCCGGCGCCACGGGCGAGCTCGTCGACCGGATTGCGGACCAGATGGTGAAGGAGAAGAAGGTGCGGGCGGACCGGGCGAAGGAGCTGCTCGGGGAATATTCAAGGAAGAAGTAAGGCGCACCCGGAGGACCTCAAGGCCATCGGCGCATGGTCCTCCCCGCCTTGGCGGCCTGCGGGCCGCCTGCGGAGGCGCAAGGCGCAGGGCGCGAGGGGAGGACGAGCGTACAGGGGGCGGCGTGCAGCGGGCAGGAAGCGGTCTTCTTCTGCCCGCTGCACGCTCCACGCTCGTCGTCCCTCGCCCCTTGCGCCTTCAACCTTGCGTCTTTGTCCCTTGTGCCTCGCGCTTTGTTTTTTCAGAAAGGCATTATCTGCATGAGTGGACTGCACCCACTTTCGTGGACTCCCAGACTAGCTACTTTTGGGAGGGAGGTTGAGCATGTCAAAACGTAGACCAACATATACAAAAGAGTATAAGCTAGCCATACTAGCGCAAGTGAACAGTGGCGTCCCCGTCGCACAAGTGGCGCGGGAGAACGGTCTTCATCCCCAGCTGGTCTTCAAATGGAAGAGCGATTTCCTGGAAGACCCCGAGAAGGCCTTCGCGGGTCCCGGGAATCCGTATAAGGACCAGGCGAAGATTGCCGAATTGGAGAGAATGGTGGGGAGACTATACGGCGAAAACGAATTTCTGAGGAAGACGCTGTCCGCTTTGAAGGAGCGGATGGACGAAAAAAAAACGAGCTTTCCGTCAGAGAGCGGTACGAAATGATCTGGGAAAACCAGCGTGGTCCGGGGGCGATCCCCGTCAAGGTCGCGGCTCAATTCCTGGACGTGAGCAAAAGCGGATACTATAACTGGCTCCGGATGAGAGGAATTGACGCCAGGGTGGCCCGGGACAAGCCGATCGTCGAGGAGATCAGGAAGATAATCCACAAGAACGCGGGCTACGGATACCGTCGGGTGACGTGGGAATTGTGGAACCACGGTTTCCGGGTGAACCACAAGCGCGTTCTCCGCCTTATGAGAAAGTACGGATTGACGGTGAAAAAGAAGAGATTCACCGTGATCACGACGGACCCTGAGCATGACAATCCCGTCTATCCGAACCTGGTCCGGGGCATGGAGATTACAAGGCCGAACCAGGTTTGGGCGGCGGATTTCACGTATGTGCAGCTTTGGGACAAGTTCGTATATCTAGCGGTTGAAATGGACCTCTATTCTCGACGGATACTCGGCTGGGCAATCGGGCCGAACCTTGACGCCGAGCTCGCATTGCATGCGCTGCATATGGCCCTCTACAATCGACGGAACGAGAGCCTGAGCGGACTGATCCATCACGCGGACCAGGGAGCTCAATTCACATCGTTTGCATACACGCAATGCTTGCGGGACCACGGAATCCAGATCAGCAACAGCCGAAGAGGTAATCCGTACGACAACGCATTTGTCGAGAGCTTCTTCAAGACCCTGAAATGCGAGGAGGTTTATCTGAAAGAATATGAAACGGCGAAGGAAGCGTATGAAAACATCAAGTGGTTTAT
>VGTL01000079.1 GCA_016874675.1 Methanobacteriota archaeon | reverse complement strand
TACATTGACTACTGAGTAGATAATAGTGTCGTTTTGACTATTATATATTCAATTAATTTCCACTATTGACTACATGGCTCACCGATAGTAGAATGGGCTGTTTTTAAGTCAAATTTGAAAGTTGGGTAGGAATATACAAGAAAATCATCGTCACTGAGTTCTTGTGCGAGGACTGCAACGAGTGCGGCATGGTCTGCCCGGACAAGGCCATAAAGATCAAAAAGATCACCTTTTAGTTTTGAAAGCCGTCCGTGATACCCCGGGCTTCAGCCCGGGGAGGTTCAATTTTGTGAAGCCCGGTTGAAAGGCCGGACCAATGAAATCAGCCAACCAGCGCCTTACCACGCCGGAGGGTTTCACTGATGGGTTACCGTCTGATCAGAGTTTGAGCGCCCGGTTCACTATCTCCGCCAGGTCCAAGACCTGCACCGGGAGCTTGCGCTTGAGGAACGTGAACCTGAAATTTATGAAGCAGGTCGGGCAGCCGCTGACGAGCACTTCCGTCTTTGCGGGGAGCATGCTCCGCTGGAACTTCGAGTTGGCGACCTCCATGGCAATGTTGGGGTCGACCGACCACATGCCGCCGCCGGCGCCGCAGCACAGCGAGCGGTCCCGGTTGGGGGTGAGCTCCACGAGCGTCAGGCCCTCTATCGATTTGAGCACTTCGCGGGGCGGGTCGTAGACCTTGGCGTGGCGGCCCAGCGAGCAGGGGTCGTGGTAGCTGACCGTCATAGGTTTGTCCAGCTTCAGCTTGAGGTCCTTCTTTCCGGCGATGAACTGGGCGAAGTGCCGTATCTCGACGCCTTCCGGGGGGTTGACGCCCAGTACCTCGGGGTAAAGGCGCGTTAGGGCGTTGTAGCAGCCGGCGCAGGCCGTCACGACGCGCTTGGCGCCTGAGTCCTTGATGGCCTTGACAAGCTTTTCCGCGTTGGCCCTGGCGTCGTCCAGCAGGCCGACGACGATCATGGGCTCTCCGCAGCAGAGCTCGTCCTTCAGAAGGCGGTAGCCGCCCGCCGTCTTCGTCAGCACCTCGGCCATGGCCTTGGATATGTTGGGGGCCATCAATGGGCCTGCGCAGCCGGTGAAGAATAATGTCTCCGCGCTATCGCTGGGGGGTGGGGCGTCCTTCGCCCAGCTCGTCTTCGTCCGGTTTCCGGACTTGAACGGCGTCGCCGCCTCCAATATGTTCTTTCGCAGGGTGAGGATGGATTGGGGGGCATAGCCTGCCTTGTAGGCCTTCTGGCGCAGCTCCAGGACCAGTTTGGGGATGTCCAACCCGGCGCCGCAAACCTCGTGGCACCGGCCGCACTGGGAGCACAGCCAGGGGACCTTCTCGAGGAACTCCTTCTCGTCGGCCATCTCGAGCTGGACGGCCCGGACGAGCTTCCGGGCGTTGTAGTCGCTCACCTGGCTCGAGCCGCAGGCGGAGGTGCACATCCCGCACTGCTGGCAGATGTAGAACGCCTCTTCGAGTTTCTTTCTCTCGGCTTCGGCGGTCGTGCCTCTTCCCCCCTATCTCGTGCCCGCTACCCCTAATTTCAACTCATCTGATAAAGCTTTCCCGTCGGAGAAACAAATGCTGTTCCTCCGGTCGCGGGTCCATCAACCAACCAGGGTCTTGCCGTGGCGGAGGGCGTCTCGCACAATGCCTATCTGGCGGCATTTCTTCTCGAATTCCTCCGGGGTATAACAGAGGAAATCCACATCCGTGGCGAGGTCCCACAGGCGATATAGATCGGTCATCCGGTCCGTGAAGGGGACGCCCCGGTATTTTTCCGAGACCACGATGATGTCGTAATCGCTGGTGGGAATGGAGGTGCCCTTCGACCTGGAACCGAACAGTATCACCTTGGATGGGGAATAGCGCGCTCTGACTGCCCGTATGAACGATCTCAAGCCATCCCTTTTCTTGCCCATTGGACCACCTTCCGCGCCAGCCTGAGATGCCTCTCGGCGCTCTTTTGAGTGTATCTTTGGGACGGAGGACCGATGTCTCCGTCGGGATAGCGTGTCAGGACGTACTCGGGCGCCAAATCCGCGCATGCGTCGATTATCTCCCCGGTCGCCCCAAGGCCCCTGGCAAGGAGGACAAGGTTGTGCGTTTTCGGCGGGTTCTGCTTTTTCACATGGAGGAACAACGCCTTGAGGGCCTTTTCGGCCGCCTGCTGGGAAAAAAGGACGGATGCGTAGAAGATGCCTTGGCCCAGGTTGGACTTGGCGGTGGCCAGGTCGGCCTCGGCCTGCTCCCACCATATCCTTGTCTCTTCACGCATCGGTTTCAGCGCGAGCATGGCCGTATCGGTTGATAATAATTGCGGAACAAATATCGAGGACTTGTCGCCGGAGATGTCACAGTTCAAGTTCCTCCGCCAGCGCTTTCATCGTCGCCACGAACTTCGGCCCGTCCGCCGCCGAGAGCCATACGGTGCGTATCCGGTCGGCGGGCAGCCCCTTCTTGCCCAGGCTCTTTATCATGCGCTCCACGCGCTTTTCGGCCTTGTAGTTGCCGTCGATGTAGTGGCAGGTCGGGAACTCGCATCCCATTATGAGGACCGCGGCCGCCTTCAGCTCCAGGGCCCGCCGGACCCAGGCGGCATCGACGCGGCCCGAGCACATGACGCGTATGATGCGCACGTTCGGCGGGTACTCCGAGCGGTTCACGCCGGCCATGTCCACGGCGCCCAAGGCGCACCAGTGGCAGCAGAACGCCACAATCTTTTGCCCGGGGTCCTCCTTCAGCGCCTCCTCGACCTGGGCCCCAATCTGCTCGTCGGTGAAGTGGATTATCTGGATGCAGTCCTTGGGGCACTCGGCGGCGCAGGTGCCGCAGCCCTTGCAGATCGCCTGGATCACGTCGGGCGCCTTGTCGACCAGCTCGATGGCGTTGTAGGGGCACACCTTGGCGCAGAGGCCGCACTTCGAGCAGTTCCCGAGGTCGATGACCGAGACTATGCCCTCGGACTCGACATGGCCCTTGTTCATCGGGATGAGGGCGCGCATTGCGGCGCCCATGCCCTCCTCGATGCTCGTGCGCACGTCCTTGGGCGACCGGGCGCAGCCGCAGAGGTACACCCCCTCGGCGGCAAAGTCCAGCGGCCGGAGCTTGATGTGCGCCTCCTGGAAGAACCCGTCGTTGTCCGAGGAGACCTTGAGCAGGCCCTTGAGCTTGGGCGCCTCCTCGGTGCCCTTGTAGCCGGTGATGAGGACCACGGTGTTGGCCGGGAAGCGGACCTCCGGGCCGCTCAGGATGTCCCGGGCGGTGACGATGAGACCGGCGGCACCCTTTTCGACCGTCGGGTAGGCGTCGTCCGCGAACCGGAACAGCTTGAGCCCGTGGCGCCGGACGGCGTCTTCGAAGGCGGCGACGCCTGTCCCTTCGAGGGATATTTCGGGGTAGAAGTAGCCGACCTTGTTTTGCGGGAAACCGGTCCTAACCGCGGACGCTGCCTGGAGGCCGGCCATGCATCCGACGTTGCAGCAGCCCCGTTTCTCGTTGCGCGATTCCACGCACCCGATGAACGCCACATCGCCGGGGTTCCAGCCGGTCTTGAGCTTCCTTTCGAACTCGAGGAGCGTCATCACGGTCGGGACGGCCCCGTAGTTGAAGCCGGAAGGCCGGAGCTCCTCCATGCCCGTGGCGGCGATTATCGTGGAGATGGTGAACGGTTCGGCCTGGCCGGATATCCGGACCTTGTAGTTGCCGACATAACCCTTGATGTCCTCGACCTGAGTGGAAAGGAACAGGCGGATTTGGGGGTTTCCCTTCACCTTTTGCTCCAAATCCGAGACCAGCTTCTCGGCTGAATGGGTGTGCGGCGCCAGCATGTCCAGCCCGTTGAGCAGGCCGCCCAGCCTGTCCGTCTTTTCGACGAGCACGACCTTGATGCCCTGCTCCGCCAGCCCGACGGCCGCCGACATCCCGGAAACGCCCCCGCCGATGACGAGCGCCTCCTTGCCGACCGGGATGCGCACGCACTCTGCGGGCTCCAAAAGGCGCGCCTTGGCGATGCCCATCTTGACGAGGTCCTTGGCCACGCGCGTGGCCTCGGGCCTGTCGAACTTGTGCACCCACGAGGACTGCTCGCGGATGCTGACGAACTCCAGGAGGAATGGATTGAGCCCCGCCTCTTTAACGGTGGCCTTGAATGTCGGCTCGTGCGTCCGCGGCGTGCAGCAGGCGACGACGACGCGGTCGAGCTTCTGCTCCTTCACCGCGTTCTGGATGCGCGAGAGGAAGTCCACCGAGCAGATCCACTTGCCCTCCTCGGCGTGGACGACACCGGCCTGCTTCCTTGCGTCCTCGACGACCGCCGGAACATCGACAGTCGCGGCGATGTTGGAGCCGCAGTCGCAGACGAAGACGCCGATTCTGCAAGGCGCAGGGCGCAAGGTGCAGGGCGCAAGGGGCGAGGGCGCAAGGGACGAGGCGCAAGGAGCAGGGGATTGAGAGGGGCCGGCGTCCCCTCGCCCCTTGACCCTCGTGCCTTCCTCGTTCCCTCGCGCCTCGCGCCCTGCGCCTTGTTCCTTCCCCTGCGCCTTGCGCCCCGCGCCTTGCGCCTTCTGTCCGGCCATCTTCAGTCCCCCCCCGAGATGGCCTTGAGCGAGACGGCCGCCGCCTGCGACACGCTCTCTGATATGTCGATGGGGCCGCCGGCTCCGCCGCAGACGTAGATGCCCTTGACCGCCGTTTCGAGCGGTTTGCAGATGGGGTCCTTTTCCTTGATGAATCCGTGCTCGTCCAGAGGGAGCTTGAGCGCCTTGGCGATCTTGGCCGTGCGCGTCCCGGGGACGAGGCCTGTCGAAAGGACCAGAATGTCGACCTCGAGCTCCTCGACCTTGCCCTTGTCCAGGTCCTCGAAGACGATGGTCAGCGCCTTCGTCTCCGGGTTCTCGAAGACATCGGCGGGCCTCCCCTTGACGTACCGGACGCCGTGCTCCTGCGCCCGCCGGAAGAAGGTGTAGAAGCCCTTCCCGTAGGCCTTCAGATTGTTGTAGAGAATGACGGCATCGACAGACGGGTCGTGCTCCTTGGCGATGATGGACTGCTTGGTCGCTATCATGCAGCAGACCTTTGAGCAGTACTTGACCGGCGCGCCGGCCTCGCGGCCGACGCACTGTATCCACGCTATGCGGTGCGGGTGCTTTCCGTCCGAGGGCCGGGCGATGTTGCCGACCATGGGTCCGCCGGCGTTCATCAGGCGCTCGAACTGGTAGTTGGTGAGGACGTTTTGGAAAACGCCGTAGCCGTAGGGCCCCTCGGGCGGGCGGTAGGAGTCGACCCCCGTGGCGATGACGATGCTGCGGACCCTGACGTCGATGATGCGCTCCTTCTGCCAGAGGAGGACCGCCTCGGCCCCCTCCTTGCGGCAGGCGACCACGCACTTGGCTATCTGGCACTCCCGGCACTGGGAGCAGTCCACGACGCAGGAGCCGATGCAGGCCCCGTCGGCGCGCTTTTTCCCGAACCGGCAGGCGTTGTCGACGACGTAGGTGTTGGGCACGGCCTGCGGGAACGGAATGGAGACGAGCTTGCGCTTGCCGCCGATGCGCCCGTCGAGCTCGTCTTGGACCGTCACGGGGCACGCCTCGGCGCATTTCCCGCAGCCCTTGCACTTGGATTCGTCCACGAAACGGGGCTTCTGGACGAGCCGGACCTTGAAATCGGGCGCCGAGCCCTCGACCCGCCGGACCTCCGTGTTCGTGAGGAGCGTGATGTTCTGCTTCTTCTTGACCTCGTACATCATCGGGGCCTGGATGCATATCGAGCAGTCGTTGGTCGGGAAGGTCTTGTCCAGGCGGGCCATGAGGCCCCCGATGGAGGGCGTGTCGTCCACGAGGTAGACCGGCGCGCCGTACTCGGCCAGGTTGAGCGCGACCGAGATGCCGGCGATGCCGCCGCCCACGACCAGCACTGCGTTGGATGGTGGTCGTGTAGGCGAAGACGACTTGGGCGCGTTGGACTGGTCGTCTGGGCCGCCCAGAACGAGGACTGCCTTCGCCGGCTCCGGTCGACCAGCTCCCTCGGCTATCGCACTCACCGGTGACGCGGAAGATGTTCCTTTTATATAAGCAATATGGGAAAACGAAGGCAGGAAGGCAGGAAGGCAGCAAGGGAGCAAGGGAGGGCAGGAAGGCAGGAAGGCAGCAAGGGAGCAAGGGAGGGCAGGAAGGCAGAAAGGCGGCAAGGCAGGAAGGAAGGCAGCAACGGGGATATGGGGGCGGTCGTCGTCCCTTCCTGCCTTCCCTTTCTGCCTTTCTGCCTTGCTCCCTTCCTGCCTTTCATCCATCCTCTTCCGCGCACCGTTTATATATCATTACGGCATTCTTCCTATGTACCGCGATGCCAGGCTGGGGGTGGCCGAATTGGACGTCATCGTTTTGGTCAAGCAGGTCCCCAACACCGCCGAGGTGAAGATAGACCCCAGGACGGGCACCCTCATGCGGGAGGGGGTGGAGAGCATCATCAACCCCGACGACCTGCACGCCCTGGAGGCCGGGCTCCGCCTGCGCGAATCCCACGGCGGCAGGGTCACGGCCGTTTCCATGGGCCCGCCGCAGGCGATGGACGCGCTCAGGGAGGCGCTCGGGATGGGCGCCGACGCCGCCGTCCTCCTGACCGATCGGGCGTTTGCCGGCGCGGACACGCTCGCCACCTCCTACACGCTCGGGAAATGCATCCGGAAGCTCGGCCGCTTCGACCTGGTCGTCGCCGGCCACCAGGCCATAGACGGGGACACGGCCCAGATAGGGCCCCAGGTTGCCGAGTACCTCGACGTTCCCCAGGTGATTCGGGCTACGAGGCTCGAGGTCAGGGACGGGGAGCTCCACGCCGAGAGGACCCACGAGGACGGCGTCGAGGCGGTCCGGTGCGCGCTCCCGGCGCTCGTGACCGTGACGAGGGAGGCGAACAAGCCCCGCTATCCGTACATCCCGAGATTGATGGCCGCCTTCGACCCCAACGCCCCAATCAAGACGTGGGGCCCGAAGGACATCGGGGCCGACGAGAGGCTCATCGGGCTCAAGGGCTCCCCGACGCAGGTCCAGAAGACCTTCACCCCCAAGCTCGAAAAGAAGGTCGAAAAGCTCTCCGGCCAGCCGGCCGAGATGGCCAGGGCGCTGGTGGGGCGCCTGAAGGAAAGGAGGCTGGCGTGATGGCCGTCTGGGTCGAAAAGGACGACTGCGCCGGCTGCGAGACCTGCGTGGAGGCCTGCCCGCTCGGCGCGATCAGCATGCGCGACGGGCTGGCAATCATCGACGAAAAGTGCAACTCCTGCGGCGCCTGCGTGGAGAGCTGCTCGACCGGGGCGATAAAGAGCGACGCCGCCGCGGCAAAGGCGGACACATCGCAGTACAGGGATGTCTGGATCGTGGCCGAGACGAGGCACGGGAGGGTCAGGCCCTGCACGCTGGAGCTTCTGGGCTGCGGGCGAGGGCTGGCCAACGCGCTGGACCAGAGGCTTTGCGCCGTGCTCGCCGGAAAGGAGGTCAAGGGCTTCGCGGCCGACATGGCCGAGCACGGCGCCGATGTCGTCTATGTGATGGAGGACGCCGGGCTGGAGGAGGGACGGACATTGCCCCACGCCCGGGCGATAACGGACGCGGCGAGAGAGAAGAAGCCCGCGGTCGTCCTTTTCAGCGCCACGCCTTTCGGGCGGGAGCTCGCGCCTCGCGTGTCGCGGAGGCTCGGGACCGGCCTCACGGCGGACTGCACCGAACTGGGGATTGACGGGGCCACGAAGAACCTCCTGCAGACCCGCCCGGCGTGGGGCGGGAACCTGATGGCGACCATCTATTCGCCCGATTCGAGGCCGCAAATGTCCACCGTCCGCCCGGGCGTCATGAAGGCCCTGCCCCGGGAGCCGGGAAGGAAAGCGGATATCGTGGGTCTGAAGGTGAACCTCAAAGCGGAGGATGCCCGGCTGCAGGTCGTGGAGCTGAAGAAGGGACTGCGCAAGAAAGTGGACCTGACCGAGGCGAAGATCATCGTTTCGGGAGGCAACGGCGTCGGCTCGAAGGAAGGCTTCAAGCTGCTCGAAGAGCTGGCGGCGGTCCTGGGCGCCGAGGTGGCCGGGACCCGCATCGCCGTCGAGGAGGGCTGGATAACCGCGGACCGCCAGGTGGGCCAGACCGGCCAGTCCGTGTGCCCGGACCTTTACATCGCCTGCGGCATATCGGGCGCCATCCAGCACCGTTCGGGGATGGCGGGCGCCAAGACCATCGTTGCGATCAATACGGACCCCAACGCCCCCATATTCCAGATAGCGGACATCGCGGTCAACGCCGACCTCTTCAAGGTGGTGCCGGAGCTGATAGCGGCCCTGAGGGCGAGGGGGGATGAGTGTTGAACTCCGAGGAGATGCTCCGGCGCACGATCGCCAAGTTCGTCGACAACGAGATCATACCCGTAGCGAACGACCTCGACGAGAAGGAGACCTTCCCCCGGGACCTCTTCAAGCGGCTGGCGGGGATGGGTCTCTACTCGATCAGATATCCGAAAGAGGCGGGCGGGTCGGCCGCCGACAACACGCATTTCTGCATCATGTGCGAGGAGCTAGCCCGCGGCTCGATGTCCGTGGCGGCCTTCACGGCGATGCAGTGCCTCATGGGCACCGACTTCCTTTTCAAGTACGGCACGCCGGAGCTGCGCGAGAGGTACTGGAGGCCGGCGATGCGCGGCGAGAAGGTGGCTGCATTCTGTCTTACGGAGCCGGGCGGGGGGACCGACCTGGCGGCGGTCACGACCACGGCGAGGAAGTCCGCCGACGATGTCGTGATAACCGGCTACAAGACCTGGGTGACCAACGGCCCCGTGGCCGACTTCTACACCGTGCTCTGCCAGACCGACCGCTCCAAGGGCCCCAAGGGCTTCGGCTTCTTCTTCGTCCCCCGGGACACCCCCGGCGTGGTGGTCACCAGGAAGTTCTCCAAGATGGGCACCCGGGCCACCGAGATATCGGAGGTGATATTCCGGGACGCGCACGTGCCCCGGGAGCACCAGTTCGGCCCCGACGGCAGCGGCGCGGCGCTGCTGAACTCGAAGCTCGAGGAGATAAGGGTGATGACAGCGGCGCTGAGCCTGGGGCTCGCCCGGGCGGCTTTCGACGCCAGCCTCAGGTACGCCAACGAGCGGGAGGCGTTCGGCAGGCCCATCGGGAAGTACCAGGCCATCCAGATGAAGCTCGCCACGATGGCGACCGAGATAGAGGCCTCCCGGCTGATGATCTACGACTGCACGCGCAGGATGGACCGGGGAATCCCGGCGATGAAGGAGGCCTCCATGGCCAAGTACTTCGCCTCGGAGGCCGCCTGCCGGGCGGCCGACGAGTGCACCCGGATATTCGGGGCCTACGCCTACTCCAACGAGTACCCGGCCTCCAGGTTCTACCGGGACACGCGCTTTTTGCTATACGGCGGCGGGACATCCGAGATCCTCCAGGTGATAATCGCCAAGGAACTGGGGCTGTGAGAGATGGACGTCGACGGGCTCTGCGTAAACACCCTAAGGTTCCTGTCGGTCGACATGATAGAGCAGGCCCGCTCGGGCCACCCCGGATTGCCCCTCGGGGCGGCCCCGATGGCGTACGTGCTCTGGGACCGCCTCCTGCGGTTCGACCCGCGCGACCCCGCCTGGCCCGACCGCGACCGCTTCGTGCTCTCGGCGGGCCACGGCTCGGCCCTGCTCTACTCGCTGCTCCACCTCTACGGCTACGACCTCCCGATGGAGGAGCTCAGGCGGTTCCGCCAGTGGGGCAGCCGCACGCCCGGGCACCCCGAGCGCGGGCTTTCGCCGGGCGTCGAGGCCACCACGGGCCCCCTGGGCCAGGGCCTCGGGATGGCGGTCGGGATGGCGATAGCCGGGCGGTTCCTTGAGGACACCTTCAACCTTCCGGATGTCCGGGTCTTCGGCCACCGGGTGTACGCCCTGGTCTCGGACGGCGACCTGATGGAGGGCGTCTCGTACGAGGCGGCGTCGCTCGCCGGCCTTCTCCGGCTGGACAACCTGGTCTGCCTCTACGACGACAACGGGGTATCGCTCGAGGGGCCGACGGCGAAGGCCTTCACGGAGGACTTGAGGGGGCGCTTCGAGGCCGCCGGATGGAACGTCCTCCGGGTGGAGGACGGCAACGACCTTGACGGGATAGAGGGGGCGGTCCGCTCGGCCCTGGCGGCGAAGGGCAGGCCTTCGCTCGTGGCCATCCGGACGCACATAGGGTACGGCAGCCCGAAGCAGGACTCCCACTCGGCCCACGGCGAGCCCCTCGGCAAGGAGGCGGCACGGGCCACCCGCAGGTCGCTCGGGTGGAAGGTGGAGGAGCCCTTCCACGTGCCGGCGGAGGCGCTCGCCCATTGCCGGAAGGCGGTGGAGAGGGGCGCGGCGCTCTCAGCGGGATGGCGCGACGGGGTCGCCCGGATGCGGAAGCGGGCGCCGGAGCTCGCCGGCCGGCTCGAGCAGTTCCTCGACGGAAAACTTCCGGACGGCTGGAAGGCCGCATTGCCCTCCTTTTCGGCCGCCGACCCGCCCCTGGCGACGCGCGAGGCCTCATCCAAGGTGATGAATGCCCTCAACAAGGCCCTCCACGAGATGGGGCCGTACCACATCCTCGTCGGGGGCTCGGCGGACCTCAACCCGTCGGTCAAGACCTTCCTCTCCGGCTTCGGCGAGTTCGGCTTCACGAAGGAGTACCCCCACAACATCCACTTCGGCGTCCGGGAGCACGCCATGGGCGCCATCGCCAACGGGCTGGCCCTCCACAGCCGCTTCCGGCCCTACGCGGCGACCTTCCTGGTCTTCTCGGACTACATGCGCGCCCCCATCCGGCTGGCCGCCCTCATGAGGGCGCCGGTCATCTTCATCTTCACCCACGACAGCGTGTTCGTCGGCGAGGACGGGCCCACCCACGAGCCCGTGGAGCAGGTGATGTCCCTGCGCCTCGTCCCCGGGCTGACGGTTCTCAGGCCGGCGGACGCCAGCGAGACCGTCGAGGCCTGGAGGACCGCCATCGACCGCAAGGGGCCGGTAGCCATCATCCTGACGCGCCAGGCGGTCCCGACGCTGGACCCCGCAAGGTACCGGATACCGGCCGGCTTCGGGCGCGGGGCCTACGTCCTCTCCGAGGGGAAGGGGGCCGGGCCCGACCTCGTCTTGGTCGGCACGGGCTCGGAGGTCCACGTCGTGCTGGCGGCGGCCGAAGAGCTCGAGAAGAAGGGGGTTTCGGCGCGGGCGGTCTCCATGCCCTCCTGGGAGCTCTTCGAGGAGCAGGGAGAGCAATACCGGCGGGCCGTGCTCCCCGCCGGAGTCCCGGTGCTGGCCGTGGAGGCCGGCGTCACGACGGGCTGGCACAGGTACGTCGGCGAGCGCGGGGCCGTCATCGGCCTGGACCGGTTCGGGGTCTCGGCGCCGGGGAAGACCGCCTACGAGAAGCTGGGGTTCTCGGTCGAGGCGGTGGTCTCCCGGGCGATGGGCCTTTTGGGGAGGTGACGCCGGTGGCCGCTGGCGAAGCAGGGGCCGGCCACGGTCGCATGGTGCTCGATCTCGGGCGTTACAGGAGAGCGGTGGAGGCGCGCCTGGACCGGTGGGAGCGGGAGAGGTTCCTCCGCAGGATGCGGTCGAAGGACCACACCCTCTGGTCACCGGTGATCGCGCCGGAGCTCTCCGACCGGCTGGGATGGCTCTTCCTCCCGGAGACGATGGCGGGGGCCGTCGAGGGCCTGGAAAAGTTCGTCGACGAGGCGAGGGGAGAGGGGACGAGGAAGGTCCTCCTGCTCGGCATGGGGGGTTCCAGCCTGGCGCCGGAGCTCTTCCAGCTGACCTTCGGCAACCGGAGGGGCTTTCCAAGGCTGGCGGTGCTGGACAGCACGCACCCGGCGGCCGTGGCGCGGGCCGGGAGGGGGCTCGACCTCGAAAGGACCCTGTTCATGGTGTCCAGCAAGTCCGGCGGCACCACCGAGACCAGCTCTTTTTTCTGGTATTTCTGGAAGCGGGTCGCGGACATTTCGCCGGAGCCGGGGGGGCAATTCGTCGCGATCACGGACCCGGGGACCTCGCTTGCGAAGCTCGCCGCGGAGCTGCGCTTCCGCCGCGTCTTCTTCGGCGACCCGGAGGTCGGCGGCCGCTACTCGGCGCTCTCGCCTTTCGGCCTGGTGCCGGCGGCGCTCATCGGGATGGACGTGGCGCGCCTTCTGGGGCGGGCGGGCGGGGCGGCCGACGAGTGCAAGGCGGACCGGGAGGCGAGGGGGTCGGGCGGCCTGGTCCTCGGCGCCGCCATCGGCGAGCTGGCGCTTGCCGGGCGGGACAAGCTGACCTTTTTCGTGTCGCGCTCCCTCGCGGGATTGCCGGCCTGGCTGGAGCAGCTCGTCGCCGAGAGCACGGGCAAGCTCGGAAAGGGTATCGTCACGGTTTCGGACGAGCCGCGGATGCCGGCGGCCCGGTACGGGAAGGACCGGCTATTCGTGTTCATCGATCTGAAAGGTGACCGTGACGGCCACGGCGCGCTGGCCGAAAGGCTCTCGGGGATGGGCCATCCGGTGGTCCGCATCCATCTTGCGGACAGGTACGACATCGGCTACGAGATGTACCGCTGGGAGGTCGCCACGGCCGCGGCCGGGGCCATGATGGGAATCAACCCGTTCGACCAGCCCGACGTCCAGCTCGCCAAGGACATGGCGAAGAGGGCGATGGCGGCCGACGGCGGAGCTTTGGACCGGAGCGGGGCGGGTGGCCCGGGAGCGTCGGGCGCGACGGTCGACGCGACGGATGCGAAGGGGCTGGAGAAGGGGCTCGGGGCATGGCTGGAGAAGGCGCGGAAGGGGGACTACGTGGCGATCATGGCGTTCCTTCCCCCCGACGGAAGGACCACTGCGGCATTGCAGGGGCTTCGGGCCGTCTTGCAAAGACGGACCGGCCTGCCCACGACGCTGGGCTACGGGCCGCGCTTTTTGCACTCGACGGGGCAGCTCCACAAGGGCGGGCCGGACACGGGGCTCTTCCTCCAGCTGGTCGACGACGTCGGGGACGAGCTGGAGGTGCCCGGGACCGATTACACGTTCGGAAGGCTGGTTCGGGCGCAGGCGCTGGGAGATCTTGCGGCTCTGGAGCGAAGGGGGCGGCGGGTTCTTAGCGTGGTTCTGGGCAGGGATGCGGCCGGGGGAATCATGTCCATATCGGGCGCCATCCGAACGCAATGAGGATTTCCGGCGCGGCGTTCCGGGGAATGCCCGGGGGGATGACCCGTGTGCCGGGCCGCAGCAGTCTGGGGCCTGGCCGCCGATAAAAAGACCATTCTACCGCCAGCCCAAATCTCACGGCCGAAGCTCGTCAACAAATTTCAGCGCTTCCGCGAAGATGTCCTTTACCGATACCGGATCCGGAGGCTTCACCGTGAAAGGGCACCGATCCACGAAATAGAACGCGGTCAGCCTTTCGCAGAGGCGGTAGTGCCTGGCCAGCTTTTTATCATGGACCACGGCATCGTCCAGCAGCCGCTGGAGATCGTGCACCTTCGCCAGCCGCCATCCCTTCGAAAGGAACCATCCTTTGAGGTGTTTCTCGACCCCCTGCTGGATAAGAGCGGCCGCGACCTGAGGGTCCCCTTTGTTGGTCAACAATATCTCTGCGGCCGAGAGGTCCGCCTTGACGCGGGCGAACCAGTCATCCGGCAGCAATGATTCCCTTGCGGCCATAAAGAAGTCTCCCCCTTGAAATGACCTCGGCGATGAACTGGTCTCCGGCGTCGAGGCGCTTCTGAAGCTCGGACGGGCTTAAGACGAAAGGCGAGACGGCCCAGCCTCGCCGGACCTCCCTGATTATCGCGCCGACGTCGGCATACCGTTCGTGGAACGGCTTGCGGGTGCGCTTGATTATTAAAAGGTCGATGTCGCTGTCTATGTCCGGGTTGCCGTAGGCGTGCGAACCGAAGAGGATGATGCCTTCGGGACGGTACTTGAGCCGTATGCGCCGGACTGTCCTGCGGATGATCTCGTTTGCCTTCGCCTTCTTCTGATCACCGTTTCGGCCTGCCATCATCTGTGGGTCGGAGCGGAGGGTTTGGGAAGGCCTCATAACGGGGTCAGATGTGCGCTGGCGGACAGGAGATTCATTTGAACCCCGCCGCGGAACGCGCCACCGGGTATAACTTCGACACGCTCGCTACGGCCAGGCTGGACGCCTGGCCGTCGCTCGCCAACGGCAATAAAGATGAACGACGACAGATGGACGGTGGCCGGGGCACGGCTCGATGTTCCGACGCCCCTGCGTCAGGGTCCGATGTCCCCTTCCAGCCTCCAAGAGCCTGTTTGGGGAATATTTCCGGGTCCGAAGCTTGTCTGTCCCGGCGGTGCGCCGCCGGGGAAACTGAATTGCTGGCGGCGTGAAGCAGGCCGGTGCCGGCGCTCCCGCGCCGGCTAACGCGTTTGGCTGCGGTCCGTGTCCTTGACAGCAATGATGGTTTTGTGTCCGTGTCTTCATCCTAACAACCTGTCATGCGCGGCTTGCGGCATCCAGACTTCAATATCCGCATCATCTTCGAAAACCAGCGCCTGTCCTTTTTTCCAAAATAAGCGTCTGCCGGGATGTGGACGGTCGACTGGTTGCGGCGGCCATCGATGTGGAACATGTTGAATGCGTTTGGATTTGAGACGGAGGCCGGGAATGCCGCGCAGCCTGAACGCGCGGACGAGTCGATGCATATGCCGTTTGGAGATGTGCAGGACATCCGCCGCTTTCTGGCGAATCCAGCGAAACGGCGCTTCTAGCGTGGTTTTTATGATCGCATAATATCGATTCCTTACGTAATCCGGTTCGTGTTTCAGGATTTCAACATCTTCAGCTTTGGCGTATAACCGGGAATGGAACAAGTCGAGCACCGGATGTCACCCCCTTGGGATTATCGCCGGGAGTATTTGAGGATTGAGGGTGACAGATGTCCGTGTGTACAACAGGACCTGTGGAAGAGTTGAGGATTCCAGTTCGTATCCTTCATTCTTCTGCGTCAAGCGGACTCGGGGAATATGTATACGACCGTCTCTAACCAGCTTCTCTTCTCTGGCATGTTGCCTGAAGAGCGT
>VGTL01000078.1 GCA_016874675.1 Methanobacteriota archaeon | reverse complement strand
AGGCACCGGCGGTCATGCTCTGCCTCCGAGGTGGGCGTTCCCGGGCGCGGGAAGGTCCCGCAGGTAAAGCAGCACCTCCTTGATGCCGTGCCTCTCGTCGACCTGGTTGCCCGCCCCGTCGTAGATCTCCACCGCCTCCATGAACCGGAGGCCCAGGTGGTACCTCTCGTGCCTTAGGGTGGAGAGGAACTCCTCCCTGGGCTTGGGCGTCCCGTAGCCGGACACGAGGCCGTTGAAGAGCGTGGCCTTGATGCCGTAGCGCTCGAAGAGCCCCGGCACGAGCGCGGCGATGGGGGTGGTCTGGCAGTCCACGAGCACCGACACGGGCTTGCGGAAGGAGATCTCCGAGTAGAGGGAGTCGATGTAGTCCTCTATGCCGTTGGGGTAGTAGAGGATGGTCCCAAGGTCCATTATCCCGAGCTTGTGGGCCGCGGGCTGGCCCCTAAGGGCCAGGACCTTCTGCGCCGTGGCCTGGTCGAGGGGCTCGCCGTCGCTCTTGCAGATGCTCACGTGGAACCGCGCCCCGTCGAAGGAGACGTACAGGCCGGCGCCCATGCCCTGCTTTTTGACCTCGTAGCCGACCACCACCTCGGGCACCATGCGCATGTCCAGCACCGTGACGCCCGTGCTGGCCAGCCCGACGGTCAGGGCCCTCCGGACCAGCCTCGAGACGGGCTTTCCGTCGGTGCCGGTCATAATCATCCCGTTGTGCCCCAGCCAGGCCCCGATGGCCATCCCCAGCTCCAGGCACTGCCTCGCGTCGCACTCGTCCGCCGAATATATCCTCATGCTCCCACACATCCCCTTTCGATAGTGAATCCCTCACTGGTCCGGTACCATTATGGTCCCCGGGCCCAGCCTCGAGCCGTACCAGAGCTTTATGTTGGTCCCTATCTTGCTGTCCTCGCCGACGACGCAGTGGTCCCCCGCCACGCAGCCGGTCTCGAGGACCGCGTTGGCGCCTATCACGCAGCCCTCCCCGATTATCGCCTCGCGCAGCTTGACGTTGGAGCCGATCTTCGTGCCGTCGAGTATTATCGAGCGCGAGATCTCGACGTTTCTGCCTATCTCGACATTGTTGCCCATCACCGCGAAGCCGCCGATGTGGAGGCTGCCATGTATGATGCAGTTGCGGCCGCTTATGAGCGACCGCTCCCCGGCCGACACGTGGGAGCCCCGGTGATGGACCGTGTGCACCCGGAGCCGCCCCTTGAGGGCGTCCTCGCTGGCGGAGAGGTAGGTGCTGGGCAGCCCCAGGTCGTTCCAGTACTCCCCGAACTCGTACCCGAAGAGCCTGTCCCCGTCCGAGAGCATCCTGGGGAAGAGGTCCCGGGAGAAGTCGAAGGCGCACCCGGCCGGCACGCGGTCGAACACGGCCGGGTCCAGCATGTACATCCCGGCGTTCACGGTGTTGCTGAAGGCCTCCTCCGGCCGGGGCTTCTCCAGGAAGCGCTCCACGCGCTTTTCGGCGTCGAGGAGGGCCACCCCGTACTGGCTGGGGTTGTCCACCCTGGAAAGGGCGAGCGTCGCGATGCCGCCCTTGCTCCGGTGGAAGTCTATGAACGCCCGGAGGTCCATGTTGGTCACGACATCGGCGGAGAGCACCAGGAAGTCGTCCTTTATCTCCCCCACAACCTTCTTGCAGGCGCCGGCCGTCCCGAAGGGCTCGTTGTTGGTGTAGTACCCTATCTGGAGGCCGTAGCGGCTCCCGTCGCCGCAGTGCTTCATGAGCTGCTCCTGGAGGTAGTCCACGAGCATGAAGACCCGGTCGACCTTGATGCGCCCAAGCTCGTGGAACAGGTAATCCACGACCGGTATATTGAAGAAGGGGAGCATGGGCTTGGGCCGGGTGTGCGTCAGGGGGAGCAGCCTCGTGCCCCTGCCCGCGGCCAGTACCACGACGTCCATGCCGGTCCTCCGTCTTCTGTTATAACAGGAGTCATCATAACGGGCTTCGCCGTATAAAACTTTTTACAATTGGTGCGGGGGCAGGAAGGCAGCACCGTAGAAGACCGCTGCGGCGGTCTTCTCGGCCTAGGCGAGCTTCGCTCGCCTGCGGAGGCAGCAAGGCAGCAAGGGAAGGCAGCCGGGCAGCAAGGCAGCAAGGCAGCAAGGGAAGGCAGCCGGGCAGCAAGGCAGCAAGGCAGCAAGGGAAGGCAGGACGGCAGGAAGGGTAGCTGATTCTCATCCACTTGCTGCCTTGCTGCCTTGCTGCCTTGCTGCCCTTCCCTATTGCATGAATTGAGTCAAACAACCTTATCAAAAAGTGTTATTAGATGGACCTCATTATAGTATATAAGATGGGCCGTTTCCTGGTCGCGGTCGGGCTCTCCGGGCCCCTGCTACTGCTGGCCCTGCTGCCAGCCCAGCTTGCGCTCCCGGTCGAGGCCGGCGTCAACCCGATGCCCCAGATGACCATGTCCTTCTCCTCGTCGGGCCTGATCGCCCGGCCCTCCTTCTTCGAGCCCGGGATCGCGCAAGTCAGCGGCACCCTCTCCATCGACAAGATCCCGGGCGAGCGCTTCGTCGTCACCCTGTCAGGCTCCATCGACACCGGCTGGGGCGTCGGCATCACGCCCAGCATGCACGCCTTCCAGAACAACATCCGGACCGTGACCTTCACGGTGACGGTCACGGTGCCGCCGGCGACCCCCGTCGAACTGATAGGCAACATGAGAATCGAGGCCCGGGGCGATAGCCTGAACCTCCAGCCGCGCATCGTCGGGCACGTGGTGGTCTCCGTCGCCCCGTTCTACAAGCTCTACATAGACTCCCCCAACCCGTACAAGGAGGTCACGCCCGGGTCGCGGCTGAGCTTCCTGGTCGAGCTGCGCAACATGGGCAACTCGCCCGACTCCTACGACATCTACATCGAGAACCAGGAGGAGCTCACCGGCATGGGCTGGACCGTCTCGTTCTCGACGCCCGTCGTGACCAAGGTCCGGGCCGCCGACAGCAAGACCGTCCGCCTCTACGTGATGGCGCCCCAGAAGAGCACCCTCTACAAGGCCGAGGGCTCCATAATCAACGTCCGGGCAATCTCCCAGAACGCCCGGGACGAGAACCTTCAGGTGGACATGGTCTACCCCTTCGTCGTCTACGAGCGGGGCACGTTCATCGAGCCGTTCGGCACGAGCTGGGGCATGTTCCTCCTGCTCATCATCGTCGTCCCGTCGGCCTACGTATTCCGCCGCGCCCGCCGCTGGTTGAGGTCCCGCCCGCGCCCGGCCCCCGAGGACTCCGATTACCAAGACGAATCCGACGACTACGATGACGACTACGAGGACGGCGACTACGACGAAGAGGAAGCGGACGACGATTACGACGACGGATACGACGACAAACCCGCCGCCCGCAAGTAGCCCGTCCCCCCGGCCAATCGCACCGACGCACCCCCCGAACCCACAGGACCGACACGTCCCCCTGACCAACCGGACCGACACGTCCCCCTGATCCACAGGACCTATACGTCCCCCAACCAATCACGCAGCGTAATATGCCTCGTCGTACGGTTCGGGTTTCAGGCCCTTGCGCGTCCTTATCTCGGCGACCACCTGCTCCTTGAGCTCCGGCGGTACCCCCTGGAACCCGGTGTTCTCCGAGGCCCAGAGCACCCTGCCGCCCGAAGCCGACCTTATCGAGCTTGCGAAGCCGAACATCGCGGCCACGGGCGCCTTGGTTATTATCGTCGTGAGGTCTCCCACCTGCTCGATGGCCTGGATCTCGTTGCGCCTCTGCAAAAGCTCCCGGTTGACGTTGCCCACGATGTCGTCGGGGACGTTGAGCGTCACCTTGGACATGGGCTCGAGTATCACCCGCCCGGCCTGGCACATCGCCCCGTACACGGACGCGCGCGCCGCCGGGATGACCTGGGCCGGGCCGCGGTGGATGGCGTCCTCGTGGAGCTTGGCGTCCAGAAGCGAGATCTTGAGGCCCCGCACCTTCTCGTTGGCCAGGGGGCCGCGGTCGAGGGCCTCCTTCACCCCGTCGATGAGAAGCTCCATCGTCTCGTGCAGGTACTGGATGCCCTTGGTCATGTCCAGCATTATGTTCGTGGTGTGGATGTTGACCACGGACTTGGACTCCTCCTTGTCGAACCCGAGGTCCTGGAGCTTCTTGGCCAGGGCCTTTTGGTCCTTTATCTTGGTGTCGGAGGGTATCTCGCCGTCGAGGATGGCCTTGACGACCGCATCGTCCAGCGGCTCCACCTTGAAGTAGAACCGGTTGTGCTTGTTGGGGGACTTGCCCTCGAAGGGCCCGCCGCCGTGCTCCACGCACTCCCGGTAGACGACTATCGGCTTGGAGACCACGACGTCGACCTTGTGGTCGTTGATGATGCGGTAGGTCGTGATCTCGATGTGCAGCTCGCCCATGCCGGAGAGGAGGTTCTCGCCCGTCTCCTGGTTTATCTCCACCTTGAGCGAGGCGTCCTCCTTGGAGACCTTGCGCAGGACCTCGACCAGCTTGGGCAGGTCCTTCATCTGCTTGGCCTCGATGGCCACCGTCACCACCGGCTCGGAGACATGCCTTATCTCCTCGAAGGCGTCCATTTCCTTCTGGGACGAGATGGTGTGGCCGACTACGGCGTTTCGCAGCCCCGTTACCGCGGCGATGTTGCCGGCGACCACGCCGTCGGGTATCATGAGGCGGTTGGGGCCCATGAAGACGGCGACGTCGTGGCACTTGTTCCGGAGGTTGGTGCCGCAGATGAAGTACTCCTCGCCGGAGATTATCCTGCCGCTGAAGACGCGCCCCGTGGCTATCTCGCCGGCGTGCTCGTCTATCGTGATGTCGGTTATCATGAACGCGAGCGGGCCGCCCTTGTCGACCGAGGTCATGGATTTGCCGACCTCGCTTTCCAAATCCCCCTTCCATATCTGGGGGATGCGGTACTTCTGGGCCTCCAGCGGGTTGGGCAGGTGCTTGACCACCATGTCGAACACGACGTCGTTGATGCGCGCCTTGGCGGCGAGGTCCTTCTGGCGCCCCTGGGAGCAAAGGTCGATGATGTCTTTGAACTTGACGCCGGTCTTCACCATGTATGGCACCGAGAGCGCCCAGTTGTGGTAGGCGCTGCCAAACGCCACGGAGCCGTCGTTCACGTTGACGAACCACTTCTCCTTGAACTCCTCCGGGACCATCTTGCGGATGAGCTCGTTCACGTCCTCGATTATCTTCTTGAAGCGGCTCTGGAGCATCTCGGGGGTGAGCTTGAGCTCGTTTATCGCCCGGTCCACCTTGGAGATGAAGAGCGTGGGCTTGACCTTCTCGCGCAGCGCCTGGCGCAGCACGGTCTCGGTCTGGGCCATCACTCCCTCGACGGCGCACACGAGCACCACCGCGCCGTCGACGGCGCGCATGGCGCGGGTGACGTCGCCGCCGAAGTCGACGTGCCCGGGTGTGTCGATGAGGTTGATGAGGTACTCCTTGCCCTCCCACGGGTGCACGATGGACACGTTGGCCGAGTTGATGGTCAGGCAGCGCGCCTGCTCCTGCTCGTCGAAGTTGAGGTACAGCTGCTTGCCGGCAAGCTCGTTGGAGATCATCCCCGCCGCCGCGAGCAGATTGTCCGAAAGCGTCGTCTTCCCGTGATGGATGTGGGCCACTATGCCTATGTTCCTTATCCACCCGGGCTTGTGCATCATCAGCTTGATCTTCTGCGCCAGTTCCTCCTTGATATATGCCATGCTACTCACCTGTTTGCGAACCCCAAAAACAAATGAATGTCATCAAGCTCATCTGGCCGAGGCGGCCACCCTCTCTATCTCGCCCTTCTTCCCTACGGCGTAGCTGTTGACGTCCCCCCGGGCCGCCATCATCAGCTCGTCGGCGAGGCACTGCTCGATGCGCTTCTTCGAGCCCCTCGAGGACTTGATGACGCCCTGGCAGAGGTTGGACACGGCGATGTTCACCCTCCGGTAGGACGAGCAGTCCACCGCTTTCGGAACCGAGATGCCGCCGTACTTGAGGCGGGTGACCTCTTCGCGGATGGAGACCCTCTCCACCGCGTCGACGAGGACCTGTATCGGGTTCTGCTTGGTCTTCTCCTCGATTATCCGAAACGCCTGCTGCACCATGCGGTAGGCCCGGGCCTTCTCGCCGGTGGCGTGCTCGGTCCGCATCATCCCGTTGATGAGCCTCTCGACGATGTTGACCTTCTGCTTGGAGAACGGCTTGTTGGCGTGCTTGGCATTGGTGTGCGGGATGGCTATCGGGTTGATGTTGATGTACCGCCGGAGCCCGGGGTCCTTGACCGTGATGGTGTCGAACGAGTACCGCCCGAAGAGCAGCGGCAGGTCGAACTTCTTCACCGGCGGGCCCTCGGGAGCGGCTGCCTCGGCGGGCGGCGCCCCGGCCGGCGGCTCCGGGGCCGGCGGGGCCGGCGCCGCGGGGGCGGCGGCCGGGGCGACCGGAGCGGGCGGGGTGGCAGGAGGGGGCGGTGCGGCCGGAGCGGGTGGAGCGGCCGGAGCCGGCGGTGCGGCCGGAGCGGCCTCGGCGGGCGCAATCTGCGGAGGTGGGGGCGTCGTCGTAGGCGATGCCGCCGCCGCGGCCGTCCTCTCCTCCCTCTTCTCGGCGACCGGTTCTGCCGGGGGCGTCTCTGGGGTCTCGTCTGCCATTCCACTCACCTCACGGGCTTCTCCTTCTTGCCCCTGACGAGCTGGTCCAGGGAGACGCCGTTGACCTGGATGACCTTGTAGCGGACGCCCGGGATGTCCCCGTAGGACCGGCCCATGCGGCCCCCGATGCCCTCCACGAGGACCTCGTCGTGCTCGTCGATGTAGTTGATGGCCCCGTCGCCCACGGCGAAGGCGGTTATCTGACGCCCGTTCTTGATGAGCTGGACCTTGACGCACTTGCGGATGGCCGAGTTGGGCTGCTTGGCCTCGATGCCGACCTTCTCCAGCACGATGCCGCGGGCCTGGGGCGTGCCCTCGAGCGGGTCGGACCTCTCGCGCAGGTGGAGCATGCGCTTCTTGTAGTACCGGTCGCTCCAGCGGAGCTTCTTCCGGTTCGCCATGAGCTTGCGCGCCGTGTTCAATCCCGTCGGCATGTCTTCACCTATCTGCGGTAAGACACCCTAAATGCCCTACCGTATATAAAGATTAAGGCTAGTTAATATAGTAATTGAGGGGCGGCCCGCCGACGGTGGAACCGGAAAAGCCATGTCAAAAAATGGCACGAGGCACAAGGCGCAGGGCTCGAGGCGCAAGGGACGGAGGCGCAGGGCGGAAGGCACAGGGCGCAAGGAGGAACAATGGGAATCCCCAGCCCCCCCTCGATCCTTGCGCCTTGATCCTTGCGCCTCAAGCCTTGCGCCCTGCGCCCTGCGCCCTGCGCCCTCCTCCTCTCACCGCTCCCCGCTGCCCGCTCCCCGCCGCCTTTCCCTGCGTTTCCCCAAATACCGCGACATAGGGTCCGCCAGCTTCACGGTGAGGACGAAGCAGATTAGCGCGTCCAGGGCCAGGAGCCCGGCCTGCCAGGGCGCGGTGGCCCGGCGCTCCGTCGCCGCCGGGTGCTGCACGTAGACGCCGGCCTCGAGCATGTTGTTCGTCTCGTCGGATTCGTCCACCCAGTTCAGCGGGTCCGCCACCACCCGCACGGTGTGCGGACCGGGCGTCGCCACCCAGCCGAAGTGGACGTTGAGGGCGCAGTCGGGCCCGGAGAGCTGGATGCTCTCCTGGCGGACCCGCTGTTCGTCGATGTAGGCGTAGACGGTGAGGGGTATCATCTGCCCGAAGCCGGTCATCACGATGTCGGCCACGAAGAGCACGTCCGCCCCGTTCTCCGGCTCGCCTATCGTCCGTATCCGGTCCACCCGGATGTCCGGCAGCTCCCCGGCCGGCTCCCCGTCGACGGCGGCCGGCCCGGCCGGGGCGGCCTTCGCGGCGCCTTCGCGGGCCGCCTCCGCGGGCGAGGCGGGCTCCCGCCTCTCGGCCGGCGCGGCCGCCGGGGCCCTCCGGGGCGAAAAGCCGCCGTCGTCCCCCTGCGTGGCGTCCCCGGCCTCCGTGACCACCAGGTCGGCGGAGCCGCTGAAGACCACTATCTCCGACGAGTACATCGGGAAGAGCCTGGCCGGGGGGACCACGAACGACCCGGGCATGCCCGGGATGGCCCGGTAGGTCAGCTCCATGGGGACCTCCAGCGTGTTCATGAAGAACGTGACCTGGTCGCCCCGGACGCAGTAGGACAGCACCTCGCCCCGCAGGCAGGCGTCGAGGCTTCGCCGGTCGGCCTCGAAGCCGGGCGGGAGGGTGTCCTCCAGGGCGACGTAGTAATCGAACCCGATAGTGCTTCCGAAGCGCAGCGTTATCTCCACCGGCGAGCCCGCGGGAATCGACCGGGCCGAGTGCTCCCTCGAAACGAACATCCCGGACCCGGCGGTGCCGATGGCCGGCCGGCCCGAGACGTTCACCAAGTACCCGTCGAGCAGCACCGCGGCCTTGCCCAGGTCCCCGTGGTAATCACCGACCGCCCGGATATCGTAGGCAAGGGTGGTGCATCCCGATAGCGCGAACCTCCAGCGCTTCTCGTGGGGATGCCGGATGACGGTGCCGGCGCCCGGCTCCCCCACCCCGGCCACGGTGTCCAGGTCGTCGGGCAGGAGCTTCGTGAATCCCCCGGGCAGGAAGTCCCTCACCTCGGCCGTGCGGCCCAGCGCCGAGCCCCAGGCCCTGACGGTCAGGGTAACATTGGCGGTCTCGTTGATCCCGAGGGAGCTTTGGGAGACGGTCTTCTCGATGCTGACCTCCTGGGTGAGCTCGCGGGTGACGTCGCCGGCGCGCACGGTCACCGGTCCGACGTACTCCCGCACGAGGGACGACTTGCCCCCGTTGCCGGAGAACTGGTAGGAGACTACGAGCGGCATCAGCCGGTAGGTCCCCGGCCCCAGCGCGACCATCCGGACGGTCACCTCGCCGCTCTCGTCCAGTGCGGTCTTCTCGAGGACCTGCAGGTCGGGATGGGAGGGAAGCCTGGCGTCGAGGCCGGAGAGGCCTATTCTTCCGCCGCAGGCCGGGTCCACCGTCGCCCTGACCCCCAACTCGAAGAGCTTGCCGGTGGTGGTGGTGATGTTCCCGGTGTAGGCCACGGTGACCGGGGGCCGGACATGGTCGATCTGGGTGAACTTGTAGAATGCGGTTCCCGGGATGTCCGTCGTGAAGGACACCACCGCCCCGTCCGGCCATATCAGCGGCGAGAGGTCCACCGGGCTCTTGCCGGCGCCGCCGGACCAGCGCCGGACCTCGGTCCCGTCGACACTGAGGGTGACGTTCCCCGGGCGGCCGCCATTCAAGGCCCCCGGCAGCGTGGCCTCGTCGAACGCCAGGAGCACCGCCATGGTGCTGCTCGTGCCTCCCCAGCCGTAGCCGGAGCGCCGGGCGACGAGCCAGCCCAGCGACCTTTCGGCCGTCTCGTGCAGGCCGGCCTTGACGATGGCCTGCGACGCCCAGCCGGTGGTCTCGACAGCCCCGCCGAGCGCCTTCCCCTCCCAGTGGTCGTCCTTCATGCTCAGGACGAGCCAGGACGCCATGGGCAGGCCGTCCAGGTGGGCCTCGCTCAGGGCGAGCGAGATGAGGGCGGTCTCGTAGGCGCCGTTGACCGTCCCGCCCGCCCAGAGGGACAGGAGGTGGGAGACGGCCCTGTCCATGAGCGGTCCCGGATAGCCGGAGGCCGCCAGGGCCAGCACGCAGAAGGCGCTCATCGCGGCGTTGTTGCCCTGCATCCACCTGGTGCCGGTCCACCCGCCGTCGCGATCCATCATGTCCAGGAGGGCCTGCTGCCCGTCGGAGAAAACGGCGGGGTCGATGTAGAACCCGCCCCTCTGGACGATGGACAGGCCGTAGAGGATCCAGGCGGTCATGAAGGAGTGCGTCCGGTCCTGCTTGTACCATCCCCAGCCGCCGTCATCGTGCTGGGTGTATAGCAGCTTCTCGATGCCGTGCAGGATGTTTCTGGTGAGCTCCTCCCTGATGGAGGGCGAAAGCCTGCCGAGGTTCTCCAGGTACCTCCAGACCAGTATGTTGGGCAAAAGGCAGGTCATGGTCTGCTCGTTGCAGCCGTAGGGGTACTCGCACATGCTCTCCAGCCCCTCCATTATCAGGCCCTCGTAGCGGAAGGAAACCGTCAGCATGGCGGAGAAGAGCTCCCGGACGGAGAACGCCTCCGGCGAAACGCGGAAGCTCAGGCCGTCATCGACCACGCCGGCGAGCTCCCGGCGGCACTCGACCGTGTTGGCCTTCACCACGAGCTCTGCGAAAACGCCGTCCCGGCTGTCCCGGAAGTCGGTGGCGAGCAGCGTCAGGTTCTGCCTCCCGGCGCCGGCCACCTTGACCTGGAACTGGACCGTGTAGACGGACTCAGGCTCCATGTCCAGCCACTGCTCGTTTTGGCCGAACACCTTGAGCCAGGGCCCGGCGTAGAACCCCACCATGGCCCTGAGGCTGTAGTTGTGGAAGTTGTACACGAGAGCCTTGAACACCACCTCGTCGTCCTGGGTGAGCGTCGAGGGCAGCCGCATCTCGACGTAGAACGGCTTTTTGACGTTGAACTTCGCCACCGCCACGGCCCCGTCGCAGCGGTCCGAGAGGCCCACGGCCGTTATCCTCCAGGTGCGGACGTTGTCGGGCAATGTCACCGCAAGGGTGGTGGAGCCAGAAACGACTATGCCGCCATTCCAGTAGGCCGCGTCCGTGAACCACTTTCGCATCCGCAGCCCCTCCACGTCGCCCTTCATGTCGGCGCCCATGTCCAGGTCGCGGGGCACGAACTCGTTGACCTCCTGCGCCGCGCCCCCGCCGCCGCTTTGGCCCTGGCCCTGGCCCTGCCCCTGGCCGACCCCCCCGCCGTTCCCGTCGGCGCCGCCGCCGTTGCCGCCCTGCGATTGCCCGCCGTTATGGGGCGAGTAGGGGAGGGGGCAGGTGCGGTCGCTCGGATGGAACGCCCCGGCCCTGCGGGAGAGCCCGGCCTGCGAGCGCTGCTCGCGCGCCCATCCGGAGGCGATCCAGGGCGCCGTCCCGGCGGAGGCGGCGTCCGCGGAGAACCAGTCCTCCTCCACCGTCGGGATGCCGTAGAAGAGGGCGTTGCTGACTATGCCGAGGTAGACCAGCGCGGTCCCGCCGGTCGCCAGGGTCACGTTCACGATCTCTCCCGGCTCGTAGGTCGGCCGGTCGGTGGAGACCTCGACGGTGAGGTCCTGCCGGTCGGGCGGGACCCGGACGAGCGCGCTCCTCAGGCCGTCGGGCGTGAACGAGTACACGAGCACGGAAAGGGGCCGGAAGCGGTCCAGCCTCGGGACGGGGAACTCGCCGGCGCCCCGGACCTCGTACTGGCGGAAGGCCGAAAGCGACGGGTTTCTGGCGTCGAGGAAGACCGTGCCCCCGAGCTCCGCCCCGAGCCCGACGGAGATGCGGACCTCGTCCTCGCCGGCCGAGGCGACCGCGGCGGTGAGCCGGGCGCCCGAGGGCCCGACCACCTCGATGACATTGCGCACCGTGACGTATTCGAAGACCGTCTCCACGGTCCACAGCCCGGCGGCGGCGCCGGCGGGAATGCCCAGCTCGACGTGGGCCACGCCCCTGGCGGTCCGGCCCGCCACCTCGAGCGCCCTCCCGCCCCCGCCCGCAAGCCGCACGAGGAAGCTCTCGTCACGGATCGCGTTCTCCGGGCCCAGCGGGTCCGTCAGGTCCGAGACGGAGAGGTCCAAACGGACGGTGTCGCCGGCGCGGTAGGTGGTGCGGTCCGAGAGCGCCTCGTAGCCGAACCTGTGGACCGTGAACACCGCGTTGGAGCGGGGGTACCGGTCGGACGGGAACCGGGCGGAGACTACATAGGAATGGTACCCAAGCCCGGAGAGCCCCCTGACGTCGATGAAGAGCTCCTGGAGGGAGATGTTGCGGGAGCAGTCGCTCCCGGTCAGGAGGTGGCGCTCGCCGGCGAGGAGGGAATCGCCGGAGGCATCGGCGACATGCACCGACAGCACGACCGGGGTGCAGGGCAGCTCCGACCTCACCACCAGCGCCACCGGCTCGCTCGCGGCGAACGCCCCCTTGCGCGCCGCGACGGAGAGGGCATTCCCGACGAACGCCGGTCTCTCTCCGATGTGGAGCACGAGCGTCTCCTCGTTGCGGTGGTCGAGCTCGTCCTCGAAGACCGCCCTCACCCTCAGCGCGGACGCCAGCGGCGGGACGGTGAGGTTGATCCAGCCCTGGCCGCGGTCCAGCCGCACCACGCCGTCCCAGGAGAAGAGCCGGGTCAGTGAGTCCAGGTACTCCTCCTCCGAGATGACCGGCGTCAGTGCCCGGTCCTCGACCGGCGACACCTCGCCGCCCTCGTACGGCCCGGGTCCCTGGGTCGGCCCCTGGGACCGGTCCTGGGACTGCCCCTGGGCCTGGCCCTGTCCCTGCCCCTGGCCGCTCGATTGCTGCGAGGAGGAGGCGTAGGTGCCGTAGAGCCCGCCCGCTCTCTGCCCCAGGGCGGCGATGTCGTAGGTCACGGTGCCGTTGCCGACCGGCGCAGAGAAAAGTGTGTACTCGGCGAACGCCGATACCGAGAGCCGCTCCCCGACCCCGACCGAACCGGTCCCGGCGTCCAGGGTCAGGCGGGTCATGGGCAGGGTGTAGGGCTTGATTATTACGCCGGAGCGCGCGAGCAGCGCGCCGGCGAACCGGAGCTCCAGCGCGTGCATCCCCCAGGCCATCTCGCTGCCGAGGGGGATGTCCATCCGGCAGGTGCCCCAACCGTCCAGCTCCAGGTCCTGCTGGTAGATGGTCCTTCCCTGGGGGTTTATGAACCTGCAGAGGGCCTGTCCCTGCGCCGGCTCCAGGCGGTCCAGGTCCCAGACCGTGAGCTTCGAGCGGACCGTGTCGCCGCCCTTGTACATCGGCTTGTCCGTGGAGATGAAGCCCCGGAGGCCCTGGATCTCGATGCGGACATGCCGGTAGACCTCCTGGGCGAGCGCGCCCCGGCGGACGCTCACGTGCATCTGTGCATCGGGGTAATAAGTACTGGCCTCCGGCGGGACGAAATCGAAGACGAATGAGCCGGCGGCGTCGGTCAGCCCCTTGCCAAGCACGGTCCGGTTCGTCCCCGAGCGCTCCCGGTACTCGAAGCTCGCCTGGACATCGGCGCCCGGGAGCGAAGCACCGGCGCCGTCGTGCACCACCACCCTGACGGGGGAGTTGAGGTGCTCGACGAACTTCTCGGGCAGGGAGAGCGAAACCCCCATCGCGCCGACCGTCACCTCGGCGCAGGATACCCAGCCGGTGCCCTCCAGGGTGGAGAGCCCGAAGCAGCCCCGAACCAGCTTCGTTTCTTCCGTGGCCAGCACCGCGGCCAGCTCGTGCGTTCCCTCGTTCAGCGCCCCGAACCCGATCTTCGGGGACAGGGCCGTCTCGGCGACCTTCTTGCCGTCCACATACAGAACAACATTCGCAGTGCAGCTTTCCGGGTAGGAGGCCGCGGCGGTGACGTTCTCACCGGGGGCGAAGAGCTCCCTTTCCGGCCGGATGCCGAGCCAGTCACCCGAGGCGGTGACCTTCCTGGAGACATCGAGCCTCGAGTTCAGCTCGTAGGAGTAGTACACCTCTCCCACGGTCAGGTAAGGGTCCCGGTCGAAGGCCGCCCCTATCCGGTATTCCCCGGCGAGGGGCAGCTCCAGCACGGCGGTGCCGCTCCCGAAGAAGTTGCACACCGTCGAGGCAGTCAGGACCCCGGCCGAGCGCACGGAGTACAATGCCTGGATGGTCGCGAACCCGGTGCACGGGACCACGGCCTCCGGGTGCCGCTCGCGCACCAGCCGGAGGTCGCCAAGCTCCCTCATCTCGGCGTCGAAGAGCTCGGGCGCGAGCGCCAGCCGGCTCTTTTCCACGGTCACGGTGACCCGGCCGTCGGTAGCGACCGCCGGCGCCCGCAGGTCCTGGAGTTCCTCCGGGTGGAGCTGCACCGCGGCCCGGGTGTCCCAGTCGGTCGCCTCGGTGCTGTACTGGAAACCGTTCGTGTACGGGCGGGCGATGTAGGTGACCTGGTCCTTCCCTTCGACATACTCCTCCTTCAGGTCGACCGCGGTCCCGTTGGCCATGACCGCGTAGTAATTGTATCCTCTGAACGACCCCGCGCTCCCGGTCCGCCGGAACAGCTCTGCGGGACCGGAGGCCGGACGGTATATGGAGCCCAGGAGCGCCTGGGGCCCGAGGGCGCACCAGGTGTCGTCGCGCCGGGCGTCCTCCCAGAAGCTCCAGTGCCTGAGGTCGTACCGGTTCCATCCGGACCCGAGGATGTGCTCGAACCTCGGCGTGACCGTCACATAGGAGCGCGGGTGGACGAAGAGCTCCTTGACCTCGGAGAGGGCCCCTCCCCGGACGCTGTCCAGGGAAGCCCGGGTGATGCTCTCGGGCAGGAAATTGCCCATCCCGTACACGTCCGCCAGGACGACGACCAGGTACCTGCCCGCCGAGCCGGTCTTGAACTGGTACATGTAGTCGGCCGCGATCGACCCGTTGACCACGGGCGTGACCGTCTTGTACACGAGGGTCAGGGGCTCCCCGGAGTCCCTGTACAGCCCGACCAGCGCCTTGCCTCCGGCGAAGCCCGGCACGGTCGCCCGGACCGAGAGCGGCTCCCCCTCCATGACTGCCCGGGGCAGGAACGACACCTCGACCGGCCCGGCCCCGGGGTCCGTGGAGGCCTCCTTGAGGGGGTCGTCCAGGGAGAGCTGCTGGTCCACGCTGGTCGCAAGAAGAACAAGCAAGACAGCCACCGAGGTCAGCTTCATGATGTCGCGGTTCTTTTTAACGATATAAGTACTGATTGATTCAAAATTCGAAATTTGGTACAATATTCGAATGATTGAAGGCAGCAAGGCAGCAAGGCAGC
Source organism: Methanobacteriota archaeon (assembly GCA_016874675.1). GTDB lineage: Archaea > Thermoplasmatota > DTKX01 > VGTL01 > VGTL01 > VGTL01. The sequence continues at coordinate 301 of VGTL01000078.1, read as the reverse complement.
AAGGCAGCAAGGCAGCAAGGCAGAAAGGGAGGCAGGAAGACAGCAAGATAACAAGGCAGCAAGGGGACGGAACGTCCCGTCATCCCCTTCCTGCCTTCCTGCCCTCCTGCCTTGCTGCCTTCCCTTGCTGCCTTGCTGCCTTTCTGCCTTGCTGCCTTCCCTTTCTGCCTTCCTGCCTTGCTGCCTTGCTGCCTTCCCTTTCTGCCTTTCTGCCGTGCTGCCATCCTCCCTTCGCGCCCCCCTGCCCCCTGCCCCTGCACCCGGAACTCCCGTGCCCCGTGCCCCTTGCCCCTCTTTTCCC
>VGTL01000077.1 GCA_016874675.1 Methanobacteriota archaeon | reverse complement strand
CGCGACCCCCATCGTATGGCATCATGTAATGTTGCTTGGTCGATACAAAATTACAAAACGGAGGTTTCCATCGAGGAATGGCCTTAAAATCTGAAATAATTGCAGGAAAACAAGCACAAGGCCTAACGTATTGCTGTTCAGCCTTCAATGATTCCATATCGTCAGGTTTGGCGTAAAGTTTGGAGTTTTTCATATCAAGCATGGAATGTCACCCCCCCGGGATTGCGCCCGAGAGTATTTGAAGGCACGGGGTGACAAATGTCCCGATGGACCGCACTCCCGGACCACAACATCATTTGCTGTCAGACTTAGGTAACAAAGTAAGTATCGAATGTAATTTTGTTGGATTAATACCATAGAAATCAATTAAGTATTTATAATGTTTATTAGTAATTTCCATTAATGACGTTTTTGGGTCATATTGAAATGAAAGTGATTTCTCTCTTGATATAATTGTAACAGGTGAAAAAAAGGGTCGCCATGATGAAAGATTGGAAAAAATAATTTGGTTTTTTGTAATACAAAAATAGTTACGTTTATATGGGAATCTTAATATGATGAGAAATAGTATTATTAATAATATCGGATAAATCATTAATAAAAAAATAATTTTCAAAGATAAATTATTTGAAGAGACAAATAAATAAATTGGCAATAAAACTAATGTTAATAGGGTTAGAATTGAAGCACAAATAGTGATAAATATTTGCATATATTTTTTTCCAATTGACCCTCTTAATTCTGGGGCAAGAGAGTAATATTCAATTTTAACTATGGTTGGAATTGATTTCATATTCACTTTCCTCTATAAATCGAATAAAAATGTCGTGCTTAGACATAAGTCCATTGCGACCTTTGCTAATGTCATAGCTGAAATTATATATGTAACAGCAACCATCCCAAACACATAGCCTAGATTTGTCAGTTGATCCCAGTCACCAAGACAACCTTTCCCTCCAATCTTCTTTGCATCAATAACTTCGTTGAGACCATCAGTTGCTTCTCGGAATGCCCACAATGCGAAAAGCCCTTTACAAACAGTTTTATATATATATGCATCTCGTGCATTACCTGCAATAAGCGCCGCCAATGCGGAGGATAGAACTGGTTCTGCTAATAATATCATGATTGCCCATGTCGTCTTAAGCATTGCCATACGAAGATTGTCTACAGGGAGGGCTTTTATCATGTTTAATGATTTCTTTCCCTTATTGAGGCTTATTCTATTCAGCAGTTCATTCCCTAATTGGATCCCTCCAATCACTACAGGAACAGTATCTTTTATCATTTCCGATGATTTGTATGTTGCATTTTGATATTCAAAATGGTAGCCATCATCATCTTCAACATATTTGTCTTTTTTTGGGAGATCATCCATTAGAGTGGAAAAATCCTTTGCAGTATTATAGATAACAGCACAAGCCAATATCACGGCTAGAATGGTAATAATGATTGGATATACTCCTGGAAAGGGTTTGCATCCTATTTGAACGGCAGATAAAATCATAGTCATAATAGATAGAGATAAAAGAACTGGTGTTATTGCTATTATACATTCACCGACCAACCCGAGTTTATCGATTGTGCTCATATCTGGAATATCATTTGTAAAGTTACCTTTGCCTCCAAGGTTATTTGAAAGATATGATTTGATAAGTTTATAAAAAATATTCGCTAGAGCATTGCTCATAGGCGATAAAACAGCCGTTAGTGCATCTGCCACTGGTTTAAACAATGCTTTGAATGCATTTACAATCCAATTCCATACAGCAGTCAGGAAACTCACAACCGCATCCACAAACGCCTTCAACATCTCAAGGAGCGCCTTGATGAACCCTTCCACAAGACCGTTGATGTGTGTTTTCGTCTCGTTCCCGTTGCCGTTGCGGTCCGTGACATTTATCCTGACATCCCAGCCGTCGGTAAGCCCCCGCCACTCGTCGTAGGTGAACCAGGCCGACACCTCGAGGTTTTTGTAACCGCCCGGGACGAATATCTTCTGGTCCGGCTGACCCTCCACCTTGAAGAGGACGTAGTCTATCCCCGCTGGATCGGATACCTTTACGGTGAGCTTGAGCTTCTTGTTTATCAGGAAGAGGCCGGCCCATTCTCCGGTCACCTCGACCATTATTTGGGTGCCGGAGTCGTACTTCAGTATCCACGGCGGGGCCCCGTCTATCTGGGTTATCGCGCCCTGGGGCTCGTCCTTGTCGAGGATGTAGTCTCCGTCGGTGTCGTTCTTGAGCGGGTCCGACTGGTTCTCGAACTCGAGATAGTCATGGAGCCCGTCGAAGTCGGTATCGAGTATCGTCGGGTTGGAGTAGGTGGTCCAGTTCTTGACCTCCTCCTTTGTGGTCTCTTTGAGGATGTGGACCTCCCAGCCGCTGATCTCGAGGCCGTCGCTGAGGCCGTCTCCGTCCGTGTCCTGCATTGAAGGATCGGTGAACATGGTCTGGGACTGGCCATTGTGGACGAGCGTCAGCTCGCAGGGCAGGCCGCCAATCTCGACATCGCCGTCGACGAGGCCGTCGCCATCGCTGTCGCGGCTCGTCGGGTCGGTGACGGTCAACGGGTCGGCGTCCACTGTGAAGTTACGGTTCTCGATGTCGAAGCCTTTGACCATCAAGGTGAAGGTCCGGCTGTTGTCGGTGCCGGCGGTCTGGAACTGGGCGTCATTGATGCTTGCCGCTGGAGCCGGATGGGTATCGGGGTGGATGAAATCTCTGAAAATGTCGTATGGGGATTGTGACAGCAATTCACTGGCCTTCCGTCGGGTTTGTTATCGGAATGTTGACTTATAAACATGTTGCCCAAGCGCTTGTGGGTCGCAATTTAAGGCATGATGTATTACGGATTGTTCCGCCTGGTGAATGGATACGCCAGGGTCGGGGGAACCAGCGGAACGCTCACCGACATGTATAAATAATGGGGGTGGGAATATATTATCAGGTGGTCGTGGGATGGGAGCGCTCGCGTTGAAACGTATCGAAGAGATAGAGGCGGAGCTCCAAATGCTTAAAAAGGAACTCAGGAACGGAAAGGTCGTCAAGCTCGGAGGCCTGTGGAGCGGCCTCAATGTCTCCGACGAGGATCTGGCGGCGGCGGAGGACTCCCTTTTCGAGCGTGCAACAAAATGATGTACATAGCGGACACGCATGCCCTTGTCTGGCACCTCGCCCGCGATGACCGGCTCGGAAAGGGTGCCCGAAGAGTCCTTAATGAGGCGGATCGTGGAGACGCGGAAGTAGTGGTTCCAACGATCGTTCTTGCCGAAGTGTTGTACCTTTCAAGGAAAGCGGATGTCTCCTTTGATAGCCTGATTGATTTTATAAAGGACGCCCGGAACTACAGCGCTTATCCCCTCGGGCTCAACGTCGTTTCCGCAATGAGGAAACTTGCACCCGAATATTCCATCCACGACGCTGCAATCGTCGCCACATCTAGGATTCTGGATGCGCCCGTGATTACCAAAGACGAGGTGATCCGGAGATTGGGTGATGCCAAGGTCATCTGGTAGGACGATGCAATCGGGATGTCGGGGGAGCCTGTTTGGGACGGCCCATGGAAGGGGGCCTAAGGCGCGCTGGCAGGGTTGGGTTGTCCTCCGGGACCCCGCTCCGGGACGCGCCACCGCGTTTGCCGGCGGGAACCTCGCCTCGGACAACCCGCAGGAATGGCCTCGCCATTCCTGCTTGCCTAAACGAGCTCGCACCGCTCGCTCGTTTGCGGTCTGGACGCTTGTCCTCGTCTCGCTCACGATATTAAAGATAGGCGACGGCAGGATGACGAAGGTCCGGGGTCCGGTTCGCGGCCCAAACGCCCCAGCGCGGAGGCTCCTTTGAATCCTGGCGGCCGGCGGTTAGCTTGCTTTGGGACAATCGCTGGTGTCGAAGCCTGCCGGTCCCGGCGGTGCGCCGCCGGGGGAAACTGCTCCGCGGGCGGTCCGAAGCGGGCCGGTCCCGGCGCTCCGGCGCCGGGTAGCGCGTTGACCGGGGGAGCCTGTTTTCGGACGGCCCCACAATGAGGGCTTTCATCGTGTGCCGGCGGGTGGAAGCTTCCGTCCAGACCCTGCTCCGGGACGCGCCACCGCGTAAACTGTCCGGCGGGTGGTCAAGGACCCGTCACGCCAGACCTACCACTTCTTCATGAGGAGCACCAAGCAGATGTACTACGACCCGGGGCTCCACAATGCCGACATCGGTATCGCGATGTCCCACTTCGAGCTTGCGGCGCGCGAGAATGGCCTGGACGGGAGATGGCAGGTCTCCGACCCGGGCCTCCGGCCAGTCCCCCCGGGCACCGAGTACCGGGTGAGCTGGTTCGGCGCCTGAGAAAACGACAGTCTGCCTGGCGCCCCCCGTTGCCCGCGGACTTTTGCCCCACCGCTGCCCGCTGCCTTATGCCACCCGCTGCCCGCTGCCCGCTGCCCCCTCGTCCAAAAGACTCCTATAAGATTCTCAAATTGACCTTGATCTTCCTCTTGAGCGCCGCCGCCTCCGATTCGATTATCAGGTAGTGCTTGCCCGCCGCGATGGCCTCGGCGTCCACCTGGTAGTGGCCCCGGCCGTCGCCCTCGGCCAGAACCATGAGCTCCCCCTCTTCCTCGTCCGCCTCCGAATCCGACAGCATGAACCGGCGGTGGTTGTCCTCGTCGACGATGACGTAGAGGAACTTGTCGTGCCGGGCGTCCTTGAGGGAGCCCGTTATCCGGGCGCCGGCCGAAAGCTCGCCCAGCTCCACGACGGCGTGCTCGCCGGCCTTGAGCTCCACCGACCTGGTCAGCATCCTCTCGGCCATGGACCTTGGAGCAAAATGCGTGTACAAATACTTTTGTTCTCCGGAACCAACATTGCGACCGGGGCGGATGCACCTTCCGGGGGTCGCGCCCCTCCGCCTCGCGCCTAGGTGCCGGGCAGGAAAGGCAGGCTGACCGAGATGAACACGCAAACGGCCCCCAGGATCAGGCAGGCGTCCCCGTAGTCGATGCGGTAGTGCACGGCGAGCGAGCCGATGACCATGGCGAATATCCCGTAGGCGGCCCCGTACCAGATACGCATGGCGGCCATGGTTATGCCAAGCACGGCAACGACGATCCCGAGGATGCACAGGCGGCCCAGCTGGCGCCGGGTGCGCTCCGGGAGGACCGTCTCCCGCGTTCCGGGGGCCTCCACCGGGATGGTCTGGTAGGGCCTCGTCGCCCGGCGGCCGTCCCGGCCCATGTCCTTGGGCCTCTGGAACGCCCCGCAGATGCGGCAGAACCGGGCGTCGTCCTCTATCATTATGCCGCACTCGATGCACTCCTTCATCGCGGCGGACCCAATGCCATCCCACGATTTAATCCTTTCAAGCGACGATCAATAGGACAAGGCGCGAGGCGCTGACCATACTGCGGGTGCTAGCCGGCAAGGTGAAGGGCCGGCGACATCACCCGGCGGTGCACATGGCCGCTCGCGAAGGTCCGCGGGCGGGTGAGGTACCCGCCCTGGCTGGGCGACGAGAGGTTCCACGCCTGCCACCGGTCGAACCTCCTGCGCAAGGACCCGGCGTTCTACGGCCGGTACGGCTGGAGGGAGCCGGCGGACCTGGCGTATCTGCGGCCGGTCGTTCAATGACCGGGGGCCGGGTGCCGGGTTTCAGATCATTTCCGTCCTCGAGAACACCAAAAGCCCCAGGGACAGGAAGACCAGGAAGAACGCGGCGAGGGCCCCCGCCCCCTCTGCGGGCGAGATGCTGGCCCGGGAGTCGGGGTCGAGCACCTTCTCGTAACCGGTCATGGCGCTGTCGGGGTTGACGAGCTGGTTGTACTTCACATAATCGGGCGGGGTCTGGGTGAACAGGGCCTCCATGCCGCGCCGCGTCTCCCGGTCCAGCGTGTACTTGCCGGAGAAGAGTACGCGGCCTTCGTCGCTCAGGAGCAGGGAGCCCTCCCCGGTCTGGTTCTCGAACGAGTAGTTCACGAACGGCCCGGCCGGCATCTTCCCGGGGACGACCGGCTGCCCGTCCTTCGTGAGCGTTACGTTCAGGTCGGCGGGCGCCCGGACGTTCAGGTTGGGGCCGAAGCTGACCGAGAAGCCATGCTCCCCGTCTATCGCCAGGTTGCCCGTGCGGTTCACGCCCGTCCCCCGGGCGGTCCAGGTGTAGTTGCCTGGTGGCAGGTTTCCGACGGCGTACGAGCCCTGCCACCCCCCTCCCGGGATTTCCCCGCTCTCGTTGTAGAGGGCGTAGGTGGGGGATTCGAGCCCCGAGAAGATCACCGTGGCGGTGCCGCCGGGGGCCTGCTGGAGCATTATGTCGACGTTGCGCGGCGCGCCGTCGTTGTCCTGGGACACCATCCAGTAGATGAACCCTATCTGCGAGACTATGGGCATCACCAGGAACCACACCATTATCGCCGATACCGCGACGGTTATCGGGTTCTTGAGCGAGGCCGAAAGGAACATCGCGAACGCCACCCAGCAGGCCATGGCGAACAGGACGAACGCCACGGCGCCGTAGGCCCGGCCGACCTCTTCGGCGGAAGGGGCCTTGCCGGAGGCGGCGACCACCCCGATGTAGCCGACGGTCATGACCACCAGGTACACCAGCACTATGGCGAAGTACGACGACAGGAACTTGCCCAGGAAGAGCGCCGGCCGCCTCACCGGCTTGGAGGTGAGCAGTATCAGGCTCTTTCTCGAGCGCTCGCCCACTATGGCCGTGTAGGAGATGACGATGGCCATGAGGCCGGGAAAGAAGCTCGTGAAGGCCAAAACGAGACCGAGCACGGAGTTGGCCCCGGCCCTGTAGCTGAGCTCGGAGGTGGCCTGCCCCGCCAGTATGCCCCCGTAGAGCGAGACCACGATGAACACGAAGGCGAAGATCGCCCCAATGACGATGAGCCGCTTGGTCCGGAAGTGCTCCCACATCTCCTTGCGGAACACCGTCATGACCGTCTCGACGAACCCCGTCACTTGCCCACCCCCACGAGGTCGATGAAGACGTCCTCGAGGCTCGGGTTCACCTCGTAGAATGCGAGGATCCGCCCGCCGGCGTCGACGGCCGCCTTGGGGACCTCGAACTGCACCTCGGGGCTCCGGACGCGTATCTTGTAGGCCGGGCCCTCCACGGAGATGCCCTCGACGCCGGCCACAGCGGCAATGGCGTCGTAGACGGGCTTTTCGGGGTTCTGGAGCATGAGGAAGAGCTGGCGGCCTATCTTGTCCTTGAGGACGTTGGACAGGTTCGCTATCGTGTCCTTCTTCAGGAGCCGCCCCCGGTTGATGACGGCGACGCTCCGGCACATCTCCTGCACCTCGAAGAGCAGGTGGGAGGAGATGAAGAGCGTCATGCCCCCGGCGGTCATCTTCTTTATGAGGTCGCGCACCTCCTTGGCACCGACGGGGTCCAGGCCGGTGGTGGGCTCGTCCAGGAAGAGTATGGCCGGGCCGTGCATGAGGGCCTGGGCGATGACCAGCCTCTGGCGCATGCCGTGGCTGAAGCCCTTGGTCTTGTTGTTGGTCTGCTCGGTGAGCTCCACCAGCTTGAGGGAGCGCTCTATCGCGGCCTCCCGGTCGGACTGCGGCATCCCCAGGAGCCTCCCGTAGAAGCGCAGGTGGTCCGCGGCGGTGAGGTCGTCGTAGAGGCCGTACTCGTCGGGCACGAGGCCGATGCGGCGCTTGGCCTCGATGTCATCGCGGGCCATGTCGTGGCCCATGACGCGGATGGTGCCGGAGTCCGGCCGGATGAAGCCCGTGAGCATCTTGATGGTGGTGGTCTTGCCGGCGCCGTTGGGCCCGAGGAACCCGAAGCTCTCCCCCTTCTCGACAGTGAGCGAGAGGTCCTGGACGGCGCAAAGCTTCCCGTAGCAGCGCGTGACGTTTTGGACCTCGACGACCGTTTCTGGCATACGGAGAGGGGAGTCGCCCTGATATTATAAAGGGTTCTTGGTATGACTTGTTCGAATACTTTTAAATAATATCATTTCGAGCGCGACATCCGATGACACGGGCCGGCCGGGGCGGTTCGTCGGCGGGACCCCCCTTCACTTCCGTTCACCGGCGCTTTCGCGCCGCCAACCGCCAGGCCAGGGCGGCCATCGCCGCGACGAGGGATACGGTGAGTGCTACCAGAACGTAGGTCGGCGTGCCCGGCGGCCCGGGGGGCCTGCCGTTCTTCACCTCGAACGTCACGATGGCCGGCTCGGAGTACTGCGTCCCGTCGAACGACCGGGCCTCGACGGTGTGCGGGCCGTTCTGGAGAAGCGCGGTGTCGACGTCGAAGTGCCAGCTTTCGGTCCCGTTGGCGATGAGCAGCCCGCCGCCGTCTATTCTGAGCTGGACCCGGATTATCGGGTCCGAGGACGAAAGCGCGGTCCCGGTGACCCGGAACCGGCCCGACACGGTGTCGTTGTCGTAGGGCCGGGTGATGGCGCACTGGGGCTTCGCCGGAGCGGCCGCGACATCCGGCGTACAGAGGGACGGCAGCAGGGCCGCCGACACGGCCAGCGCGAGCAGCAGCGCTGCCTTTCGACAGGGCTCCACGGCACGAATACCGGCCTGGGGCCTAAAAAACCTTGCCGGCGGCGCTCCAGACTGTCGTTTTGGCGCCGCTCTTGCTATCGTCGCCTGAGCTCCCGCCTCCACCAGTACGGGAGCATCGAGAGGCCCAGGAACAGCAGCAGCAGGGCGGCCGGAAGGCACCAGCCCTGCCTCGCGATGGTGGTCGGGGGCTCCGGATTGTTGACGGTGAAATCGACCGCCGCGACGGAGGAGTTGAGCAGCCCGTCGGAGGACCGGGCCTCCAGCCGGTGGCGGCCATTCCTGAGCGATGCGGTGTCCAGCCGCAGCGTCCAGTCCCAAAGCCCCCCGGCGACGGTCCAGTCGCCGCCGTCGAGGCGCACCCGGACCAGGACCACGGGGCGGGTTCCGTTGAGCGCGCTCCCGCGAACGACGATGACGCCCCGGACGACCGTGCCGTTGGCCGGGTATTGGATGCCGCACCCCGGCGGGAGATCGGGAGGCGGCGGAGGCGGCGGCGGCTCCACCGGAAGTCCGGTCACGTTTATGGTGAATGCCTGCTCGTCCAGGCCGCCCCGGCCGTCCGAGACGCGCGCGGTCACGTTGTGGAGGCCTTCCTCCCCGGGCGCCGGGACCCAGCTCAACCTGGCGGACGCCGGGTCCAATGTCATGTTGGCCGGGCCCCCCACGAGCGCAAACAAGAGCGGGTCGAGGTCGAGGTCCATCGCGGTCAGGTTGTAGACGTAGGTCTCGCAGACCTTCGCGGCCGTCGGGGGGGCGCTCGTGAACCGGGGCGGGCGGTTGCCGTGGTCGAGCCTCACGAGGAAGCGCCACTCGGGGGCCGGCTGGAGTAGCGGACCGTGTAGCTGAGCGGGTCCCCGTCGGGGTCGCTGCCCGTCCACAGCAGCCGGAGGCTGGTGTCGTTCACCACGGCATTGTCGGGCGGCCAGACGAGCTCGACGTGCGGCGGGCGGTTGGGCCCGGGGACAGTGAAGTTGCCCGAGAGCGCCGCGACCTTCACCGGGATGGATGGATTGTCGTCGCGGGCGACGACGCGTACGCGGTAGGCGCCCGGGGCGGCCGACGAGGCGTTCCAGGCCCAGCGCCGCGTTCCATCGGTCAGGTTGGAGGCCAGCCGGACGCTCGAGGCGCCGCTCTCGAGCACCGGGGTGATGTTCAGGTCGGACGTGTTGAAGAAGGCGCGGTACTGGACCCAGCGCCCGCCGTCCAGGATGACGGGTATCGCCTGGTTGGGGGCCGTGTAGAAAGTCCCGGCGCTCCCGTCGGGCCCGATGAACGGCCGGTCGGGCAGGCTCTCGCATGTCATCGCGGTCCGGAGCTGGAACCGGAGGCCGGACGCGGCGGGGACCGTGGCGGTCCAGCCGATGGTGCCGTATATGGGGAAGCCGCCGGTGTCGAAGGGGCGCGACGTGAAGGTTCCCGACGGCGGATATCTTTTAAAATCGGATACGAAAACCGTGTCGGAATAGTGGTTCATGGACCCTTGCGTCGAATAGCCTCCGAACAATACGATAGAATCCGAAGCCCGATCGTAGGCAAGCGCATATCCGAGCTCTGCGTGGGAAGGCCATCCACCATATGCCCAACCATCCGATGAAGCGTTGTAGAAATAGATACCGTTTCGATAGCCTATTATGAGGGTGCCATTCCGACTGTTGTATGTCATGGATGTGATACCTATATTGGGAAAGGTTTTGCCTTTTTGCACCCACGTATTCTGCAAAGCATCATAATACCAGAAAGTGTGGTCACTCGAAGATCCGAGCGTAATGACATGATTTGCCTCATCGTAAGCCATGGCGGAAGCGGAATCCGCCGGTGGTGATTCAAGAGGAGTCAGGTTGGTCCATTCATTGGTGGAATAATTGTATTGCCAGGTGTCTCCGAGGTCGGCGCGACTGTCGTTGCCGCCGAACAGGACCACGACCCCCCGGTCGGGGTCGTAGCCCATCGAAAGCGAACGGCGCTTGCACGGGCTGTCGGGAGGGGTCATGTTCTCCCACATGCCGGTCGAGAAATCGTAGCACCAGGTGTCGTTCATCAACTCGTTGTCGCCCCCTTTGCCGCCGAAGAGAACGAGCACCCGGTCCCGGCTGTCATAGACCATCGCGTGGCCGCTGCGCCCTGCAGGTGCAGGATTCATGTCGTAGACCGTCCAGATCCCCATGGTAACGTTGAATGTCAATAGGTCGTCCGGAAAAGTCTCGAACCACCATGCGTAATCCCATGGACAGGACACATCGCCGCCGAACATCGCGATGCCGTCTTGGTCCTTGCCGCGGGCCATCACGGCCCCGCCCCTTGCGACCGGCAATACGAGACATATATCGTTCGTCCAGGTGTTATTCGCGGAATCGTATGTCCATGTGTCGCCGAACCTGGCCGAATTGTTGATACCCCCGACCAGGAGAATCGTCTCGCTCCGGGAATCGTATCCGGCCGCCTGACACACCCTCGGCTGGGGGCGGTACTCCGGCGTCTTGTTCATCCAGATGTCGTCGCTAGCATCGTACCACCAGACCTCATCGGTCGCATGCGACCGGTCCCCTTCCGAGGTGACGCCCCCAAAAAGCACCGAGACCCCGAGATGGTCGTCGTAGACCAGCGAGTAATGACTCAAGGGTGGAGGGGATGCCGCGGGATGCCTCTCCGTCCAGGTGTTGGTGGCGAGGTCATAGGTCCAGGTATCGTTGAGGATGGTCCGCTCCCAGTGGTATTTATAGATGGAACCCCCGAATAGGATGAATTCACCCACGGTGCGATCGTACACGATTCTGTATCCACCACGGTGGTACAGGACCGGCGATGACCCCATCTTGGTCCAGAGGTTGCCCTTTTGGTCGTAGGCCCACACCTCGTTGAAAAATCCAGGATTGAACAGGACCATCCTCTGGTTCTCCAAGTCATAGGCCATTGATGAGCTCCAGGTGGATAAACCGGGTGGAGAAATCGAAGGTTTCATGTCGGTCCAAAGGTTCGTGGATATGTCATATGTCCATGTCTTGCCGGTGTACATGACAGTTTTGTTATAAACGAGATCGTACGCCATCACGAAATAACAGTCAATGTACGCCGAGAGGTTGTGTTTCGTCCAGGCTTTTCCGGTGACGTTGAATGTCCAGACGTTCCAGGCGTCAAAAAAAACAAAAACCCCCCTGGAGCTGTCATATACCATCTCCTTGGGGGTGCCGCAATCCCCATTATACGCGCACGGGCTTCCTTCGTCCATCTGGGACCAATTGCCAGTATGGCTCTCGTTCAACTCAAGCCGTACCCTTCGGTCATTTATTTCAGTGTCAGCGTGCTCGCCGGATTCGAAATCCCCACCGGTATCGGTCCAGGCGCCCAGCCCCGCAACATCCAGGCCGCCGGCCAGAACCATGAACGCGACCGCCGCGCAAAGAGAAGCCCTAGTCCCGAAACGACCCCGCACGGTTTGATATTGGCCTTTCCGGTTATAAAACTTTATAGGACACTATTAGAACGTCGCCCTGCGCGGTCGTTCCGGCGCCGCTTCTGCCATAGGTCAACCCCTGCACGTACCTGACCGGTAGGAAAAGCGGCTTCCCCGATCGCCTAGAGCCGTTCGTCGTCCGGCTCCGGATGCGGCCAGGGGCCCGGGTCCGGGTCTGCGGGCCTCAACGGGTAGGGCTCCGGCTCCGGTACCGGCGGCGGGAACGGGCCCGGCCCTCCCGGCCCGGGCGCGCTCTCCGGGTAGGGCTGGCCGGCCGGGTCGACATACTCCGGCTCGTGGACCGCCTCGTAGGAGGTCTCCGCCGCGGCCAGTGGCGTCGCCTCCGGCGGCGCGCTGGTCTCCTGTCCCGGGCGCCGGCGCCTCCGGGCGACGAGGAAGGCGCCGCCCGCGCCGGCGGCCGCCGCGATGAGCGCGACATAGGGCAGGAGGCCGCCGAGCCAGCCCGCGCCCGCGTTTTGGGCCGGCGCCGGGCGCGCCGTCACCGTGACCGTCGTCTCGGCCGTGGACACCGCCCCGTCGCGGTCCGTTAGCGTGAGGGTCACCCGGTAGGTGCCCGGCCTCGTGAAGGTGTGGGGCGTCGTCACGCCGGTCCCGGCCGGAGTGCCGTCGCCGAAGTCCCAGCTGAAGCTCATCACGTCCAGGTGGTTCTCCGGGTCGGACGAATTGGAGGCGTCGAACCAGAGGCTTGTGCCCTGCATTCCGGAAGAGGGGCCCCAGAGCGCCGCGAGCGGCGGGTTGTTGCCCACCTCCACCGCCGGGATGCCCTCGTACCAGTCGCTCCAGCCCCCGTCGGCGTCCCCCACCCGGACGCTGATTGTGAACCTCCCGGCCAGTGCCGAGTGGGGCGGCTGGAAGCGCGCCACCCAGAGGTTCCCCGAAAGCTCCGGGGCCGTCATGTACGAGTTCTGCTCCCGGCCCTTGAGGTCGCGCACCCTGAACTCGAAGACCAGCCCGGCCGCGGCCGTCTCGTGGTCGGAGGCCGAGAGCGTGACGGTGGAGGTGTCGTTTCGCAGCATCCTCGTGCGCGAGGCCTTTCCGTGCTCCAGCACGGGCCGGGAGTTTAGGACCGTCAGGGCATCGGAGTCCGCAAGCCAGCTGCTCTCCGAGCCGTCGGTGTCGTTGACCAGGACGCGGAAGTCGTGGCTGCCCGTCGCCCAGGAGGCGTCCACGTCGATTCTGGCCACCCAGGTGCCGGCGAGGTACTCGATCTCCGCCTGCAGCGGCCTCCACTCCCCGTCGGCGGTCCTGAACTCCACCGCCGGCCGCAGGTCCCTCTCCAGGGTCTCGGGGTCGGAGGCGTTGAACCAAAGCTCCACGGGCTCGCCCCGCACCACGGTGCCGGCGGAGAGCCAAAGGCCGGTCACCGCGGGCTTGTTGTTGAGGATGGAAAGCGACGAGTTCAGGTAGTACCACTCGCCCTGGAGCCCGCCGGTGTCGACGAAGGCGATGCGGGCGTCGGCCCGTCCCACGGCGGCGCTCATGGGCACGGTGACGTTGGCGATATAGCGGCTGCCGTCGTAGTAGGCCCCCAGCTCCACCCACCGGTCCGAGCCCGGGGGCCGCCACTCGAACCGGGGCGTGAGCATGTCGGACCGGTCCTCGACGTCTATCGCGGCGGCCGACAGCTCCACCACCCGGCCCCGGAGCACCGCGGGCGCCGAGAACGACGGGTCGACGGTCTCGGGGGCGTAGTTGACGAAGGTGAAGGTGAGGTTCACGTCCTTGGTGGCCGCCAGGCCGGCGGTGTCTGCGACGGATACGGTCACGGTGGTCGTTCCCCACCAGTGGAGCACCGGGTTGAAGAAGAGGGTCTGGTTGGCTCCGGTGCCGGCGGAGGCGATGTGGCGGTTGTTGAACTTCACCACGCTCCACTTGAGCTCCGCCGGGGAGTCCTCGGCGTCGGTGGCGAACTGGGTCATCCGGACGGTGATGGGGACGTCCTCCTTGGAGACGAACCCGCCCAGGGCCGACGAGATGACGGGCCGGCCGTTGACGGTGACGGTCCTCGAGGCGGTGTTGTTGTTCCGGTTGAGGTCCCTCACCGCCCCGTCGGGGTCCACGACGCCGATGACGCTGTGGGTGCCGCCGACCGCCCTCCAGGTCAGCTTGGCCGTCACCGAGTCGACGTTCGTGGCGCTGACATTGACCGTCCCGATGAGGTTGGAGGGCTGGGCTGAGTCGAGGAAGAACTTCACGGCCACCCCGCCGGACGCGAGCCTCTCGGGGTTGTGAACCGGGAGCGAGATGGTGAGGTTTTGGCCCTCGTTGGCTTCGGCCGGAACGATCGACATCTCACCCTGGACGACATAGAGGTCGGGGTAGTGCCACCGGACGGTGGCGCCGGGGCCGACCGATGGCCCGGGGTCGGGCGCGCCGTGCACCTCGACCGCGTTCGGGTAGTACTGCTTGATGAAGCTCCAGCAGGATTTTGATACGCCCGAGGTGGAGGAGTTGTGGCTCTCGTCGGTGCAGATCTCGTAGTAGTTGTAGGGGTTGGACATTATGCAGGTGCCGGCGGAGGCGTTGTCGCACCTGACCGACGGGTTGTGGTCGTCGTACTCGTCGGGCAGGAACAGGCCCCAGTGGCCGAACTCGTGGGCGAATATGATGGCGCCCATGGCGCTGTCCCAGGACTGGCCCCAGGCGTCGCGGCCGACCTGGATGATTCCGCCGTACGCGATGCCCCCGTACTGGGCGTTGGCGCGGTAGTTGGCGAGGTTGAGCACGTGGATGTCGGCCGAGTTCCAGTTCACCTGGTTGTTGTAGATATCGAACTGGTTTATATTGAACTGGCCGTCGGTGTAGTCGTACACGAGGTTGGCGAAGCGCCTCAGGCCGCCGTCCATCGCCTGGAACTCGGCCACGGTCGCCTCGTAGGCGAAGGACAGGCTCATCGTGATGTTGCGGATGATGGGGTACACGGTGCGGGCCCCGGCCGGCCCCTCGAGCTGCCCGTCCGTCACCGTCATGGTCGTGTAGTCGGGCCAGCCGGAGAAGTCCGGCACCCCCCCGTGCTCGTGCGACCGGATTTTCGGCATCACGAACCCCGGCGGCGGGTTTTCCGGCGGTCTCATGTCGTCGTAGAACCAGGGTATCGTGGCGGGCCCCTCGGGCGAGGGCAGGAGCTGGGACAGGGGCAGAGGCATGGCCAGGACGGCCAGTGCGGCGACCACAACGACCTTGATATTCATATCATATCTTCCAGTAATATGGTAGCATCATCACATATATATTTTATTGTATATTCTGTGTGACTCCCGCCGATGCGCGTGGGACACATTGACACGGCAGGCGGAAGGAGCGAAGGCAGCAAGGGAGCAAGGCAGCAAGGGAGGGGGGGACGGTCGTCGTCCCTTCCCTGCCACGCTGCCTTCCCTTGCGCCCTTGCTGCCATGCTGCCATGCTGCCTTGCTGCCATGCTGCCTTGCTGCCTTGCTCCCCCGTCCCCTTGCTGCCATGCTGCCATGCTGCCTTGCTGCCTTGCTCCCCCGTTCCCTTGCTGTCTTGCTG
>VGTL01000076.1 GCA_016874675.1 Methanobacteriota archaeon | reverse complement strand
TCGGGTTTCGAACGGGCTGCAATGGAGACGTGATAAGAGAAGAAAGGGGGATAGGCAAGATATGTACAAATTTGGGACAAAATTATTTAAGGCTCCCTCGGAGGAGGGTTAATATTGTCCCAAGGCCGGTGAGCAGCGGCCCATCGGAGATCGGCGCTCTGAGCCGGGCGCTCTCGACGGCTGCCCTGGTCCTGATGCTGACGCACTCGCTGGCCGTTCCTGCCGCGGCCGCCCGGGCCGGCCCCGACTGGGTGCGATCGGACCTCTCGCTCGTCCTGGAGACCCCGGGCCGGGGCCGTCTCGAGGGCAAAATCAGCTTCCACCAGTACACGCTGAACGGCACCCAGGCGACCGCCGATTCCCTGAGGCTGGCGATCGCCGGACCCGAGGGCCCGGCCGTGCGGGCCGGTCTCGAGTCGGCGGCCCGCTCCGCGCTGTCGGACCATTTCTCGGCCGCGTTCCCAAACGACGCGCTCTTTTCCGTTTCGTGCCTGCTGGACGATTCGAGCCTCGAGGACGAGCCGGGCTCGGTGGACACCTACCCGCCGGTGGTGGTGCGGGCGACGGGCTGGGTGACCCAAAGCCCGGGGTCCTTCGGCCTGCCGGGGACGGCCGACCTGGACGCGCTCGCCCCGCTGGTCCTCGCCGAAGGCGCCGAGCTGTACCGGGAGCTGACCCTGTACGCCCTGCCCGGCCACAGCGTGACGCTCAACCTGACCGGCTTCCCCGGCTCGGTCTTCGCCGACAGCGGCGAGACATCCCATTCTTTCGGCCTTCACAACCCCGGGGGCGAGCCCGCCAGCGCGAGCTTCGGCGCAACGCTACGGTCCGCCTCGCCGTCGCCGCCGGGGCCCGACGAGGTCTTGGTGCGGGGCACGGTGGACCTGCCCGACCTCTCGACGGCGAGGCTGGGCGGCTCGGTCGAGTTCCGGCGGGCGAACCTGTCCGGCTACTGGACGCCGCCACCCGGTCTGCGCAACCTGACCTCGGTCTCGGGGGCGACGCTGTCCGCCCTCTCGAGGGCCGGGGTGCTCCCGGAGGAGGACCTCTACGAGTACGGCGTGCTGCCGGTCCAATCCGTCCTGGCGGGGCGGCTTTCGGCCGTGCTCAACATCACGCCGGTCTTCTCCCACGATTGGTCCAGCGAGGGCAACCTCACCTGCACGATGAACGCCTCGGTGGCCAACCGGCCGCTCTTCGGCCTCTCGAACGCCCTCGTGCTGGGGGCGCTCAACGCCGGCGCGACCTACCGGTTCTCCGTCCCGGTGGAGGTCGGCTGGCCGGTGGAGCTCGAGTTCCTCCTCCCCGAGGGGCTGAGGCTGGACGGCCTCCAGGCGGCCGGGCGGCCCTCCGGGCGGCCCCGGTTCCTCTGGTCGGACGCCGACGGGAGGGGCGACATCGCTGCCTTTCTGGCGTCGGACCGGGCGCCCCACTTCGACGGCGACGTGGTCAGCGTCTCGGTGCTCGCCGACTTCGCCGCGCCGGCGGCCGACACCGGAAAGCTGGTGTTCCGGGGATCGACCGACGTCCCGGTCAGCGTCGAGGCGCGCATCGGGATTGGAGCGGTGGCCCTGCCCCCCTCCATCGCCGGCTCCCTTCCGGAGAACCTGACGCTTGGGTACCTCCCGGCCGACCTGCTCCGTTTGCTCCTGGCGGAGGGCGTCCTTTCGGAGGACGAGCTGGACGGGGTGCTCCGGGAGGTGAGGCCGAAGGTGGAGGGGGCGATGCGCGCCGCGCTCGGCGTCGGCGCCCGGACCGAGCTCCGCTACGAGCGGGGGACGCTCGAGGGCTACGACCTCAACCGGATGGACGCCGGCCGGCCGGTCCAGATCGTCGCCCGGGCCTCCGGCCACCGGGAGAAGTCGCTCGACCTCTTCAAGGCGGCGCGCGCCTCGCCGGGCCTGGCGAGCCTCACCCAGGACTTCGCGTTCCGGGGGGTGGCGGGATGGAACGTCACCTACCGGATGCGCTTCTCCGCGGAGACCCGGCTGGTGGAGGTCCGCTGGAGCGGCGTCAGGCCGGTGCGCGGGACCGAGGGCGGGCGGGACTTCTTCGAGGTTGCCTTCGGGAAAGAGGGCGGTCATTCGAACGTGACGGCCACCCTCGAGCCCTCGCCCGGGCTGCTCTGGCGCGCCCTGGGCCCGGTGTGCGTGCCGACGCTGCTCCTGTTCGCCGTGGTCGCGGCCCTGGCCGTCCGGAGGCTGCGCCGACGGCGCCGCCTGCGCGCGGCGGCGCGGCTGGTGAGATGGGACGATGGGGCGGGCCCCGGGGAGGAAGGGGGGAATGGGGAGGGCCTGACACCAAGGCCCCGGCATCGACGGGTGCGTCGCCCTCCGTCCCAACAGACTTATATCGATAGAGGCAATTAACCGGAACGGGGAGGAAACATACAGCCCAACACCCTCTTGAATCTCATCGGCTTCGGCCTGGTCCTTCTGGCCGTGACCGGGGGCGCGCTGTACGCCGAGGGCCCCGCGCAGGGTGCCGGGAAGAGTGTGTGGAACGTCGAGTTTCTGGCCGACAGCGGCCCGGGCCCGGAGGGCTCGGGCAACGCCCAGGACGGGGAGACCACCACCGCCCGCCTGAGCTTCGAGCGCGCCAACATAACCGCGGCGGAGTTCCACTTCTCGTTCGTCGACACCTACCGCTTCGCCGCGTTCAGCCCGGCCGGGGTGGCGTTCCGGGTGACGTCCCCCGGAGGCACCACCTCCGAGCAGGCCATCCAGCCCGGGGCGCCCACCACCACGACGATCACGTTCCTCCAGCTCTGCACGGTCCCGGGCGAGACGACCGTGTCGGCGGACACCCAGGCCGAGGCCGCCTCCAAGGCCCTCGCCCTGCACCCGGCCAACGAGAACGGCACGGGGGAGTGGACGGTCGAGATAACGGTGACGCGCGACACACTCCTGCCGTTGCCCGGCGCGGGCGGCATCGCCTGGACGGCCCGGACGAGGCTGGACGGCTACTTCATGGAGGTCTCGGAGAGGCTGGAAGGATGATGGACCAGGCCAACCGGCAGGATGGCGTGGCCCCCGCCCGGGGGGTCGGCGCTTGAGGAGACGGCGCGCGGGACCCACCTTCAGGGAGCGCTGCGCCCGGCGTTTCTTCATCACCAAGGGCGTCGAGGACGTCCTCGAGGAGGCGGGGGACGCCACCACGCGCCTTCGGCGGAGCCTCAACACCCTGGACATCCTGTTCATCGGCATCGGCGCCATAATCGGGGCGGGGATATTCGTGCTGTCGGGCGTGGCCGCCGCCAAACACGCCGGGCCGGCCGTCGTGCTCTCGTTCGTGGTCGCCGGCTTCGCCTGCGGCCTGGCCGCGCTCTGCTACGCCGAGTTCGCCTCGATGATTCCGGTCTCGGGCAGCGCCTACACCTACTCCTACTCCACGCTCGGGGAGCTCGTGGCCTGGGTCATCGGCTGGGACCTGATACTCGAGTACGCGGTGGGGGCGATTGCGGTCTCGATTGGCTGGTCGGGGTATCTCGTGGAGCTCCTGGGGGCGGCCGGGGTCCACGTCCCGGCGGCGATCGCGGGCTCGCCGTTCGCCGGCGGCGGGGCCATCATCAACCTCCCGGCGATGATGATAGTGCTCCTGCTCACGGGGCTGCTCGTGCTGGGAACGAAGGAGAGCGCCGGGATAAACGCGGCGCTCGTGGCCGTCAAGGTCATCGTCATCGTGGTGATAGTGGTGGTGGGGTTCTCCTTCGTCGACCCCAAGAACTACGAGCCCTACATGCCTTTCGGAATCGGGGGGATCTTCGGGGGGGCGGCGATAGTGTTCTTTGCCTACATCGGATTCGACGCAGCGTCGACCACGGCCGAGGAAGCGAAGAACCCCCAGCGCGACCTGCCCATAGGCATCATCGGCTCGCTCGTGGTCTCCACGGCCCTCTACATAATGGCCGCGGTGGTGCTGACCGGCATGGCCCCCTACAACGAGCTCGACCAGGCGGCGCCGTTCGCCTACGCCTTCTCGAAGCACCATGTCACATGGGCGACCGCGGTGGTGTCGGCCGGGGCCATCGCCGGGATAACCAGCGTGCTCCTGGTCAGCCTCCTGGCCCAGCCCAGGATATTCTTTTCGCTCTCCCGGGACGGCCTGCTGCCCAAGCGCATCTCCCGGGTGCACCCGCGCTTCAAGACCCCGTACATGTCCACCATCATCACCGGCGTGGCGGTGGCCATCTGCGCCGGGTTGTTGCCGATAGGCGTGGCGGCGGAGCTCACGAACATCGGGACCCTGTTCGCCTTCCTCCTCGTCAGCGTGGGCATCATCGTCCTGCGCCGGAAGCGGCCCGACCTCCACCGGCCTTTCCGGGTCCCCCTCGTCCCCTGGCTCCCGGCGCTCGGGGCCATCCTGTGCCTGGCCCTGATGTTGAGCCTGCCCCTGCACACCTGGTTCCGCTTCATGGCCTGGATGGGCATCGGCCTCATCATCTACGCCAACTACGGCTACCACAGGAGCCGCATCCTGAAGAAGCGGCAGGACGAGGCGGCGGCGGAGGCCGTGGTGGTGAACGCTGAATAAGGCGCAAGGCGCAGGGCGCAGGGCGCAAGGCTTGAGGGGCAAGGCGCAGGGCGCAGGGCGCAAGGCGCCCCGACCCTTGCGCCTCCAACCTTGCGCCTCGCGCCTTGCGCCTCGCGCCTTCCTGCACAAACAGCAAAGAATATCAATAGCTCCCCGTAATCCGGTCTGATGGACCGAAACTGGGCCGTGATACTGGCGGCGTCCGGGCTGAACGCCACCGTCACGGCACTGCTCTACGCGTCGCTTCAGTTCCTCACCTTCGAGAAGGGCCAGAACCTGGTCTATGTCGGGCTCGTCGGCTCGCTGCCGTACGCCGGCATGATGGTCATGGCCTACGTCTGGGGGGTGGTCTCGGACTGGCTCGGCCGGCGCAAGGGCATCGTCGTGGCGTCGGGCGCCGCCGGCAGCCTTCTGTTCTTCATATATCCCCTGCTCGACACGGTGGAGCTTCTCATAGCGGTCCGCTTCATCCAGGTCTGCCTCATGGGGTCGGTCATCCTGCTCATCGCCGTGGCCACCGAGCGCTGCCCGGGGGAGAAGGGCCGGGTCGTCGGGGACCTCAATGTCCCGCTGGCCCTGGGCTGGCTCGTGGGCGCGGGCGTGGCGGCCTACCTCTACAAGACCTCCCAGGAGGGCCTGTTCATCCTTTGCGGCATCGTCGGGCTGGCGGGGGCGCTGGTGCTCCTCCCGCTGGAGGAGCTCAGGCGATCTTGCGGCGAGAACGTGCTCAAGCTGCGGGAGATGCTCACATTCCGCAACCGGCGGCCGATACTCGTCCTGTGCGCTGCGACGCTGCTCCTGCTCACCGGCAACTACATCGTCTACGCGGTCTTCCCGCAGTACCTGACGACCGGCGCGTTCAGCCTCGACGAGATGCGGATAGGGATGCTGGTCGCCGGCTCGGGGCTCACCGGGATGCTGGTGTTCCGCGCCGCCGGGAGGCTCGTGGACCGCGTCGGGCGGCGCCGGGTGCTCGTCCCGACGATAGCCGCCTACCTCGTGAGCTGGGCCGCCTACGCCCTGACCCGGGACATCTATGTCCTCGGCATGCTGTGGCTGCTCCCCTACTGGTGCTTCTTCACCACGAGCTCCACCGCGATGGCCTGCGACCTCACGGACGAGCGCGAGCGGGGGCGCGGGATAGGGATCCTGAACGCCGCGATAAACTCCGGGGCCTTCGCCGGGTCCCTGCTCGGGGGCGTCCTGGCGGCGGGGATCGGGTACCAGCCGGCGTTCGGCGTGGCGGCCATACTGGTCCTGGGGGCCTTCGTGATATCCCTGCGGATCTCCGAATCCAACTGCGTCGCCGCTCAGAGCGGCTCGACGCCGGCAGGCCCGCCCAGGACGTAGAGCCGGGGCACCGGTGGCTCGCCGTAGTACCTGAGCCTGCCCAGGACGCGCACCAGCGTCCCGTTGCCCCAGTGGAGCCTTTCCCCGTCGATATCGTAGGAGGTCGAGCTGCAGTTGAGCTCGCAGGAGGTGTCCGACCGGTCCATCACGCGAAAGTCCAGGCGGGTGCCGCGCAGCTCCTTGTAGAACGCCCAACCGGCGACGCAGACGCTGGAGTTGGCCAATATGTCGGGCCGGCCCAGGACGAACGAGAGCGAGGCCCCCGACAGCAGCCGGAGCTTGTGGGCGCGGTCCAGCACTAGCTCCGGCGAGCCGAGGTACTCCTCGACGCGCCCGTCCGCCTCGACGGACGCTCCGGTCAGGAGCGTGCGCCTCACGTGGCCCCCGCTGTCCACATCGGCCGGGACATAGAGCCGGACGCCCGGGCCGTGCCCGCCGGGCAGTATCTCCGCCGCCAGCCCGCCGTTCGAAAGCGCCCTCACCTCGCCGACCAAGCCCCGCACCCTGACCTGGCTGCCCGGGACGATGTCCGGTCCCAGCCCGGAGAGCTCGGGCGGGGGCGAGAGCACGGCGTAGCCGTAGAGGCCCAGCGTGCCCAGCAGGGAGCATATCGAGACCGCGACGAGCGTGCGATCGGACATTTTGACGCTCGCTGTTTGAACCGGCCACCTTTATCAATGTGTTGTGGTACCTACCAAATACGAAGGGAGCAAGGGGGAAAGGGAGCAAGGGAGCAAGGGGCGAACTGCAGGGTGCAGGGGGCAGGGGGCAGGGGGCGGGAATACGGACGTTAGGGCTATTCCTCTTCGTCTTTCGAGGGGGATTGACGGGAACGGAGGACAAGCACGATGGCGATGAGGACCATCGTGGCAAGGAGCGCCGGGACGAGGAGGTCGGGCTGCCGGGGGGAGCGGATGTCCAGGGGCGGGAGCCTCTTGAGGACGGTCAATTCTACCGTGGTGGAGTTCGCGGCGCCCCGGTCGTCCGTGACGGTCAGGGTGACGGAGTAGTTGCCCTCCTTTTTGAAAACATGACCGGCCAGCGGGCCGGTGGAGTTGGAGCCGTCGCCGAAGTCCCACAGGTAGGAGGCCACTGACCCGTCCGGGTCGCGCGAACCCGCTCCGTCGAGAGCAGCGCTCTCCCCGGCGAAGAGCAGCCGGCTCCCGGCGGAGACCCTGGCGGCCGGTGGCCGGTTGACGACCTCGAGGTCCAGCACCGTCGTGTTGCCCTGTTGCCCGTCGTCGGTGACCGTGAGGCGGACCCGGTAGCGGCCCTCGGTGGAGTAGGTGTGGGAGGTCTCCGACCCGAAGCCCTTGGCGCCCTCCCCGAAGTCCCAGAGGTGGGCCACGACCTCCCCGTCCGGGTCGAAGGAGCGTCCACCGGAGAAGGCCACGGTCGTCCCCGGGGCGACGACGGTGCTCCGGGTCTCCATCACCGCCACCGGGGGCCGGTCGGCCACGGTCACGGGCATCCGCTCCAGGTCCGCGACCGCCCCCTTCGCATCGCGCAAGGTCACCCCTACGAGATAGGTGCCGGACCGCGGATAGAAATGGGAAGAGGGCGAGCCTGTCCAGCCGGCGGACCGGCCGTCGCCGAAATCGATGAACCAGTCGAAACCGGGCGGGGCGCCCTCGACGCCGACGGTCACCGTCCCTCCGGTCGCCACCACGTCCGGCTCGATGACGATCCGGAAGTCGCCGGGGTCCAAGACGTCGGGCGTCACGGTGAGCGAGCGGTTGGAGCCCTCCGTGTGGTTCTGCGCGGGCCGGACGTCCCGCACCTCCGCCCGCAGTACCGAAAGGGAGGACGGCGCCACCGCATCGCAGATGACGACCGAGAGGTCTCCGGGGGGCACGGTCACCGGGCGGTCCGATATGTGGGAACCGGTCGAGCCCTCCGGATGGATCACGACCCTTCCCGCGCCCGTCGTGCCTCCCCGGTTCTCCACCAGGACGACGAGGGCCATCCTGCCTCCGGGGACCGGTGAATCGTCCGTGGCCCAGAAGCCCTCCAGCCGGAGGTCCGGCCTGACCCTCACCTCGAGGGTGAATGAGAGGCGATTGTCGGTCTGGTTCCACTCGAGGTGCCGGTCGTCGCTGTCTGCCACCACCGACAGGACATGGCTCCCGCGCGTGGCGTTCCAGGACAGGTTCAAGCGGCCGTCCTGGAGGGCCTCGGACCGCGCCACGCGGGCGCCGTCCACCTCGAGCGAGACGTTCACCGGGTAGGCTCCCGGCGACCCGGTGCTGGAGATGAAGGCTTCGACGTCGAAGCTGTCGCCCTCGAAGACCTCGGCCGGCCGGTCGACGCTGTCCACCCGGATGTCATGGAGGGAGAACCCCGCCAGCGCCGCGGCGGTGGCCGCGCCGAGCCGGGCGACCTTCGCCATCAGCGTGGCATTGAGATTTTCCAGGGTGTCTTGGGCGGAGTGGTAGTTGGGGTTGGCCTCGAAGTAGGGGCTGTCGACGGTCGGGTTCTCGTCCTCGATGAAGCACATGGCGGGGAGTCCGGCCTCCCAGAAAGAGACGTGGTCCGACCAGTTCTGGGGGTTGTCCGGTGTGACGACGTGCTCCGTCCCGATGCCCAGCAGGTTCAGCCTTCCCGCCTCCGCGGAGTGCCCGGCGAGCCACTGCGAGCCCCGGTTGGTGACCAGGTCCACCTTGGGGAACCGGTGGTTGTAGCCGATCATGTCGAACACGAGGCCCGCATATATTCCGGGTGCCGCCGCTCGGGCCTGCCGGACGAACTCGATGCTGCCGGCGCGCCCGACCTCCTCGCCATCGAACGCCGCGAATATGATCGTGCGCTCCGTCCTGGCGCGCGAGAACGCCTCCGCGATCGCCAGCACCGCCGCCACCCCGCTCCCGTCGTCGTCGGCGCCCGGCGCCGGGGCATAGGGGTTGAGGAGGGAGTCGGTGCCGTTCAGGGAATCGTAGTGGGCGCCCAGCACCAGGGCCGGGAGGGAGGCGTTCCGGCCCGGCAGGACCGCCAGGACGTTGGACATCATGTAGGAGTTATGGAGGAAATCCTGCCGGGAGGGCTCCAGGCCGAGCGCCCAAAACTCCCGCTCGATGTAGTCGGCGGCGTCGGCGGCGCGCTCCGTGTAGACGTACCTCGTCCCAAACGACTCGAGCTTCCCGACCACGGCCGACATCCGCTCTGGGGTGATGGGCGACAGGAATCCGGCCGGAAGGGCGTACGAGATGTCGCGGCCTGCCGCCCGCTCCCCGCCATCAACGGCCGCGGGCCGGGAGGCTGCCGGGGAAGCGCCGCCTTCCCCGGCCACGACCGCACCTGCCGCCAGGGCCTGCGCCACGAGGAGCAGGCCCAGCAGGACCGCGCCCGGTTTGCCCGACACGCCCTTTTGAACGGCTGGTCGGGATTTAACCGTTTCTGCGCTTCCCCAGCGCCACGAGCACGAGCCCGGCGAGCAGGGCCACCGGTATGAGCTCGGAGCCGTAGGGCGCGTAGGCGCCGCCCGCGCCCGTCTTGGGCGTCGCCGGGGAGGGCGAACCATCGTTCATGACCGACACTGTCGGGCGCTCCGGCGACTTCCCGTCGCCGTCCCCGCCGATGTCGACCAGCATCGATGAGTAGGGGGTGACGAAGCCGTGCTGCACCGACAGGTTGGTGGCCCCGGCCACCAGGGAGGACCCGGGGCCCTCGACCGTGATCCGGTCCAGGAGGTCGGAGATCCTGGCGAACTCGAAAAAGCGCGCCACGGTCGGGTCCCGGGGCCCGCCCGCCAGGTCGTAGGTGCCGCCGAAGCTCGCCGGCCCGTCACGGTCGGTGCCCTTCACGGTCACCGACATCGCGGACGGCTGGCCGGCGGTCCGGCCCACCACGACGAGCTGGCTCCCGTCGTAGAGGCACTTGCCCCCCAGTATGTGGGTCTCGGCCCCCGGGTAGTACGTGAAGCCCACGTCCTTCATCAGCGGGTTGGCCACCGTCGCGAAGAAGTCCTTTATCTGGTCGGCGGCGTCCTTTTCCAGGTATATCCTGAGCGCCCGGGCCCCGCTCTCGAGGCTTATCGCCTTGAGGAAGTCGAAGTCGACGTCGTTGCCGAAGCCCAGGCAGTATATCGGGGACCCCAGGGCGTTCCGGCTGCGGGCATTGCTCCGTATTGTGTCCTTGTCGGTCTCGCCCGCCGTGGGCAGGCCGTCCGTGAGCATGACCACCAGGGCGGCGGAGTTCTCCTGCTGCTGCAGCATGTCCAGGGCCTTCCGCAGCGCCCCGTCGAAGTTGGTGCTGCCCGACGCCGACAGCCCCTCGACCTCGGACACGGCGGCGTCGATGTTGCCGTCCGTGGCGGGGACCGGGGAGCCCTTCCAGGCCGACACGCCGGTGCTGAAGGACACCAGGTTGAACGTGTCCTCGTCCCGAAGCTGGCGGAGTATGCCCTTGAAGGCCGTCTTCACCTGCTCCATCTTCTCGCCGCTCATCGAGCCGGAGCGGTCCAGGACGAATATCACCTGCTTGGGCATGGGGTCGCCGCCAAGCTCGGACACGCCGGGCTCGAAGACGTGCATGAAATAGGTGTCCCGGCCGTCGAAGTGCGAGGTCAGCGAGCCGGCGGCCGGCGCCCGGCCGACTGAGTAGCGGATGACGTAGTTCCCGCCCGCCGTGAAGCGGTCCGAGCGATAGGCGGTCGAGGCGGTCCCGGCGGTGGGTCGCGAAATCGTTGTGGCGGCGGTGTAGTTTTCGACCGAGACGGAGGTGATGTCGCAGGAGTAACCTATCATCGAGGAAATGTCCACCGAGGGTCTGGCCCCGCCGAACATCCGGTCGTCCAGGCACAGCGAGTACTCGTAGGCGCCGCCTTTCATCCGCAGATACTGCTCGAAGACCAGCCCGACCTCCACCTGCTCGCCGGCCTTGAGGCTCACCGAGTACGAGAACACGGACCTGCCCCGGGAGGCGAGCAGGCCGGCGTTCCGGCCCTCCGAGACCGCCCGGTCGTAGGCTTCCCTGGCCTGGCCGGCGGGAACGACCTTGCCGTAATGGGTGGTGTTCCCGAGCCCCAGCGAGAAGTTGGAGATGAAGGCCTCCTCGGGCACCTGGAAGTTGAAAGTCGCCGTGGCCGCGCTGTCCTCGGGGTTGGCGATCGTCCCGTGCACCCTCGTCACCGCGTAGGAGTTGCTTATCGAGATCGAAACGTCCATCGACCTCATCATTGGCGAAGCGGATTCCGCCTCTACCGGAACATCGGACAGCAGGAGCGCCATCAATCCCCCGACAACCAGGACCACGACCAGGCTTCCCTTTCTCATCCGTTCACCACCTGAACCAGCATTCGGCGCCCGGGTATATAAAATGCCCAAGATTGTTTGGTCGATGCCATACAAAGGCGCAAGGCGCAAGGCGCAGGGCGCAAGGGGCGAAGGCGCAAGGCGCAGGGCGCAAGGGGCGAAGGCGCAAGGCGCAGGGCGCAAGGGGCGAAGGCGCAAGGCGCAGGGCGCAAGGGGCGAGGGGTCAAGGAGGAGGGCTCATGGAGGAAGGGGCAAGGGAAATGTACCGATAAGATCCCTAGTCCCCTTGTCCCTTGACCCTTGCGCCTCGAGCCTTGCGCCTCGCGCCCTGCGCCTTGCGCCCTATCCTTCAAGTCGGCCAGAAAGCCCGCAGGGATTCCAGGATGATGGCGGAGGCGATGCAGGCGCCCACGACAGCCCGGGGGTCTATCTTGAGGGCCGTTTCGTCTTCGGCGTCGAAGTAGCGGATGAGGCCCGCCGCCGAGTGGAAGCCCTCGCCCTTCTTGCTCTTCTTCTCCCGCGCCATTGGAAAAGAAATGAGGATTCCTGTATATAAGAATTCGCATCGGGTGGGATGTAAAGCCACAAGGCGCAAGGCGCAAGGCGCAGGGCGCAAGGGAAGGAGGAAGGCGCAGGGCGCAGGGCGCAAGGGAAAGCGGCAGGCTCAGGGGGTATGATGCGTCAATCCCCCTCGTCCCTTGCGCCTTGACCCTCGTGCCTAAAGCCTTGCGCCTTGCGCCTTGCGCCCTCGTTCCCCAAACCTGTCAAATATATATGATGTAACACGATAACGGCCTCCAATGCACTGGGTCGATGTCATCGCCGGGGAGCTGCTCAGGCGGGGACCGAAGCACGTGGTGGCCAGCGGGACGTCGATATCCGGCCAGATCCACATCGGGAACGCCGGCGACGTCATCATGGCCGACGGCGTGTGCCGCTCGATAAGGGAGAGGGGCGGGGAGGCCACCCTCCTCTGGATAGCCGACGACTCCGACCCCCTGCGCAAGATACCCAAGCAGCTCCCGCCCGAGTTCGACCGGCTCCTGGGCGTCCCCTGCCACAACCTGCCCTGCCCGGAGGGCCACCCCCACTCGTTCACGGACCATTTCATAGAGCCGTTCATGGACGCGCTGGCGAGGGTGGGGGTGTTCCCCGAGGTGAAGTCCGGGCTGGAGATGTACCAAAACGGCGAGTACGGGCCGATGGTCAAAGTGGCCCTCGAGGAGAGCGCCCGGATACGGGACATACTCAAGCGCATATCCGGCGCGGAGAAGGCCCAGGACTGGCTGCCGTTCGACCCGATTTGCGAAAAGTGCGGCAAGATAGCCACGACCGACGCCTACGGGTGGGAGGACGGCAAGGTCCGCTACAGGTGCGCCGGGGGCGTCGCCGGGAAGAGCCGGATCGAGGGCTGCGGCCACGAGGGATGCACGGACTTCGCCCAAGGCAAGCTCACCTGGCGCGTGGAGTGGGCGGCGCGCTGGAAGATGCTGGGGGTGACCTGCGAGCCCTTCGGCAAGGAGCACGCCGCTTCCGGAGGTTCGTACGACACCTCCAAGGTCATCGTCAAGGAGGTCTTCGGCTACGACCCGCCCCACCCGGTGATCTACGAGCACATCCTGGTCGGCGGGCGCAAGATGTCCAAGTCGCTGGGCAACATCGTGACCCTCGACGACTTCCTGGAGGTCGCCCCGCCCGAGGTGATGCGTTTCTTCTTCTTCAGGACGAGGGCGACCAAGCACAAGGACTTCGACATCGGCAAAAACCTCCTCCACCTGGTCGAGGACTACGAGCA
Organism: Methanobacteriota archaeon; assembly: GCA_016874675.1. Classification (GTDB taxonomy): domain Archaea; phylum Thermoplasmatota; class DTKX01; order VGTL01; family VGTL01; genus VGTL01. Next base: position 2,861 of record VGTL01000076.1, on the reverse strand, counting down.
CGTCGAGCGGGTCTACTACGGCAAGGACCGGCCCTCCCCGCAGGAGGACGAGGGGGACCTCCGCAGGGCCTACGAGCTCTCGCAGGTCCGGAGGCCGGCGGAGGGCTTCTTCCAGGTCCCCTACACGCACCTCGTGACCTGCGCCCAGATGGCCCCAAGCTACGAGGGCGTGAGATGGATCCTCCAGCGCAACGAGCAGCTCGGCGGGATGGATGCGGAGTGGGAGGGGCGGCTCAAGGTCGAGGTGGAGTGCGTCCGGGCCTGGGTGCGCGAGTACGCGCCCGAGGAGTACCTGTTCTCCATACAGGAGTTCCTGCCCGATGTCGTCCTGGACGAGGGGGAGAAGGGCCTCCTGGGGAGGCTCTCCGACGACCTGGCGACGGTGGAGTGGACCGCCGAGCGCCTCCACTCGACGATCCACGACACGGGCAAGGCGGCCGGGCTGGACGCCGCCCACACGTTCGGCGCCGTCTACAAGGTGATACTGGGAAAGCCCCGCGGGCCCCGGATGGGGTACTTCCTCCAGTCCATGGACAAGGGGTGGGTGCTCAGAAGGCTCAAGGAGGCCGGCGGGACCTAGACCATGAACCTTTGGCTCGCCATCGGAACGGTCATGGCGTTCGGAGGGCTGCAGTTCTGGCTCGCGTTCCCGGCGGGGTTCGCTTTCGGGTTGCACCCGGCGGTCACGTTCATCGCGGCGGCCGCGGGAGGTGTCCTGAGCGTGCTCGTCGTCCTCATCCCCGGCGAGCGGCTGGGCGCCTGGCTGGCCAGGCGGAGGAAGGGGAGACCCAGATCAAAGGGCACCGAGAGGGCCTCCCGGATATGGGAGAAGTACGGCCTCATCGGCCTCGCCTTCCTCGCGCCCCTGTTCCCCGGGGCGCCGCTGGGCGCGCTGTTCGCGCTGGCGCTCGGGACGCCCAAGTGGCGCGTCCTGCTCTGGTTCTCTTCCGGCCTCCTCGCCTGGTCGGCGGGGGTCACGCTGGTGGCCGCCTTCGGGCTCACCGCGCTGGGAGGATAATCATAATCGATACGGAGGCAGCGGGCAGCAGGCAGCGGGGAACTCGTGCGTCGTTCCCTGATGCCCCCTGCCCATTGCCCAATGCCCCACTGCTGCCCGCTGCCCGCTGCCCTTTCCTCTACTTGAGCTTCCCCACGATCTTCTCGGCTATGTCGAGCACGAGGTTGTCCCGGCACACCTTCGTCAGGTTGTTGATGTCGTCGTAGAGGGGCCGGTCCTCCTCGAGCTTCTTGACGTGCTTGCGGACCAGCTCGTGCACGGCCTGGCCGACGGGCGAGGGCTTGACCGGGGCCCGGTACTCGACGGCCTGGGCAGCCGACATGAGCTCGATGGCCAGGACGTACCAGGAGTTCTCGATGATCTGCCGGGTCTTGATGGCGGTGGTCATGCCCATGGAGACGAAGTCCTCCTGGTCCGCCGCCGCCGGTATCGACTGCGTGCAGCCCGGGTGGCTCAGGATGCGCATCTCGGCGATGAGCGCGCCGGCGGTGTACTGCGTCAGCATCAGCCCGGAGAACATGCCCGCGCCCTTCGTGAGGAACGCCGGCAGCCCCACCGACAGGTGCGGGTTGACGAGCCGGTTCATTCGCCGCTCCGAGAGCACGGCCACGGTCGTGGTGGACATGCCCACGAGCTCGAGGGCGTACGCCATCGGCGTGCCCTGGAAGTTGGCGCCCGTGAGCACCAGCTCCTCCTCGGGGAAGAAGGTCGGGTTGTCCGCGGCGTGGTTGAGCTCTATCTCCAGCATGTATCTTGCCCACTTCAGGGCGTCCTTGGAGGCGCCGACGACCTGCGGGCTCGAGCGCATCGAGTAGGCGTCCTGGACCTTCTTGCCGGGGCGCTTGAGCAGGTCCGAGCCCTCGGTCAGCTTGCGGATGTTCTCCGCGCACTCCTGGGCTCCGGGATAGCCGCGCACCTGGTGGATGCGGTGGTCGTAGGCCTTCATGTTGGCGTTGAGGACCTCGAGCGTGAGCGCCAAGACGACCTCCTGCGTCTTGAGCCAGCGGTAGGCGTCGAAGAGCTGGATGCAGCCCATGCCGGTTATGCAATTGGAGCCGTTTATGGAGGCGAGGCCATCGCGCTCGCGGAAGACTTGGGGCTTTATGCCGGCCTGCTTGAGCGCCTCGGCCGAGGGCAGGCGCTTGCCCTTGTAGAACGATTCGCCCTCGCCCATGACCGCCAGGGCCATCTGGGACATCGGGGAGAGGTCGCCGCAGGCCCCGACCGAGCCCTTCTGGCACATGACCGGGGTGACGCCCTTGTTGAGCATGTCGACCTGGGTGTCCAGGCACTCGATTCTTATCCCGGAGTGCCCCCAGCAGTGCGTGTTGAGGCGGGAGACCATCGCGGCGCGGGAGTCCTCCTCGGCCATGGGCTCGCCGCAGCCGGCCGCGTGGGAATAGACCAGGAACTTTTGGTACTTCTCGACCTGCTCGGGAGTGAGCACGACCTCGGAGAGCTCGCCTATGCCGGTGTTGACGCCGTACATTATCTCCCGGGCCTTTATCTTGCGCTCGAGCAGCGCCCGGCACCTGTTGATGCGCCCGACGGCGTCCTTGTGCAGCGAGATCTTCTCGCGGTTCCTGGCTATCTGGACTACATCCTCGATTTTCAACGAATGGCCGTCAAGGGTTATCGTCACCTGCTACCCCCCGCTGGGCGGCCATATACTTTCCAGCTATATGTGCAAATCGGTATTGCAGTGATATTGCATGGTGTGTAAAGACATGACATGTGTCCTAACGGTGGTCGACGGAGAGTTTAAATACTCTCCTTCAAGGTGGCCACCATGCCCTTCATCCATCAAGGACAGCTCTACCTGCAGAAGGACCACATAGATGCC
>VGTL01000075.1 GCA_016874675.1 Methanobacteriota archaeon | reverse complement strand
AAACGGCCAAGATGCATCCGGGGTCCGTTTTAGCGATAGCTTTGACCGGATTGGGTATTTTGAAGGACAGGTTTAAAAAGGAGAGAAGCCGTCCACGTCACGGGGACGGCCGGCTTTCACATAGGTGTTCCCTTGCTGCCTTCCTTCTCAGCGCGCACTGCCCGCAATGACGTTCTGCCCGGCGGAGATGCCGCCGTCGCCGCTCGGGATGCGGTCGTGGAGCAGGGGCTCCAATCCCCGCTCCTCTATGCGGCGGATGGCGATCTCGCAGAAGGGCAGGTTGTAGGAGACGCCCCCGGTCAGGCCTATCCTGCGTATCCCCTCCGCCTCCGCCCGGTCGGCGGCGATGTCGACCATCTGTCGTACGAGGCACTCGACAAAGGAGCGGGCCAGATCCGCTTTCGCCTTCTCGTTGCTTCCGGCCTTCCGGGCGTGCTCGTGCAGCCGCCGGAAGAGCGGCGCCACCTCCACCACCCGCGCCCCCCTCTTTCCTTCGTGCCTCGGCTCCCCATGCACAAATTGGCAAAGCGGCTCACCGATGGCAATGTGCCGTTCCAGCCTCATCGCCGGCTCGCCGTCGTAGGTGCGCCCGGTCCCCACCCCGAGATAGCAGGCGAGGGCGTCCAGCACCCGGCCCAGGCTCGATGTCCGGACCGCGGTCGGGGCCATCTTCTCCAGGAGGGCCGCCTTCTCATCTCCTATCAGCCCGTGCAGCTCCCACTCGCGCCAGTCCACTCCCGCCTGCTCCAGCAGGGCAAGCACCAGCCTCGGGGGGTCCTTCACGGCCGCGTCCCCGCCGATGAGCGGGAAGTCCTCCAGTGTCCCGGCGCGCTCGAAGCCCCCGTAGCCGGCCAGGAGCACCTCGCCGCCCCAGACCGTGCCGTCCGTTCCGAAGCCGGCCCCGTCCACCGACAGGCACATTATGCGCTCCCCGGCTCCGAGGCCGTTGTCCAGCATGAGCGAGGCGGCGTGGGCCCAGTGGTGCTGGACCTCGACGACCCTTGCCCCGAACTCCTGCGCCATCTGCGTCCCCAGCCTGCGGGTGGAGTACTGCGGGTGCAGGTCGACGACCACCTTTTCCACCTTCGGGATGCCCAATAACCTCATGAGGTACCGGGTGGCGTGGTCCTGGAAGAGCCCGACGTTGTAGCGCGTCGTGTTGCCGATGTACTGCGAGGCGTAGAGCTTCCCGTCCTTCGAGATCGCCGAATTGACGTTCCGCTCGGCACCCATGGCCAGGATGCGCTCCCGGTACGGGACCGCTATCCCGTCCGGGACCCAGCCGCGCGATTTGCGGATGAAGAACCTTCGGCCCCGGAAGGGTATGACCACGCTGTCGTCGCAGCGGTTGATGATGTTCCGGTCGTGCAGCAGGCAGAAGTCCAGCCCGAGCGAGAAGGCCTCCTCGTTCTCCAGCAGCATCGGCTCGCCCGCCGGGTTGGCCGAGGTCATTATCAGGGCATCCGCGCGCATCCTTACGAAAAGTATGTAGTGCAGCCCGGAATAGGGCAGGTAGCACCCGACATTGCCGAGCCCCGGCGACAGGAGCTCCGGGCACCGGGCCTTGCGCGGCAGGAGGACGATGGGCCGCTGTATCGAGGTGATGAGCCTCTCCGCCTGCTCGTCCACCCTTGCGAATCTACGGACCGTGTCCAGGTCCCTGAACATCACCGCGAAGGGCTTGGCCGGGCGCCTGTACCACTCGCGGAGCCGGCCGCACTCCTCCAGCCGGCACACGATGTGCATCCCGCCCCAGCCCTTGACGACGCCCATCTGCCCGGCATCCAGCCTGCGGGCGGCCTCCTGCACCGCAGTCTCTTTCGCCACGGCCTTCCTCCCCGAATCGTAGAGCGTGTAGCGGGGCCCGTCGCGCGGACACGATATCGTCTGTGCGTGGAACCGCCTGTCTTCGGGGTCCCGGTACTCCTCCAGGCACTCGGGGCAGAGCCTGAACTCGTCCATGGAGGTGTTCCTGCGGTCGTAGGGCACGTCCCTTATGACCGAAAACCGCGCCCCGCAGTCGGTGCAGTTGGTGAACGGAAAGAGGTGCCTGCGGTCCTTCGAATCCAGCAATTCCCTCCGGCAGGGCTCGCACATCGCCGTGTCGGCCGGGATGGGCGAATCCCGCGACCCGGATTTGCTGTGCACTATGCTGAAGCCGGCGACCTCCCTTGCATGCCCCAGCGCCTTCCGCACCGTCTCCTCGGCGACCTCTTCGAACCCCACATCCTCGATGCGGGCGAGCGGGGGCAGCGCTTTCCTGAATGCCTCGACGTACTCGGGGGCCATCCGGTCGACCACGACCTCGACGTTGGAGCCGTTGTTGCGCACGTAGCCTCTGAGGCCCAGGGCATTCGCCACGCGGTAGGCGGTGGGCCGGAACCCGACGCCCTGCACAACGCCGTAAAAGACTATCCGGGTGAACTCCACCCGTGACCACCCTTCATCCGGCGACTTCGATCTCGATCTTCCTCTTTCCCGTGGGGACCAGGCTGACCAGGCTCTCCTTCTTTATCCCCAGGTACCTGGCTATCTCTGGCGGGATGCTCACCACGAGGGAATTGCCGGATTTCCGCACCTTGACCTTCCGCTCGATCCCGAAAAGCCCCAGCTCCTTGGCCTTGTCCTCGACTTCCTGCCAGACCTCGTCGGTCAGGTACTCGTCCCCGCACCTGGTGCAGACGTGCCCTTCGCGTATCCCGAAATCGACGCCGAAGTACTCGACCTGCATCGGGGCCTTCACCAGCGTTCCACCGCACCTGCACGGATATGGCAGGACCTTGCCGTTCCTCTTCATACGATCACCTTCACCGTTATCGGATAGATCTTCTTGCCCTCTTTGAACCTGACCTCCTCGTAAACGATGCAATAGTATCTATAAACGGCCTCGATGATATTGTTCCGCTGGACCTTCTTGCGACCCTTTGCGAGCGCCTCGTAGAACTCGGCGCGCGATATTCCCCGGAGCATCATCCTCTCGAGGACGTGCTTCTGCCGTTTCTGTGACCAGTCCACTACAGTTTCCATAATAATACATGTAATACATTGTAGTATTTAAGTGTTGGTCCATCGGCTCCCACCCATATACCCTGGCCCCTGGTCCCCGACCCTGAACCCTGAACCCTGACCCCTTCCCTCCTCCCTGCTCCCTGCTCCCTTCGCCCTGCGCCCTACCAAATCCCCATAGCTTTCATCAGGCCCGGCACTCCCAGGCCGCTCTTGGCGTTGGTGAGGAAGATGGGGGCCCTTGGCCGTATCTTCCGGGCGTCCCGGACGAGAATCTTCGGGTCCACCTCGATGATCTTTGCGAGGTCTATCTTGTTGATGACGATGAGGTCGGCCAGCGAGAATATGACCGGGTGCTTGCGCACCATGTCGTCGCCCTCGGTGACCGAGATGACGACCACCCTCTTGTCGGTGCCCAGCGGGAAATCCGTCGGGCAGACCAGGTTGCCGACGTTCTCGATGAAGAGCACGTCGATGCCGTCCAGCTTCATATCCCCGAGGGCATGGTCTATTAGGTGGGCGTCGAGGTGGCATTCCTTGCCCGTATTCACATTGACCGCGGGGATCCCATGCTTCCGGAACCTCCTATAGTCGTCATCGCCCGCAACGTCGCCGGCGATGGCCGCGGCCTTCTTCCCCTTCTTCTTGAGGATGTCCACCATCCTCTCGATGAGAAGCGTCTTGCCCGACCCGATGGAGCCCATGAAGTCGAACGAGGCGATGCCCTTCGCCCGGAGAAGCTTCAGGTTCTCCTCGGCGATGCGGGCGTTGGCGGCCAGAACGTCGGCCCCGAGCGCGATGTCGACGGTCTTGTGCATGTCCGGTCCCCCGGGTTTCCCGGTACGGAACCGCATCATGGGGAGAGAAGGATATTACCTTTTCGACGGACGGATCATACACGTCAGGCACCGATTGAGACCGAATATGTGCAACATTCGGTCCGGAATCAGACCGAATGGGTAATCCGGATAATCCCGGCCCCCGATTGGAATCATACCTTTGCCAGGATAACCGTCCTAGGGACCGTCACAACCCCATTTTCCGACAAAAATCGATGTCATAAATACTCATTTTATGCGCACCTATGACAAGCATACGTTGGGGGTCCCGCTGGCCGGTTTGGATAACCGCCCGGACAGGCCCGGGCTTCGCCACCCTTAATATGAAAGCGACTGGGCCACCCCGACCACTTCCTCGAGAAGAGGAGAATCACAAACCTGCCACATTACGATTAAGTAACCGATTCATCAATTATATAAATCAACACGGGGTCTACGATTCTTCGGGGAGACGATGGCAAGGAAGCGAGAGGAGGGCGAATCGTTCAGCAATGCGCGAAGGAGGAGGCTGGGGCCCCCGAAAGCCTCGGACAAGCTCCTCCAACTGCTTCGCAACCTCCAGCCGGGGACCACCAGGGCGGTCAGGAAACACCAGCGGCAGTCGCGCAAAGAGCGGGCCGGATCACCGCGGCGGAATGCCTGAACAGAGATCAGAATGTACTTGCCCATGGACAGGGTCTCCATCGAGGGCATAGGGGCCGACCACATCCGGGAGCACTACCGGAGGCTGGGGGACTTCAAGGGCCTGGACAAGGAGGATTTCCGGGCCGGGCTCAGAAAGCGGCTTGCCATAGGGGCCTGATACGCCTGGCGGCCGCGGCACTCCCGTTCTCCGTTTCAGTGGACCGCAGGGGCCCCGCTTCCCGGAATCCGGCCGCTCATAGCGACGACAGGAACAGCCACGCCGGCACCAGCAGTAGTTCTGCCTTGCCATTTCGGACGACCCTCAGCTCGCCCTTCGTGACCACGATTCCGCGGGCTGCCTTGAACCGCTCCATGAAATCCAGGATCCCGGCCAGGTCCTCCTTCCTCACATCGGACCTGTACTTGACCTCGACCGGAAGCAGGGAGCCCGCGCTCCTCACCACCGCGTCCACCGAACCGTCCCCCGACCGGTAGCTCACGGTGTCGCCCGCCGCCTCGGCCGCCCAGTGCAGATGCTGCAGGACCGCGCTCTCCACGGCCTGCCCGGCCTCCTGGGGGCCGAGGGCCGATGTTCTCGTGAGGGCGTGCTTCATCCCGATGTCCACCAGCACATACTTGTAGTTCTTCCGGAGCTGCTTGTCCACCGATGTGGCGTAATTGCGCATCTCGAACAGGAGGAAGCTCTCCCTCAGGTACCGAACGAACCGCTCGGCGGTCTCGTTGTCGAGCCCGAGCGAGTTGCCGAGGCTGTTGTACGAATAGACCCGCTCCGGCTCGCCGGCGAGCTTCAGGAGCATCGCCTCCAGCTTCGACCTGTTCTTTACGCCGTAGGCCTCGGCGATGTCGTCGTAGAGGACCCTTTTCACGGTGTCCTCGAGCAGCTTGCGGTGCCAGAGCCTCAGCTTGCCGGTCTCGAACCATTCCGGGAACCCCCCGGCAAGCAGATACTCCGCAAAAAGCCTCGTCATGGCGACGGGTCGCTTTCGGGTCCGGTGCCGGGCGACATATGCCGAATCGATATCGAAGACGGACGACCGCTCCGCGGGGCGGACGCCGTTGAAGTCCAGGAACTCGGAGAAGGACATCGGAAAGAGCGGGTACTCGATCATCCTTCCGGCGAGGGATTCCCTCTGGCCGCTCCTCAGCTTGGAGGCCGAGGAGCCGGAAATGATGAACTTGACGGCATATTTGAGGTCGTAGAACTTCTTCAACCACAGCTGCCAGCCCTTTATCTTGTGGACCTCGTCTATGAATATCCATCGCCGGCCTTCACGGTGGTCGCCGTGGGCGACCTCCTCGAAATAGGCCGTCACGGCTTTTTCTATGAGGTCGTCATGGCTCCGGAGCCCGGCGTCGTCCCCCGAGAAAAAAAGTATGTCCCGGGGCGCGACCCCCCGTTCGCGGATGAGCATGTCGATCAGCTGGTACATCAGCGTGGTCTTGCCGCTCCGGCGGGGGCCGTTGATGCATATTATCCTCCGGTCGTCCAGTACCCCGAGCAGCTCCGCGAGGAGGCGGCGGCGCCTGGGCGGCGCCAGCTCGGCGGGGACGCCGCCCAGGGACCACCATTCGTTCACCTTGGGCAGGGCTTCGACGAGCTCCATGGCTTAAAATATACAAGCCGGTATCTATATATGTTACGGTTGGAACCGTAACAAACTTGGGTTTTGTTGCGGTCAAGACCGCAATCTCTCCGGGCGGGGATGGCCGGAATCGTTCTCATTCCACGCGGTCCGGCGCGCCGGAGACGTTCCCGTTCGCCAAATAGCACCTTATGGTCATCCCATGCCGCTCCAGCCGGAGCACTCCCATTTCGGCCAGCCGGGTTATCTGCCGGTTGACCGTGGAGGAGGGCAGGTTGAGCATCCTCGCAACCTCCCTTTCGCCGACGCCCTCGTTCTCGCGCACCGTCTCGACGATTATCCGCCGGACCTTGTCCAGCGTCGGGGGAAGGTCGCTTGGGCGTCCGGATTCAGATTGGCCCTCCTTTATTAATCTAGATTGGTACAAAGTGGGACAGATTATAAGGCGGCCCGGCTTATCCGAGGCCGGGCCGCCAACAGGTCCGCCGGCCCCCGGCTTGTCCGGTCCGGAGAAACGGGCCCTTGTGTAGCCTCTGGCCGGCCTCCGCCGGTCTCCCTGAGGGCCCCGGGGAAATCGCAAAGGGCAGATTTACGATTCTGCTTTACGCAATTTTACGATTCCGGGCAATCGTAAAGGCCGGGATACTTCCCTCGAGGACCATAATCTCCAATATAATAGGGAGTATCGGCCCGAAAACGGGACAAGCCATATCGTGGGATCTGGAAAGCTGCCTGGCGACTTTCCGGGGGGCTGGGCGTGTCCCGCCGGAGAGCCCTGGCCCATCTTTCGCGGCTGGCCAGGGAGGGCTCCATCACCCGGTCGTGGAAAGGACGCTACAGGTCCTTCAAGCACCTATTAAGGTCCGGGCCCTGGGGCCCGCTCCCCGCGAATGGGGGCGGGCTTTATTTCTACAAGAATGCGCGAGCGCACATTCGAAGGCTCGCTTGGATGGATAAAAATTTCACATCTGGATATTTTGCCTCTAGTCGAGCCATAAGAATGCCTATCGGAATACTATAAGAATGCCCCATTATCCCGATAGGTCAATCAACCGATAAGTTTAATAAAACCGGGTTTCATCTCTGAACCTGATGAGAACCCCAAAAAGGAACGGGAGATGCCAGCCTCGAGGCAACAGCGTCCGGATTGAGAATGATGATGTGATGAAGAACCTCGAGACGGTGTTCGAGGATCTTGTGACATACTGGGATGATATCCCTGTCTGCAAGTAAGAATCCAACGATGGACCTCATCCGTCGCTGGAGCCTGCAACTGGATAACACCATTGATTCCGAGATAGAGCTTGCGAAACCGGACGGGTCGAAGGTCCCAGGACTTTTGATATCCCATGGGCAGCACAAGATATTGATAGCGGTAGAAGGCCAGGATTACATCACGGTTACCTACCGCATCGACTTGCTGGAAACGGACCAGGATAAACTGGCGAAGATGGATTCCCAGGATTACATGAAGCTTACGAACATCATCAAGAGGGCGCTCATCGCCGGAAGGAGCGGTTTCAATTTTGCCCTGAGGCCCAAAACCGACATCATAAAATCGATCATCATCGTTCAGAGGATGAAGGTGTCCCAGACAGACCCATCGACTTTCAATCACTTCTCGGATTCCATCCAGGAGATGGTCAACGAGGGCTTCATGGTCGCCATGATCCTGGGGGCGACCTTCCGGGAAAGCGGGGCGCAATCGATTTCCTCGGCACCGGAATCGATGTATCGGTAAGTGCTCCCGGGCCGTATGACGGTCCGGGCCCTGGAGCCCCTCCGAATCTGGGCGGGCGGGATGCTTATTGATCCCCTGGACGATAGGCCATCGATATGATGGCAGGGAAAGGAGGATACGGCTGATGGTCGAGCGGCGACAGAAGGGCGATGAAAACCTCGGCTGGCTGCTTGCGCAGAACGAGGGACAGCACATCGAGTTCAAACAATCGGCATCCGACAACCTCGGGAAAACGATTTGCGGTTTCGCAAACTCGACCGGGGGCAGGATATACAACGGAGTCTGGCCCGCCGGTGCGATCGGCATCCCGCAAGTAATCCCGTAAGTCACCCAGCAAGTTACCCCGCAAGTCTAAAGCAGGCATAGGTACTTGGCCACCGATGCCGGGAAGAAGGTCCTGCTGGCGGGAAAGGGACGGAAAGGGTGATTCCCTGTCCCCGGATACCCCCGGCAAGCGGACACACCTGCTAAACGTGGGACGCCTTGTCAGGAAAAAACAGCCGCGCAGCCTCGATCGATAATCCTCTCTATCGCCAGGGATACCGCGCCGGGCGAACGGAAGGCGTTTCCCGGCGGCGCCTTTGCCCAAGCTTAGTTTGACGAGTTCCGAAAATCGTAAACAATCTGGCCTTCTCCCGGAATCTGACCGATCACCTCAAACCCGCGCCCGATGGCCCCGGGCCATCCGTGCCTTGGCCAGCAGCATCCCTCCGGCCATGGCTCCGAGGATTGCCGCCATCCCCGAAAAGCCCGGTATGAACCCCTTGCCCTGCGCTTTCTGGTTGTCGACCGAAAAATCGACCTTGGCGATTTCGGAGTAGTCCTTTCCATCGAAGGCCCTCGCCTCTAGCGTATGCTTCCCCTTCTTCAATTTGGCCGTGTCAAGGCTGTATTGCCAGGTGTAGTTTCCGGTTGCGTCCGCCCATTCGCCACCGTCAATCCCCACCTTGACGCTCACTACCTCCAGCGTCCCCCTCACGGCCGTCCCTGAGACCGTGAACCTGCCCTTCACCTTCTCGTTCGCTGAGGGCCGCAATATGAGGACCGCGGGCTTCACCCTGTCCCTGACATCGATGACGAACTCCTGGACCTTCTCTCCGCCGCGTCCGTCAGATGCCCTTATCTTCACCGTGAAGTTCCCGGCCGCTGCCGGCACCCAGGAGACCTTGCCGTCAACGATCGTCATCCCGGCCGGAGGCTCAATCAGCGTGAACGTCAGGTCGTCCCCATCCTCGTCCATCGCCTTGGCCTGGTACTCGTAAGGCTGGCCCACGGTGGCCGTCTTCACGGGAACGCTGATGAACTTCGGCGGCCGGTTGCCCTGCGTGACCTTGACCGTGAACTCCTGCATGGCGCTTTCCTTTCCATCGGAGACCGAGACCACCACATCATATTCATTGACATATTCCGGTGTCCAGGTTATCTTTCCGCTGGCGGCCCCTATCTCCATCCCGATTATGCTGCTCTTCAGCGAGAAGGTCAGCCCGTCCAGGTTGTCGTCCTCGGCCATCACCGTGTACTCGTACGGAACCCCGGTCGTGCCTTCCAGGATTGGTCGGCTCGTAATGCGCGGGGCCTTGTTCGGAACGAGTATCGAGAAATTCTGCTCCGCGAAGAGCGTACCGTCCGTCACCGCGACGGCAACATCAAAGGTCCCCCTCGCGCTCGGCTGCCAGCTGATTCTCCCAGTGTCGGCTTCGATCTCCATGCCGGGCGGGGCCTTTGAGAGGCTGAACAGGAGCGCATCGCCTTCCCCGTCAACGGCCGTCACGCAATATTCGTATGGGACGCCAGCCTCGGCTATATTAACGGGAGTGCTGGTTATCACAGGCCCGTCGTTCACGTTCTTCACGACTATCGTGAACTCGTTGGATTCGGTGCTCTGGCCCCACCGGTCCGAGCAGGCGACCACGACCTCGATGGTCCCGGTCCAGTTGTCGTTCTTGTCGCCCGTGAAGGCGTCGGCCGCGAGATGACGTTTGTTCCTGACGCCCACGGTCACGTATGTCTTGTTGGTGGACGAGACGATTTTAAAATCCAGGGCTGCGTCGGGGTCGGTGTCGTCTTGGAAATACGGGCTGAAATCAACAAGGGTCATGTTCCAGCTGTCTTCGAGTATCTCGAACTGGCCGATGTCCCGGACCTGGGTCGGGGGCCTGTCGGGCTCGGCCATCAGGCCGCCAAGCCTGATCCTTCCCGCGCTCTGGGAATTAATCTTGACGGGCACCCTGATATTCCCGCTGGCGTCCCGGTCGCCCTGATGGGAGGCGAGGTAGTCGTTGAGGGCGGCCCCGAAATCCGGCGTCGCGGCATCGTAAAAATACACGACGCTCAGGTTGGAAAGCGTCAGCTCGCCCCATCCGCAGGTGCTGACATTCATCGGCACATCGACATAAGCGTTTCCGTGGAAGTCCTTCCCGGATATTGAAGCATTGAAATGCCCGGATTCGGTATGCCCGTCAGATTGGAAACAAAATAAGAATGGACATAGACCCGGCCGGCGTCCTTTCCTCCCGCGTCGTTCTTTTTTGCACCCGCGAGCACGTCGCCGTAGCCGTCCTTGTTCACATCACCGGCGCCCGAGACTGAACCGCCCAAGGCATCGCCCCCGGCGGCTCCGAAGAAGGTCGCATCCGCGATGCCGTCCATGTCCTTTCCGCCCAGAAAGAGGCACGCCCGGCCCGCCTGGGTCCCGCCCGTGTTGTTTCCGGGCGCGCCGACGAGCACATCGTCGTACCCGTCCCTGTCCATATCGCCCGCATCCGAGACCGTTGTACCGAATTGCTCTCCACTGAATCCCCCGGTAATCACCAGGTCCGCCACGCTGTCCATGTTCTTGCCGCCGTGGAAGATGTATGCCCGGCCCGCGTTATCCCCGCCTGCATCGTTGGACCACGCGCCCACGATGATGTCGTCGTATCCGTCGTTGTTCACGTCGCCGGCGCCCGAGACCGATCCGAGCATATCCTCTTGCGCCGCGCCGGTAAAGTTCACCAGCTCAGGCCCCGCCGCGGGCAACATGCGCTTGACATCCATCACAGCGCTTTGCACTGTAGCTTCTTTTGGCACCCGGATATAATGGGCGTTGATGCCCCCGTCCGTCCCGAAAAAGGAGGTGATGCGCTCCTGCCCACCGGAGAACCGGTCCTGCCTCCCCATCTGACCGTATCCTTTCCCCTGAAACGCCCAGACGAGGCTCTCGTTGAGCCTGATCGTGACGTCCTCCGGATAGGCCGAGGCATTGTCCATCGCCGCCATGCCGGTGACCTTCATCGCGGCGTTCCCGGCCCGGAAACCGGCCGGGACCGTGACATTGACACAGGCCAGGTAATCGGGCGCGTCGAGGCTCACCACGACCTCCTCGAGGCCGCCCTCGAACGCCGGCTGGTCCGCTGCCGAGGAGAGGCCGGGCAGCAGCAACATCATGGCAATTATGGCTATGGAGAACCGTTTCAAGCCAATCCCTCCTCGCTTCATCATCATCTTAGGCATATTTAAACCAATATTGCCCGGTCTATTGATGGCGCCTAGTATATTAACAGAGTTTGGTGCGAACTTGGGACACGATATAAAGCGGACTACCGGTCGCCGCGGCCTAAAAGCTCCCGCGCCTTGTCCATCGCCATCTTGGCGGCCGGCAAGGTAGGACCATGGACGGCCAACGGACCGTGGAAAGCCTTATTTAAACCCAATCCCCTCCTATTGACCGGGAGCGGGCGATGTACAGGGTCCGGGATGCGGAAGGGAAGATACGGGAGATGGTCCGGCGCATAGTGACCGGGTTCAGCCCTCGGAAGATAATCCTGTTCGGGTCGAGGGCCCGCGGCAGGCCGGCCCCGGACAGCGACGTCGACCTGCTGGTGGTCATGGAGGTCAGGGGATCCAGGCGGGCCAAGGCGGCGGAGATCGACGTGGCCCTTGCGGGGGTGCGATGCCCCAAGGACATCCTGGTCGTGACGCCCGAGGATTTCGAGCGGTACCGCGACGTCGTCGGCACGGTCCTCTATCCGGCGGTCCGTGAAGGAAGGGTGCTGTATGAAGGCCCGGCGTGAGACGATCGAGCAGGCCGGCCGGTGGGTCCGGAGCGCGGAGGACGACTTCCTGACGGCCAGGAACATGCTCGCCCTCGGAAGGAGATGCCCCTGCGCGGTGGTGGGTTTCCACAGCCAGCAGTGCGCCGAGAAATACATGAAGGCCATGCTCACCCTGCATTCCATCGAGTTCCCCAAGACCCACGACCTCATCGAGCTCCTCGCCCTCGTTCCGCGGCGCATCCGGATCGGCCTGGCCGTTCCCGAGGCCGCGTTCCTGTCCAGGTTCGCCGTGGAGACCCGCTATCCGGGGAGCCGCGAGCCGGTCACCCCCGCCGAGGCTCGCAGGGCTCTCAGGACGGTACGGGGTCTGCGCAAGATTCTGAGACGCCTGTTGCCGAAGGCGGCGACCGCCAGCCCGGTCACCGAAGAAGGATGAGCGTCGAAGAGCCCTCCAGCGGCAGGGCAATGGTCGGGCGATCGTGAGTTACGCCGGAAGGGCATCGCCCCGCTCGTGTCCGCCGCCGCCCAGCAGCTCCCGCGCCTTGTCCATCGCCATCTTCGCCGCCGGGCCAACCGCCGCCTCCACCTCGTCCGAAAGCCCCTCGGTCATGACCTCCGGGAGGTCCTTCGGCTCGCAGGCCAGGATGCGGATGTCCACCCCGAGCTGCCTGAGCCGGAATAGCATGTTCGACGCCGGCGTCATGTGCAGCGAGAAGTCCTCCGCCTTCTCGAGCGACAGGTCCTCTATGTCCACCCAGAAGAGCTCGCCGGGCCTCCTTCCGGCCCGGAGCGCGTCCACGATGATGATCGCCTTCGGCCTTGCCGGTCCGGTCACCATGTTGAAGATCATGCCCCGCGAGCCGGTGCCGGCGTTGATGATGCAGAGGGAAGGCGCAAGGCGCAAGGCGCAAGGCGCAGGGGGCGAAGGCGCAAGGCGCAAGGCGCAAGGTTCAAGGGAACCGGACCCGGGCACCTCCGTGGTCCCATCCCCTTGCGCCCTGCGCCCTGTCCCTTGCGCCTCAAGCCTTGCGCCCTGCGCCTTGCGCCCTGCGCCTTGACCCAACAACAACTCCGCGACCGCTGGGCCAAAACCATCGTCGCCCATGAGCGGGTTGCCGCAGCCGAGGACCAGAACGCCTGCAGTGCAGTAGTCCGGGAGCTCCCCGCCGTCGTCCGCCGTCCATTCTCGCGCCATGTGCGACAGCCCCGAATCCTTTATCGTATATTAAATGGGGGCACCGGGCCGGCAAGCGATGGCATCCGCCGGGACGGAATGGAGGAGTCGCGATGGTCCAAGCGGCCCGCACCGGCCATTTCAGGGGGGATTTGCCAAAGACTTGATATGGAATGCCATTTCGTGGCGAGAATCGCCATGGACGGGGCAGGCATGGATTCGGGCGGCAGCGGCGTTCGCCGGCGGTGGTGGCCGCGCCGTCGACCATTCTGGGTTCCTCCAGAGGACACGGATGATTCGAACCGCCGGCCGGCCGGCCCGTTCTGCCGGATTGACGATTTCGTTTTTTTTTCCGAATTCCACAATATATAAGTAACATAAAGCCGTTCCCCCCTTACGCGCCTGTGAACACGGCGCATATGGGGTAAAATCATGCCGACAGTGTCTATAGAGAACTTCGCGGTCTGCACCGGCTGCGAGGTGGCCGTGCTGGACATAGGGGAGGCCCTCCTGGGCCTGCTCCCGAAGCTGGACTTCGTGCATGCCCAGGTCCTCATGGACAACAAGTGGTGGGGGCCGCGGGGCGACAAGGACAAGCTGGAGGTCGCCTCCGCCGACGTGGGCATCATAACCGGCGGCGTCCGCACCGAGGAGGACAAGCACATCGCCCTCGACATGCGCAAGAACGTGAAGACGCTGATATCCCTGGGCATGTGCGCCGTCCACGGCGGCATCCCGGCGCTGGGCAACATGACCACGCGCGAGTCCATGATCGGGACCGTCTACAGCACCCATACCACCGAGAAGGGCCAGAACCCGCCCTCCGGCATACCCGCCCTGCTCGACCGGGTCTACGCCGTCGACGAGATCGTGAAGCCCGACCTCCAGATACCGGGCTGCCCCCCGAACCCCGACCACATCGCCGACGCGGTGGTCGCCCTGCTCAGCGGAAAACCCTGGTCCCTGCCCGAAAAATCGGTCTGCGACGACTGCCCCACGAAGCGCGAGAAGAAGGCGCTGGTGGCCATCAAGCGGCCGCTCCAGAACCCCGACTTCAAGCCGGGGGCGCCGCTCGCCGAGATGCGCTGCTTCAACGAGCAGGGCATCCTGTGCAACGGCCCGGCGACGAAGACCGGGTGCGGCGGCCACGAGAAGACGCCGCGCTGCGTCGCCGCCTTCATGCCCTGCCGGGGCTGCATGGGCCCCATCCGGGCGGGCGCAAAGCCCATGGTCGACATGATGGGCGCGCTCTCGTCCATCGGGCTCGACGCGAAGCAGATAGAGGACCGCATGGCCCACTTCAACCGCTACATAGGGAGCCACCAGAATCTTAGGGTCCTCCCGAAGAAATGAGGTGATGAAAAATGCAAAAGACCATCGTTATCCAGCCGGTGACAAGGATAGAGGGCCACGCCAAGGTGACCATACAGCTGAACGACCAGGGGAACGTCGAGGACACCAAGATGTCCATCACGACGCTTAGGGGCTTCGAGGAGTTCTGCAAGGGCCGCCCCGTCGAGGAGATGCCCCGCATCACGACCAGCATCTGCGGCGTCTGCCCCGTCTCGCACCACCTCGCGGCCGCCAAGGCCGGCGACGCCGTGCTCGGCGTGGACATACCCCCCGCCGGGAAGAAGCTCCGGGAGCTTCTCAACGCCTTCGCCTACACCGAGGAGCACATGCTGCACTTCTTCTTCCTCGCGGCGCCGGACTTCCTTATAGGCCCGGGCGCGCCCGTGAAGGACCGCAACATCTTCGGCGTCATCCGGGCGATGCCCGATGTCGCCACGAAGGTCGCCGTCACCCGCACGAAAGCGAACAAGGCCATCGAGATGATCGGCGGAAGGGCCATCCACCCCGTGGCCGCGACGCCCGGCGGGTTCAGCAAGCCGCTCACGGAAGCGGAGATAGAGAAGCTCAAGAAGATCGGCAAGGACATACTGGACCTCGCCGTGTTCACCATGAAGTACACGAAGGAGAACGTCTTCCCGAAATACCTTGACACCATCAAGACGCTCGGCGTGATCAAGACCGGCTTCATGGGCACGGTGGACAAGGACGGGGCGATGGACCTCTACGACGGGAAGATCCGCCTGATGAAGGCCGACGGGACCCACAAGGAGTTCGCCGCCGGCGACTACGACAAGCACATCAAGGAGCACGTCGAGCCCTGGAGCTACATGAAGTTCCCCTACAATCCCGACATGGGCGCCTTCTCTCTGGAGCCGAACTCGCCCGGCGGGATGTACCGGACCAACACCCTGGCCAGGATAAACGTGGCCGAAAAGATCCGCACCCCGCTCGCCCAGGCGGAGCTTGTCGAGTTCCGCAACGCGTTCGGCCGGCCGGCCCAGCAGACCCTGCTCTACCACTACGCCCGGCTCATCGAGATGCTCTACAACGCCGAGTACCTGAACCAGCTCCTCGACGACCCGGACATAAAGAGCCACGACATCCGCAAGGCCGTGACGCCGAGGGCGGCCCGCGGCGTGGGCTCCGTCGAGGCGCCCCGCGGCACGCTCCTCCACGACTACGAAACGGACGAGAAGGGCCTGATCAAGTACGTGAACCTCATCGTCGGCACCACCCACAACAACGGCCCGATGAACATGTCCGTGAAGCAGGCCGCGCGCTCGCTCATAAAGGACGGGAAGTACGACGAGACCATCCTGAACATGATAGAGATGACCATCCGCCCGTACGACCCGTGCCTGAGCTGCGCCACCCACAACCTGGACGGCTCCCTGGCGGTCCAGGTGGACATACGGGGCCCGAAGGGGGAGCTCCTGGACAGCTACAAGAACTGAGCTCCGGCAGCAACGGGCGATGCGGGCGCTTTTTCGCCCCATCGCCCGGAAATCATTTTTCAAGGCGCAAGGCGCATGGCACGAGGCGCAAGGCTTGAGGGGGAAGGCACAAGGGACGAGGCGCAAGGGTGGAAGGAGACAGGGTAGCAAGG
>VGTL01000074.1 GCA_016874675.1 Methanobacteriota archaeon | reverse complement strand
AAGGGAGGAAGGCAGGAAGGGAGCAAGGGAAGGCGGGAAGGCAGGAAGGCAGAAAGAAAGGCAGGAAGGCAGGAAGGCAGCAAGGGAGCAAGGGAAGGCGGGAAGGCAGGAAGGCAGAAAGAAAGGCAGGAAGGCAGAAAGGCAGCAAGGGAGCAAGGGGACGGTCGTCGTCCCTTTCTGCGTTCCGCCCTTGCTGCCTTGCTCCCTTGCTGCCTTTCTCCCTTTCTGCCTTCCTGCCATGCTGCCTTGCTGCCCCCTTGCTGCCTTCCTGCCATGCTGCCTTGCTGCCTACACCCCAACTTCCAGAGCGTCATAATTGCGCGCACTGCGCCCGATCGCGTGATACAGGAAGAGCGCGCACCAGTCGGCGGAGAGGGCCATGCACAGCAGGCCGACGAGGTGGTCGTAGTACATCACGAGGCCGGGCAGGCCCACGGCGAGGGCGCCCAAAAAGAGGCAGGCCATCATGATGAGGTACATGGTCATCACGTCCGGCGTGCCGCGGGTGCCCTCGTCGAAGTTGGGGTAGACGGTGCCCGACCAGATGCCCACCGCGGTGAAGGCGAGCGCCAGCGCCAGGGCGGCAAGGACGAAGAAGGCCAGCCACGCGGCGGCCATCCCGGCCATGATGGGCAGGGGGAGGGCTATGGCGAACACGATCACCGGGGTGAAGACCAGGAGCGCCCCGGCCTTCGCCTGGAAGACCCGCTCGCTCCGCACCGGCAGGTGCTTCAGTATCCAGAAGTTCTTCCCCTCCTTTCCGAGGCTGCCGAGCCCCAGCATGGCGTACTGGAGCACCGCGGCGATGTAGAGGCCGACGCAGACGAGGAGCGGCAGCACGAGGTCCCCGAACGGCCCCGCCACCGGGCCGGGCTCCCCCGCCCGGCCGCGCAGGTAGACCAGGACCACCGCCAGGCCGATTATGGTGAAGACGGTGCCGCCCACCTCCTTGCGCGAGATGTTTATCACCATCTCCTTGCGCAGGAGCTCCCGGGCGGCGGGGTCCATCCTCCGCGTCATCACCGAGAAGAGCCGCCCGGAGCCGCCGCGCGTCGCCCTCTGCACGACGCCCTCGGAGCCGCTGACCTCGTAGTTCCAGGCGGCCAGGAAGAGCCGGCTCGCCAGGGGCACGCAGGCGAGCCCGGCCGCAAGCAGGAACATGGAGGCCGGGACCAGGTACTCCGGGGCCCCCTTGAGCAGGTCGAACGAGAAGTAGAGGGCCACCGCCAGCTCGCTGAACGCCGCCACCAGAACGGTCCGCCGGGCAAGGCCCGGCTGGGAGGTCAGGATGGAGAGAACGAACCCCATGGCTGCGGCCAGGAGCGCCAGGGGCACGAGGCAGGCGACGAACCAGGGCGGGAAGAAAAGGCCCGGCGTGAACGCGGCCCGCACCGCCGTGGCGGTGCCCAGGACCACCGCGAGCACCGCAAGGTTGCTAAGGATGATGTATGCGAACTTGCCCCAGAGCGCCGAGTAGATGTCCACCGGCTGGCCCAGTATCATCATCATCTCCTTGTTCTGGGTGACGCGGGAGTTGGTGTCCACCACGGACTTGCCCGTCATTATCATGAAAAAGACCAAAAGCAGCGTGTGGGGCTGGATGTCCATCGGGCCGGCGTCGACGCCCCCGGACGAGACGAGCTCCGCGACACGGAGCCCCATCCAGGTCGCGGCCACCAGGAGAACGACGAACCAGGCGGTCAGCGCCGGGTGCTTGGCGAGCCGGGCGAGCACCGAGCGGTGGGCCGTCAGCGTGTCCGCTGCGAAGACGGTGAGCGCGGCCACCTGCTCCCTCCGACCAGCGCCACGAAGGCGTCCTCCAGGGTCTTGGTGCCGGATGCCTCCAGCACCCCCCGCACCGGGCCGGCGGCGAGGACCCGGCCCCGGTCTATGACGGCGACGCGGTCGCACATCTCCTCGGCGTTGGAGGTGACGTGCGTGGACATGAGCACCGACCCCCCCCCGCCCGCGTGCCCCCTTATCCAGTCCTTGAAAAGCTTGCCAAAGCGCGGGTCGAGGCCCGAGAGCGGCTCGTCCAGGACCAGTATCGCCGGGGAGTGCAGCACCGCCGAGGCGAACGCGAGCTTCTGGCGCATGCCCCGAGAGAACGTCCCGACGTTGCTTTTGGCGAACTCCGAAAGCTCCATCATCTCCAGAAGCTCGCCTATCCTGGCGTCCAGCCGCGCCTGCTCCATCGACCGCAGCGTGCCTATCATCTCGAGGAACTCCCGGGCGGTGAGCTGGTCGTAGAGCGCCGGCGCCTCGGGCAGGAAGCCGATGCGCCGCTTTGCCTCCACCGGCCTCCTCAGGACGTCCACGCCGTCAATGCGCACGCGGCCGCTGTCGGGCCGAAGCAGCCCCGTGAGCACCTTGAGCGTGGTGGTCTTGCCCGCCCCGTTGGAGCCCAGGAGGCCGAATATCTGCCCCCGTCCGACATCGAAAGACAGGTCGTCCACCGCCACCAGGCCGCCGAAGCGCTTGGTGAGGTGCCCGACGGATATTGCCGGCCCGGCGCCGGTCGGCGGACCCATGGCCGCGGTTACGACCAGCGCCGATAAATAGGTATCGTGTCGGGCGCCGAGGCATCCGGGCGCGCCGGCCGGCGGCGCCCGGGGGTCGAAACATAGATAATCGCCAAGCCCGATTCGGGCCGCCATGGGCCACGACACGGGCATCCACTGGTTCATCAACGAGGACCTGGGCAGGGGGGACGTCACCACGAACCTGCTCCTGGGCCGCAGGGACCCCGAGCTCAAGGCGGTCATCACGGCCCACGAGGACTGCGTGGCCGCCGGCCTGGACGAGGCCGAGGAGGTCTTCCGGGAGCTGCGCGTGCAGGTGCTGCGCAAGATCCTCGATGGGGAGGAGATATCCGCCGGCACCGAGGTGATGGCCCTCCAGGGGAGCGCCAAGGGCATCCTGGCCGGGGAGAGGGTCGCCCTGAACTTCCTGATGCGCATGAGCGGCATTGCGACGCGGACGCGGGCGCTGGTCAAGAGGTGCCGCCGGCTCAACCCGGCCGTCAAGATAGCCGCCACGCGCAAGACCACGCCCGGTTTCCGCTACTACGAGAAGAAGGCGGTGGCGCTCGGCTGGGGTATGACGCACCGCTTCCGCCTCGACGACATGGTGCTCATCAAGGACAACCACCTCTTCCTGGAGCGCTCCATCTCAGGAGCCGTGAGGCGCGTGAGGTCGACCGGGTACACCGGGCAGGTGGAGGTAGAGGTCACCGACACGGCCGGGGCGGTGGAGGCCGCCCGCGCCGGCGCCGACATCGTCATGCTCGACAACTTCCCGCCCGCCGAGGCGGGCCGGGCCTTCCGGGCCGTCAAGCGGGCCCGGAAGGCGACGCTGGTCGAGGTCTCCGGCGGGATAACGGAGAAGAACATCCTCCGGTACGCCAGGCACGCCGACATCATCTCGCTTGGGGCCCTGACCCACTCGGCGAGGGCGTCCAACTTCTCCCTGAGCGTGGTGGAGGCGGTGGAGGACGAGGATGCCAGGCGGGCCAGGTCCCTCGCCCACGAGATGGTCCAGTCGCTCTCCGACGAGATGGCCCGGGAGTCCAGCGCGAGGAAGCGGACGAGGTTGTGAAACGGCGCAAGGCACGAGGCGCAAGGCGCAAGGCGCGAGGCGCAGGGGTTGAGGCGCAAGGAGGAAGGCGCAAGGGACAAGGGGAATATTGGTTCCCGTCGCTCCCTTCCTCCTTGACCCTTCCTCCCCGTCCCTTCGCCCCTTGCGCCCTGCGCCCTGCGCCTTGCTCCTTCCCTTGCGCCCTGAGCCCTGCGCCCTGCGCCTTCGCCTACCGCATTCGCTCCGTCTTCCCGGCCGGCGCCCGTTTCGTCTCGCGGCGCTCCCTCTGGAGCGGCCCGGGGGCGTACCAGTTCCACTTGCCCAAAAGCGTCATCACCGCCGGCACGATGTAGGTGCGCACCACCATCGCGTCCAGCAGGATGGCGAAGGATATCGCGAAGCCGAACTCGGCGAGCATCTTGGCCGAGGAGAGCACGAGCACCCCTATCGCGCCCCCCATTATGACCGCCAGGGCGGTTATTATGCCGCCGGTCCAGTCCACGGCGTCGACGATGGCCTCCTCGTCCGTCTTGCCCTTGTGGACCT
This sequence comes from Methanobacteriota archaeon, assembly GCA_016874675.1. Taxonomy (GTDB): domain Archaea; phylum Thermoplasmatota; class DTKX01; order VGTL01; family VGTL01; genus VGTL01. The sequence goes on along the minus strand of VGTL01000074.1, from coordinate 12,111 downwards.
CCTCGCGGATGCGCGTGAGGATGAAGATGTTGTAGTCCATCCCCAGGCCCATGAGCACGATGAACAGGATGAGGGGGACGAGGAACAGTATCGGGACCCCCAGCCACTCGTGGAAGATGAGGAACGTGGCGGCGAAGGACCAGGAGATGGACAGCCCGATGGTCAGTATGGCGGACACCGGGAGCAGCAGCGAGCCCAGGACAACGACCAGCACGATGAATATCCCGATGACGACGATGATCTGCATCTGGCCGAACTCCCTGTCCAGATTGACCTTGGCGTCGTAGGCGCCGGGCGTGGCGCCGCCCAGGTAGACCGCCTCCACGCCGTTGCCCCTCGCCGCATCCCGGACGGCCTCTCGGAGGTCCGGGACGGAGTTGACCGCCTCCTGCGAGGTCGGCGCGGCCTCCAGGACGAAGCTCAGCCGGACGGTCCGGTTGTCCAGCCCGACGAACTGGCGCATCTTGGAGAGGTCGTTTTGGGAGAGGTTGGCGGGGTCCTCGTAGCCGGCCTTGAAGCCGTACGGGCGCGTCGGGCCGTCGACCTCCCGTACGGTGGAGCGGCCGTCGAGGGCGGCCGAGACGTTCTCGATGGAGCCCAGCTCCCGCACGCTGAAGTTCCCGTCAGGCAGGATGACCGGGTCCCTCAACACCATGACCACGTAGGACGGCATGATGCGGCCCGCCCCGAAGCCCTCCGTCATGGCGTCCATGCCCCGGGTGGACTCGACCTTGGGCATCGTCCCGATGAAATCGAAGGAGGTCTCCGCGGTGAAGAAGATGTAGGTGGTCGGGATGGAGACCAGCACCGCCGCCGCCACGATCCACCTGGCGTTCCGCACCGAGAAGCGGGCGGCCCTGTAGAAGTAGCCGTGCTGGCCGGCCCCGCGGCGCTCCATTATCCGCCGGGAGTAGCGCCTGAAACGGTCCCGGTTGTTGGGCCAGAAGACGCGGTTGCCGACGAGCATCAGCAGGCTGGGCACCAGCGTGAGCGAAATCAGGAGGGCGATGAGGATGGCCGCGCCCATGACGAGGCCCATTATCTTGACCATCTCGAACGAGGCGATGCCCAGCGACATGAACGCGATCATCACGGTGGCGCCGGAGGTGGCTATCGACTCGCCGGCCCAGGTGACCGAGGTCCGGACCGCCTCCTCGCGGCCGGCCCCCTTGATGCGCTCCTCCCGGAAGCGGGCGACGATGAATATGGAGTAGTCGGTGCCCACCCCCATGAGCACCGAGAAGAGCATCGTGGTGGTGTAGGTGTCGACCGGGGCGACGTAGGTCCCGACCAGGAATATCACCGCCTGGCTGAGCCCCAGCGCGGTGCCCACCGCGCCCAGCGGGAGCACGGGCGTGAGCACGGACCGGAAGAAGAGACCCATCAGTATGATCAGCATGGGGACGGTCACGAACTCGATGAGGGCGAAGTCGTCGCTCATGGTCTCCATGATGTCCATGGAGATGGCGGCGCCGCCCGAGACGTAGGTCCTCAGGCCGGGCACCGCGTGCTTCCCCTTGAGCTCCGAGATGAGCTTGCGCACCTCGACTACGTTGTCGTGGTTGGGCCTTTTACCCTCCGCGTCGGTGTACTCGTCGCCCTTCGTGAACGAAAGCGTGACGAGCGTCACGGTGCCGTCCCCGCTGACCAGCGAGGAGCGCATGTCCGCCGGGAGCCTCACGGGATAGGTGTCTATCGTCCCGCCGGGCAGCACGGTGCCGCGAACGTAGCCCTCGATCGCCGCCGTCCTGTTCGCCGCCGGCTGCCGCGAGAGGTCCCCGAGCGCGTAGACCCCGTTGAGGAACGCCAGATCCGTGATGTTGGCGCTCCGGGCCAGGGCCCCGACAGCGAACTCCTGCACGAGCAGCGGGTCCATGAATGTGCCGATGTTGAACGAGCCCGCCGCGGCGAGCATCAGCCCGGCCTGGGCGGCGGGGATGCCGGGGCCCTGTACGTACGACTGGACGGCGGAGCGGGCCGCAAGCTCGGCCCGAAGCTGCGGGTTGGCCAGCTGCGTGAGGTTGTCCGCGGAGGCCTGCCAGCCTTGGCGGAAAAGGGCGAAGTACCCCGCGAGCATCGCGCCGGTGGCCGGGTCCTGGGCGGCGGTCGCCTGTATGGTGGCGTTGACCTGGCGCTCGGATTCGGTCTCGTTGCCCATCGTCGCGGCGTACACGCCCAGGTACTGCGCCGGGATGCCCCAGACCAGTTGCACCGTCGCGGCCATCTGGTGCATGCCCGAGTTCATCCCCTCGACCGCCTGGACCAGGATGAACCGCTGGACCGTGTAGACGCTGACGAAGTCCCGGGGGAACTCGCCGGGCGTGTTGTTCTCGAAGTAGCGGATGTCGTCGTTGCGGATTGTGCGGTTCTCGAGATCCAGCAAAAAATCGCGCGTCTTGTTCCCGGAGACATTTTCGGCCACGAAGACCACGAGCATCGTGGAGTTCGAGATGGCGCGGGGGAACTGCTTGTCGATGATGTCGGCGGCCCGGTCGGATTCGGTGGGTGCGCCGCCGCCGGTGTCCTGCTGGGCGGTCAGGACCTCGCCCACCCGCGCGATGACCGGCGAGCACAGGACGAAAACCACGATCCAGGCGGCGAGCACCCACTTGTGGCGTTTAACAATGAAATCCGCCAGGCGTCCGAATATCATCCGCGCACCCCTTCCCCACCCTTATTGCCCTGCAAGCCACCGCGCATATTTAAGACTGTCTTCACAGGTTGGCAATTATTTATTATATATCTACCTGTGGCGGCCCTTCAGAGCGTCTCAAGGACCTTCCGTGCGAAGGTCAGGTACCCGCTGTGCCCGAGCATCTCGAAGGAGGGCCGGATGCCCTTCTCGACCACCGCCATCTCGCGCTCGAGAACCTCGACGGTCCTCACGCCGATGAACCGGCGCCCCCGGAGCGCCCGGACCGATTGCTCGGCCTGGTTGGCCGTCGGCGTGTAGCAAGCCAGGTGGCCGCAAGGGCGGAGCGCCTCCCAGGCGCCGTCCAGGGCGCGCCAGGGCTCGGGGATGTCGAGCACGACGGCGTCGATGTCGCGCTCGGGGATGCCGCCCGGGGCGGTGACATCGGCCTCCCGGAACGAGCAGACCTCGGCCAGCCCGGCCCGCTCGACGTTGTGCCGCGCCTGCCGGAGGCTGTCGGGCCGGACGTCGCAGGTGATGACCCTCCCTCCCGGGCGCACGGCCCAGGCCAGCGCGGTGGTCATCGCGCCCGAGCCCGCCCCGCCCTCGACGACCGTCTTGCCGGCCGAGATGTCGCACCCCAGCAGGATATGGCAGGCGTCCTTTGGCAGGATTATCTGCGCCCTCCGTTCCAGCGTCTCCAAAAGGTCCAGAAGGGAGGGTCGGAGCACCGTGAAGCGCCGGTTGCCGACCGTGGCCGTCGATCCGAACGCCGCCCCGACGAGCGGGGAGGGGTCCAGGACCCCCAGCCCCCCGACGCGCCGGGCGCCCGGTGCGACCACGACCGCGATCTTGCGCCCGTCCGAGTCCATGAGCACGACGCGATCGCCCGACGCCACCTTCAGGTCCATCCCGGCACCCCTCCCGTGATCGTTCCGCTCTCGCCTCTCCGCCCTCACCGATCGCTGAAGCCCCGGCCCGCAGGCCGGGGTCCTACTTCCCCCAAAACGCCCTTTCCCTGGCGTGGATGAAGCACACCCGGTCCAGGCACTCGACCTCGTCAGAGGTGAGGTCGAGCTTGCGCAGCTCCCGGACATGGCCCTCCGGGATGTCGACGTACATGGTCTCCTCGACCTCCAGCTGGCGCCCGACCGTGACGCCCTCGATGGCTAGGGCGACCTCCATCCCCTGCATCGCCTCCTTGACCGGCTCGCCCTCTTTCTGGATGCTCTTTATCCTGCCGATCACCCGGCCGTCCTCCTTCAGCACCGCCTGGCCCGGCCTGAGCCTCCCGGCGAGCACCCGGACCCCGACCACCGCCGGCTTGCTCACCCGGAACACGCAGTTGGGGAGCACCATGAACTTCCCCGGGTGGACGATGAGCTCGCGCCGGTCCTTGTCCAGCTCCAGGCGGCGCTTCTCCCGCCAGGCGGCGTAGTCCTCGATGAGCTTGTAGATGATGTTGTTCTCGAAGACGGTCACCTCGCCCTTGTCGATCTCCTCCCTGGCGTCGGGGAGCGGGTGAGAGTTGAAGCCCAGGATGGCCCGGAAGAGCCGGTCCCTCGCCGTGGCGGCGTCGACGACGTCCCGCTTGGCGATGTCTCCCACCTCGGCCCGCTTGACCGGGATGCCGGCGTGCCCGAGCTCGTACGCCAGCGCCTCCAGCGACCCGATGGCGTCGGCCTTGACCACCAGGCCCTCGTCGGCCGTCTCCACCGCGGGCTTGCTCTCCTCCTCAATTTTGGAGGCGGCCTCGGAGACGTCGCCCCTCACCACGCGCAGCGGTGCGCCGGCGACCACCCCCTCGAGCACCTGGGCGGAGAGCTTGATGCCCGCCGCCGCCGTCACCGATTTGACGGAATCGAAGCGCTGGCGCGGGTCCCGGATCTCGTCGAGCGGCTTGGGCCGCAGCAGGGCCTTCACCCGGGTGACGAGGGGCTTTCCGCCCGTGCCGACTATTATCGTGTCCCCCCTCTCGATGGTCCCCGAAAAGATTATCGCGTCCAGGGTGGTCCCCAGGCCCTTCTCCTCCTTGACCTCGAGCACGGTGCCCTCGGCCGGGCCCTCCTCGGTGGTGAGCTGCCCCTCCAAGAACCTCTGGGCGAGCCCCACGAGCATGAGCAAAAGGTCCGGTATCCCCTCGCGGTTTCTGGCGCTCAGGGGCACGAGCGCCACGTTCTTCGTGAAGTCGGACACGCGGTCGAAGCGCTCCGCGGAGATGCCCTCCCGGTCGAACGCCTCGGCGAGCTTGTAGACGCGGCGGTCCAGCTCCTCGAGCACGCCCTCGTCTTGCTCCTTGAGGCTCTCCATCAGGCTCCGGCCCGGGTGGTCGTGCCAGCCCTGTATGAGGTCGACCTTGTTGGCCGCCACCACGAAGGGCGTCTTGTACTTCTTGAGGATGTTGAGCGACTCCAGGGTCTGGGGCTTGAAGCCGTCGACGATGTCCACGACCAGGACCGCAAGATCCGCAAGCGACCCTCCCCGGGCGCGAAGGGTGGTGAACGCCTGGTGGCCGGGGGTGTCGATGAAGAGCAGGCCGGGGATCCTGAACCGGCGACCGGCGACGAGCGCGCCGCAGCGCTCCCGGATGTCGTCGAGGGGGATCTCGCTCGCGCCGATGTGCTGGGTTATCCGGCCCGGCTCCCGCGAGGCGACGTCCGTGCAGCCGCGGATGGCGTCGAGCAGGGTGGTCTTGCCGTGGTCGACGTGGCCCAGTACGCTGACTATCGGCTGTCGCACCCTGCCCACATCACCACCCCACAGGGACCCGGTCCCAGTCCGCTGCCCGCCGGCCCGCCCGGGAAGAGCCCCTACTTCTGGAAGCTCTTCGTCCAGCGGGTGTGGCGGGGGATGCGCCCGAGCTTGAGCAGGTTCCGCTCGCACTTGCTCGCGCAGAAGTGGAAGATGGTGCCGTCCTTCTTGATGTACATCTTGCCCGTCCCCGGCTCTATCTCGTTGCCGCAGAAGGAGCAAAGCCTCCTCTCGACCATCTCCCATCACCTTACGTTGAGCTTGCGGGCCTCTCGGGCGGTCTCCTTGAGCATTATGATGTCGCCGGTCTGGAGCGGGCCGAAGATGTTGCGCGTGATGATGCGGCCCTTGTCCCGGCCGTCGAGCACGCGCACCTTGACCTGGGTGGCCTCGCCGCACATGCCGGTGCGGCCGATTATCTCCACGACCTCGGACGGGATGCCGTCGTCCTCGGGCATCTTGCTCCCCTCACTTGCGGAGCCCGGCCACCTTGGCCGCAAGCTCCTCCAGGACGGCCTTGCCCTTGCCCGGGTCGACTATCGCGACGGACGCGGTCGGCACCTGGAGCCCGGCGGCCTTGCCCAGCTCGAGCTTGGCCGGGACGTAGATATAGGGCACGTTGCGCTCCTCGCAGAGGAACGGCAGGTGGGCCAGTATCTCCTCGGGCTGGACGTCCTCGGACATGACCACCATCTTGGCGACGCCGCGCTCGACCACCTTGGTCACCTCGTTGGAGCCCTTCGAGACCTTCCCGGACTCCCGGGCGAGCTCCACGACCTCGTAGGCGCGGTCGGCCACCTCCTTGGGCACTTCGAACCTGACATACATCGGTTTTGCCATCTGTTTCCCTCCCTCAGGCCCCGTCGGGGCCGTCATCACTCATAGGCCTGACGGGGAAATGGGTGCTCCTTAATAACTCTTTGCTATAGGTCAAAGGCAGCAAGGGAGCAAGGGGGGAATGGCAGGGTGCAGGGTGCGGGGTGCGGGGGAAAACTCAGGGTGCAGGGTGCAGGGTGCTGGGTGCAGGGTTGTGGGTGGAGGGGATGGTGAAGGATGGATGCTCGGGGCGCGAGGGCGGGAGCCGTGACGGAACCCTCGCAACCTTTAACTAACCCCTCCGGCATTCTGCCCTCGACCGAGGCCCGACGAGGGCCTCCCGGCAGCAAAACGCCGCTGTGGCTCAGTGGTGGAGCGACTCCTTGGTATTCCGCCATGGGGCTGAGAACCGATGAGGCCCCGGGGAGTCCTTGACCAGACAGGAGTAGGTCGAGGGTTCAATTCCCTCCAGCGGCTCTGGCCCCCCGAAGGGGGGCCACTGGAATTCATCCTTTTTGATGAAACTTTTGGCGTCACCCAAAGTATTGCGCCAAAAGTTTCGGGTTCAATTCCCTCCAGCGGCTCTGGCCCCCCGAAGGGGGGCCATCGGACGGCAGGAGCGGTCCGGCATCTAGGGCGATCGACCGGCCGCTCGAGGGTGGATGGAGAATCCCGCTCCGGCCAAAGCTATAATAGACCGCTCCGCCATATTAACTCGCTCAGTGCTGGAGGCGATTGCCGATGGAAAGGCTCAAGACCGGCGTCGAGGGGCTCGACAGGATAGTGGGCGGCATCCCGGCGGGAAGGACCATGCTCGTCACGGGCGAGGCGGGCTCGGGGAAGACCATCTTCGCGCTGCAGTTCGCGCGCCGGTGCGCCGAGGACGGGCTCAAGACGGTCTACATGGCCTCGGAGGAGGAGGCCTCCGACCTGCGGCTCCAGGCCGCGGCCTTCGGATGGAGCCTCGAGAAGCTGGAGAAGGCCGGCAGGCTCGAGTTCGTCGAGCTGGTCGGGAAGCGGGCCACCGAGACCGAGGCGGTCATGGGGATAGGCATCCAGGCGCGCAAGGGCAACTTCGGGGAGCTCGTCAAGCTCGTCCCCAGGGACACCAACGCGTTCATAATGGACAGCCTGGGAAGCCAGACCGCCAACCTCACGCCCGACGAGTTCCGGGACCGGTTCGACCTCATGATCCACACCCTCAAGAAGCGCGGCATCACCACCATCGTGGTGCTCGACAGCGCCACCTCCCACGAGCTCAACGACCTTGCGATGTTCTCGGTGTACGGGGCGCTCCGCCTCTTCAAGCGCGAGAACCCCTTCACCGGCCGCCGCGAGCGGGTGATGGACGTCGTGAAGATGCGCTCCACGATGACGCCCATCCAGCTCCTGACCTACGAGATAGCGGGGCACGGGCTGGAGATAGTCTCCGGGCCGGACCGCAGCGACGAGAAGATGTGAGATCCCCCATCACTTGTCGGGCAGCCCCTCCGGAAGCAGCCTCCGGAGCCTGGCGAGCGAGAAGACCGGCCCCTTGACGCAGGTGTAGACCTCGCCGATGTTGCAGCGGCCGCATTTCCCGAACCCGCACTTCATCTTGCGCTCCAGGGTGGTGTACACCTGGTCCTCCGAGAACCCGAGCTTTTTGAGCACGTCGAGCGTGACCGTGATGTGTATCGGCGGGCCGCAGGTTATCGCCACGGCGTTCTGGGGCGACGGGGCCGCGCGCGTCAGGTTGGCCGCCACGAACCCGACGAAATGGTTCCATCCGGGCTCCGGCCGGTCTATGGAGAGATGGACGTTGGCCTTCCTCTTCTCCAGAAGGTCGAAGAGCTCCTGCTTGTATATTATCGACTGCGAGTCGCGGGCGCCGTAGAATATGTCCAGCCCGGCGTAGTCCGCCGGGTGCCGGACGACGTGACCGTAGACGCTCCGCAGCGGCGCGATGCCTATCCCGCCGCCGACCACGATGACGCGCCTGCCCTTCCACTCGTCGACCGGGAAGCTGTTCCCGTACGGCCCGCGCAGCGCGATCTTTTCGCCCTTCTCCAGGTACTGGAGATCGGTGGTGACGGCGCCCTGGAGGAGGATGCTGAACTCCAGGTACTCTCCGTTGGGCGGGCAGGCTATGGAGATCATCGCCTCGCCCCTGCCGAACGCGGAGATCATCGCGCACTGGCCGGGGAGATGGGCGAAGGGGGCCTTCCCTTCCTTCTGGACGCGCAGGGTCCTTATCATGCGGTCGCCCGGGGGCGTCTCGGTGCGTATGTCCGCGACCTCCGTGACCACGGGGATGTACTCGTCTTTCATTTCGACCCCCCCAGCCTCATGACGCCCTCGGCGATGTTGATGTCCACGGGGCAGTACCGGATGCACCGCCCGCAGCCCGTGCACATCATGTGGCCGTGGTTGCGCGGGTGGTAGAGGAACTTGTGCAGCACCCTCTGGCGCTGGCGGGCCCACCTCTCCTTTCGGGGGTTGTGGGCGGAGGTCTCGCCCGTGAACTCGGGGAACTGGCAGGTGTCCCAGGTCCGGAGCCGCTTCCCGGAGAGCTCGTCTTTGGCGACGTCGGTTATGTCGAAGCAGTGGCAGGTCGGGCACAGGAAGGTGCATATGCCGCAGGAGACGCACCGCTCGGAGAACTCCTTCCAGTAGGGGGAGCCGAAGGCCTTCTCGAGCGCGTCCGCGAGCTTCTCCGCTTCGAAGACGAAGTTTAGCACCCTCGGGACGAACTTGCCCTCGACGGCCCGCAGGGCCTTCTCGTCCGCCCCGGCGGCCCCGGCCTCGAGCCGCTTCCAGAGCCCGTCCAGCCGGTCGGAGACCCTCTCCACCAGCAGGTCATCGCCGTCCGGGTACACCATCAGGTCGGCTCCGATGTTGGAGCGCGGGGAGAGCCCGACGGAAGTGCAGAAGCACCACCGGCCGGCGCGGGAGCAGGCCATGCCTATCACGCCCAGAAGCCCCCTCTTCCCGGCGTAGCCCGGCTCCGCCATGTCCTTCAGCAGGGCGGAGTCCAGCGCCCGGAAGGAGGCGGTGTCGCAGGGGGGCGTGCCGTAGAGCACCGTCCGCGCCATCGTGTGGGATGCCGGCCCGACCTCTATCTCGCCCTTCACGCCCAGGACATAGGACAGGAGCTCCTCGTTGTTGGGGAACACGAGCCCCTTGGGCGGGGTGGAGGGCTTGGTGTGGTCCCCGCACTCGCGGGGCAGCCTGCCGCCGGCGCGCAGCTCGACGTACCCGCCCTTCCGGCCGGCGCCGGAGGGCACCATCACGCGCCAGCCGGTCTCGGCCAGCGCCTTCTCCATCCGGGAGGCCGGAACGCGTATGGCGCTCAATGTCCCGCCCCCTTGTCGTCCGGATCGGTCTCGGCGTACGACGCCAGGAAGGGCGGGTCGGCCGGGTCGCGGCCCACCTCGTATCGGTAGACGCGCCTGACGGCGTCGTTGGAGAGGTCCAGGATCTCCATGAGCGGCAGCCCCACGGGGCACGCCCGCTCGCACCAGCCGCATCGCACGCACCGGCCGGCCATATGCATCGTCCTGGTGAGGAGGTAGACGGCGTTCTCGGAGACGCTCCTCTCGCGGCAGGCCCACACCGGGGCGCAGGCCTTCACCGACGGGGCGGTGCGCGGCGTGATGGCGCGCTCGCCGGGGTCTATGGCGCACTCCACGCAGGCGCAGACGGGGCACACCTCCCGGCAGGCGTAGCAGCGGATGCACGATTCGAAGAGCGCGGCGTAGTGCTCCCGGCGCTTGCCGGGCTCCAGGGCCTGCAGCCGGGCGAGGTGCCCCCATTCGGGCTTCCCCTTCTTACGCCCGTACTCCCCGACCACGTGGTCGGGTTTCATGTCCTCGTAGGAGCAGGTGAGGCAGGTGGTGAAGCCCGAATCCTCCCAGGCGCGGCGCTGCTTGCCCACCGTGACGCCGCCCCCGTCGCTCGTTATGGGGACTTCGGCGCCCTCCGGGCGGGGGAACAGGTCGGCTTCGGCAAGGCCGTCGCACCTCACGCCTATGATGACGAGGTCCTCCCGCTTGAGGAAATGCTCCTGGAGAAGTACGTTGAGCGCCTGGAGGTCGCAGTCCTTGACCACGACGCCCAGCCTCTTGCCGGCGAGCGCGGCCTTGTTCTTCTTGAGGAAGGTCACGGTCGACGTGGTGCAGAAGGGCGACCACACCACCTTCCGGAGGAGGTCCTCCCGTCCCTTGCCGATGAGGGTCTCGCGCGTCCGGGGCCGGTCCTCGCCCTCGGTCCAGGCGACCACGAGCTCCACCTCGCCCCTCTCGAGCAGGCCCGAGACGATCTCGCGCAGCCGGGCGCTCTCCGAACGGTAGTCGCGCATCTTCAGCCCTCCGCGCAGCCCGTCGTCTCCCGGGCGACGACCCGGCCGTCCCTGAACAGTGTCAGCGGCCCGAGCCTCTTCACGTTCTCGACGATCTCCGTGATGACGCGCTGGTAGTCCTGCGCCTCGGCGGCGCTAATCCAGGTGACGCGGAACCGCTCCGGTTCGATCCCAATCCCGGTCAGCACTGACTTGAGCGTCAGGAGCCTGCGCCGGGCGTAGTAGTTGCCGGTGATGTAGTGGCAGTCGCCCATGTGGCACCCGGAGACCAGCACGCCGTCGGCCCCCTGCGAGAACGCCCGTATCACGAGCATCGGGTTGATGCGGCCCGAGCACATCACGCGGATGTTGAGCGTGTTGGGGGGCATCTGGAGCCGGCTCACCCCGGCCAGGTCCGCCGCCGCGTAGGTGCACCAGTTGCAGATGAAGGCGACTATCCTGGGCTCGAACCCGGTTCCGGCGCCTGTGGTAGGAGTCTCGACCGTCATGTTCTCACCCGCAGCAGGTCCGCACCATCTCCAGCACCTGGTTGTCCTTGAACCCCCTCTGCTGTATCGCGCCCGAGGGACAGGCGGCGTTGCAGAGCCCGCAGCCCTTGCAGAGCTCCGGTATCACCCTCACCTTGCCGTCCGCGACGTCGATGGCCGAGAACGGGCAAACGCGCAGGCAGTTCTGGCACTGGGAGCACTTGTCCTCGCGTATCTCGGATATGCACGGCTCGGTCTCGATGTAGCCCTTCTGCACGGCCACCACGGCCTTCATGGCCGCGGCCTCGGATTGGGAGATGCACTCGTCCATGAACTTGGGGCCGGCGCACACGCCCGCCAGGAAGACGCCGGAGGTCGCGAACTCCACCGGCCGAAGCTTCATGTGGGCCTCGAGGAAGAAGCCGTCGCGCGTGAGGGGCACCTTGAGCATCTTGGCCAGCGTTTCCGACCCGCCGGGCGGGAGCATGGCCGCCGAGAGCACCAGGAGGTCCGGGTGGATGGTAAGCTTCCGGCCGAGCACCGGCTCGCGCACCGCGACGGTCAGCTCCCCGCCGGACCGCTCGACGACCGGCAGCTCGTCGTCGTCGTGGCGCAGGAACTCGACGCCGAGCTCGCGCGCCTTCCGGAACCACTCCTCCCTGAAACCGTAGGTGCGCATGTCGCGGTAGAGGACCCAGACGCGGGTCGCGGGGTCCCGCTTCTTGAGCACCAGGGCGTTCTTCACGGCGGCGCTGCAGCAGACGCGGCTGCAGTAGCCCCGCTTGCTGTTGCGGCTCCCGACGCACTGGATGAAGACCGCCGTCCCCGCCTTCGGAAGGTCCCCGCGCAGCAGGCGCTCGTCCATGTCGAGCTGGGTCATTACGCGGGGGTCCTTCCCGTAGTGGTGCTCCTCCGGCCGGTACTCCCCGCCGCCGGTGGCCACGACCACCACGCCGTGCTCGACGGTCAGGGTGCCGGGTGCCGGGTGCCGGGTGCCGGGCGGGTTCAGGGTGCCGGGTGCCGGGTGCCGGGTGCCGGGCTCTTCCGTCCCTGCACCCTGCACCCTGCCCCCAGCACCCGGGATTTCTATCTCGGTCCTGACAGTG
>VGTL01000073.1 GCA_016874675.1 Methanobacteriota archaeon | reverse complement strand
CCTCTCCCCGGGCACCACCGTCACAATCGGCTCCCTTTCCCCTTCCGCCTCGCTCCCCGCGCCTTCGCCCCCTGCGCCCTGCGCCCCGCGCCTTGCGCCCTGGAACAGCGCTTTTCCATCAGTGAACGTCACGGCCCCCGCCACCTCCGGGTCCGTTTTCGAGAAGACCCCGTCCCCATCCACATCCATCGTCAGGTGCACGCCCGTGATGTCTGTGTCCGCCGCGGTCCCGTCGCGAGTGAGCTCTATGGCCCGCACATCCACAGGCCCGTTCCAGGCGTCGAGCTGGAGCTGGAACATCGGGTTGAGCCTGGAGCCTACCTGGACCGCATGACGCGACACGTCCGCCTCGTTGGCCTCGAGCGTCGGCCCCGGCGCCGACCGGCCCTGGGCCCCGACGGCGAAGTCCGACCGGTCTGCGTTCCCCGTCCAGTCCTCGGCGATTATGATGGCCTTGTGGCCCGGCTGGAGCGAAAGGGCGCTGACCGCCACCTCCACCTTCTTGCCCCCGGCCGCGGCCAGGCGCGACGGGCCGCCCTCCCGCCAGCCCCCGTCCCAGGTGTAGGTCTTCGAGTCCAGGACCTGGCTGTTCTTGCCGACCACGAGGACGCAGTAGCGCGCCCCGATGATCGTGTCCCCCTCGGCGTTGCGGACGGGGAAGCCGGTCTCCTTGCGGCCGTCGTCGTCGATGAGGATGTACAAGACGTCCGAGCCGATGTGGGGGGGCTGGGCGCCACCCCCTCCCGCGCCGCCGCCTGTGGGCAGGGCCCGCTTGGTCGTCGGGACAACCTGGCCTCCCAGCGCCTGCCCGGACACCCGGGCGTAGTAGTACACGGTCCCGGTGCCTGGGTTGTACTCGGCGACCTCCAGGAGGTTGACGTTCTCGTCGCTGTACCTGGCTATGCCTCCCCTCTGGACTAGCCCGGGCGAGCCCGCCTTCGCCGGCTCCTCGAAGTCGTCCGTGCCGTCGTTGCGCGAATCCCAGCCGGCCTGGTTCCGCGTCGCGTCCCAGTCATCGAACGCCCCGTCTATGATGATGCTGCCCGGGGTGGAGCCCCCCAGGTAGAAGAGGGTGTTGGTGTAGCCCGTGACGGAGATGTGGGCCGGCCTCCCTCCGGTCGTCGCGGTGATGGCGCTGGGCCCGGAGATGTAGATGCCGAACGACCCGGGCGAGAAGCCGTGGGCGTTGAGCCTGAGGATGGCCCGGGAATCCCTCGCTATCGGGACCACGAGGCCGGAGAACACGGCGTCCTGGCCGCCGAAGCCGGTCTCGCGCGGGTCCCCGGCGCCGCTGAGCGACACGCTGCCGCCCGAGGCGCTGCCGGCCCTGGTCACGCGAATGGAGCTGAGGTTCGCCTCCCGGCCGTAGGCGCGCACCTCCAGCGTCAGGATCGACCCGTCGCCGGTGGCGCTGGTCGGTTCCACCTGGTGCACGGCCAGCACGCCCGTGGCGAGGCCCACGGTGAAGTCGGAGTAGTCCTTCTCGCCGCGGGCGTTTTGCATGCAGAACAGGATGGAGGCGTCCGCGCCGCGGCTGAGGTCCGTCCCCTGGAACCACACCGAGGCCTCGAGCTGATTGCCGGAGACGGCCGCCCGGACCGATCCCAGGGAGGTCCAGCCCCCGAAGTCGTTCTGGTCGCCGCCCTCGAACTTGGAGTAGGAGGCCGACCGGACCGTTCCGTCGTGGCCGAAGACCTCGAGCTTGTAGTCGGCGTCCATCACCCCGCCGGGGGTGTTGACGCGGTAGCCGGTCCCCGTCCGCCCGGACGAGATGAAGACCGTGAGGGTGTCCACGCCACGGTCGCCCGCGCCCCTCAGCATGTCCCCCGCCACCTTGACATAGACCGCAAGGTCTGTGTCGGAGGCGGTGGCCCCGAAATGCGTGATGTCGATGTTCGAGTCCTCGGGCGAGGGCTGGGCGCTGCCGTCCTCGTATATGTTGGAGACGCCCTTCCAGTCCTCGAAGATGCCGTCGATGGCTATGCCCTTCTGGATCTGGGTGTAGTAGAAGACCGGGATGATGATGAGCAGCGCCACGGCTATGACCGCGGCGGCGAGCCCCATGTTCCTCCGGGCCCTGGGGCGCGTCGGGACGACCTCGGCGGCGGTGAGCTGACGGCCGTCGGTCAGCCCCTGGCCGTTTATGAGCCCCTTGCCGTTGACGAGGCCGCGGCCGTTTATGAAGCCGTTGCCGTTGACCAGGCCGTTGCCGTTGACGAGGCCCCGCCTGCGCCGGCCGTTCACCAGGCCGGCCCCGTTGACCATGCCCGCGCCGTTGACGAGGCCCTTGCGGCGGCTGTTGACGAGGCCCCGGCCGTTGGTCAGCCCGCGGCCGTTCGTCCGGCCCCGGCCGTTGGTCAGCCCGCGGCCGTTCGTCCGGCCCCGGCCGTTCGTCAGCCCCCGGCCGTTCGTCCGGCCCCGGCCGTTCGTCAGCCCCCGGCCGTTTATCCGGCCGCGGCTGTTGACCAGGCCGTTGGTCAGCCCGTTGCCCGCGCCCCGGCCCGGCCGACCGGCGGCGTCCTGGGGCGGGGCCGTCCGCAGGGAGACGGGCGCGGTCTCCTCGACCTCCTCGGCCGTGACATCGAAGGCCTCCGGCCCGCCCTCGGGCGGGGCTTCGAACTCCTCCGGCGGTTGGGCCGGTGGAGCCGCTCCGGGCGGCGACGCCGGTTCGAACTCTTCAGGAGCAGGCGGTGCCAGCGGGGGCTGCGCCTCCTCGAACTCTTCAGGGGCCGGCGGCGCCCCCGCAGGCGGCTCCGCCGGTTCGAACTCCTCGACCGGGGGCTCCGATGGCCGGGGCGGGGGCTTTTGCGGGGGGTCGGCCTGGAGCAGGTGCAGCAGGTGCACCGTCCCGGCCGGCTGCCCGGGCCATTTCACCTCGAATGCCTCCGGTTGTCGTTGAGGGCGCTCATAATGTATCAGTCCATATTAACCGTTTCCACATCTTCTCCAATATTACTGGCAGGGGCAGGCGGCGGCGGGGGCGCCGAAGGCGCGGCGGGAGGCGGGGGGCCCGGTACTATGCGCGGGGGCTCCCGCGGCCGGCCCTTCACCGCGCTCTGGAGCTCCTCCCGGAGCTCCAGGGCCTGCATGTTGTCGGGGTTGATCTTGAGCACCCGGAGCGCGCACTTCAGGGCGTCCCGGGGCCGGTCGATCGCCCGCAGGGCCAGGGCGGTCATGAGCCAGCCCCGCTCGCTCTGGGGGTTCTTGTCCAGGGCCACCTTGAGCGTCTGGACCGCCTCCTCGTACATCCCCTGGCGGGCCTGGAGGTCCGCCTTGCCCAGGTAGGCCTCCTCGAACCCGGCGTCCGCCTCGATGGCCTTCTCGAAGGAGGCCATCGCCTCGGCGCCGCGGTCCATCTCGACCAGTATGCGGCCCCGCCGGCTCCAGGCCGCCGCCCGGTCGGGGCGGACCTGGACCACCCGGTCGAAGCAGCCCAGCGCCTCGGAGAGCGCCTTGCGGTCGTGGAGCACCCCGCCCAGAAGGGCCCAGCCCTCGGCGTGCCTGGGGTCCGCCTCCACCAGCCGGTAGAGGGCCTTCTGGCCCTCGTCGACCTGGCCCACCTCCAGCGCCAGCACCGCCTTCTCGTAGAGCGCCGCGGCGTGCCCGGGCCGGGCCTCTATGGCCTTGTCGAACGCCCCCAGGGCGTCGTCCATCGCCCCCGCCCGCTTGAGGAGCTGGGCCGAGTGGAACCAGGCGTCGGCGTTGCCGCGGTTGAGCTCCAGCGCCCGGGCGAGCGAGCCCGAGGCCTCCTCCATCCGGCCCGTGGCGGTGAGCACCCGGCCCCGCTCCACCCAGGCCTTGTCGTCGTCGGGCTTGAGCTCCACAGCCCGGTTCAGGCTCTCCAGCGCGTCGTCGTACTCGGCGAGGTCGGCGTAGGCCACGCCCTTGCCGAACCAGGCCTTGAAGAGGTCGGGCTTGAGCTCTATGGCCCGGTTGTAGGCCTGGATGGCGCCGTCGTTGCTGCCCAGGGCGCGCAGGGCGTTGCCCTTCTCCAGGTGGGTCCTCTCGTTGTCGCCCTTTATCCCCAGCGCCTTGTCCAGGGCGGCCACCGCCTCCTTGGTCTTGCCCATCGCGAGCAGCGTCTGGCCCACCGCCAGCCAGGTCCTCTCGGCCCGGGGGTTTATCGCGAGCGCCTTGTTGAAGCAGGGCAGGGCGTCCTCCATCTTCCCCACGGACATGAGTATGTTGCCCTTGTCCACCCAGGCCTTCTCGTAGTCGGGCTTGAGCTCCGTGGCCTTGTCCAGGGCCAGGAGGGCCATCGGCGTCCGGCCGGCCTTCATGAGCGCGGTCGCCTTGTTGGCCCAGGCCTTGACGAAGGTCGGGTCGAGCTCCAGAGCCCGGTCGAAGGCCTTGATGGCCTCCTCGTTCTCGCCCAAGGCGAAGAGGGCGCTCCCGTACCCGGACCAGCCCTCGGCGAAGTCGGGGCTCAGCCGGGTGGCCTTCTCCAGGTAGGACAGGGCGTTGCGGGCGTTGCCGCTCTTGAGGTAGGCCAGGCCCATGCCGTTCCAGGCCGGCCCCAGGTTCTCGTCGAGCTCGAGAGCCCGCGCGAACGCTTCGGAGGCGGTCTGGGCGTTGCCCAGCTGGAGCTGGATCATGCCCTTGCCCGACCAGGCCTTGGGGTTCAGCTGGTCGGCGGTGATGGCCTTCTCGAACGCCTTGGAGGCCCCCTCCCATTTCTCTCCCTTCAGGAGCACCTCGCCTATCGTGGTCCAGGCCTCGGAGTGGTCCGGCTTGATCTCCACGACCCGGTTGAACGCGGCGACCGCGTCGTCCGGCTTCCCCGTGTCGCGCAGGGCGATGCCCTTCTGCATCCACGAGTCGATGGCCTTGGGGTTGAGGTCCAGCGCCCGCTGGAAGTACGCTATCGCGTCGAACTTGCGCCCGGTGGCCATGAGCCCCAGCCCCATGTAGTGCCAGCCCTTGTCGTCCTCGGGCGTGAGCTCTATCATGCGCTGGAAGCACTGCATCCCGTCCTCGGTCCGCCCCAGCCTGATGAGCGCCAGCCCCTTGTTGAGCCAGGCGGACTCGTTTTGCGAATCCAGCTCTATGACCTTGTCGTAGCAGATGATGGCCTCGGCCACCCGCCCGGAGGCCACCAATGACTCGGCCTTGGCGTACCAGGCCTCCCGGTCCTCGGGCTTGAGGGCGAGCACCTTGTCGAACGCCCCGATGGCCTGGTCGTGGCGCTTCATTTTGGCCTGGAGCCTGCCCTTGAACCACCAGGAGCGGTCGTCCTCCTTCTTGAGGTCGAGGGCCTTGTTGTAGGCCATGAGGGCCTCGGTGTCCTTGCCGTTCTCGGCCAGGATGTTGCCCTTCTCGCGCCAGTACTCGTACATCCGGCCGGTCTCCTGGAGCACCTTCAGGCAGTCGTTTCTGATGCGTATGGCGTCCTGGTACTCGGCGTTGATCTCCAGGGCCCGGTCGAGCGCCTGGAGGGCCTCCAGTGGGAACCCGAGGTAGTACCGGGCGTTGCCCAGGTTGTACCAGGCCTCGTGGTGCTTGGGGTTGAGCTTCAGGGTCTCGTCGAAGCAGTCGATGGATTCCTTGACCTTGCCCAGCTTGAAGAGCGCCGCGCCCTTGTTGTACCAGGCCTCGTCGTACTTGGGCTTGAGCTCTATGGCCTTGTCGAAGCAGGCGATGGCCTCGTCGGGCTTGCCCAGCTTGAAGAGCGCCGCCCCGGCGTTGTACCAGGCCTTGTCGTAGTCCTTCTTGAGCTGGAGGGCCCGGCGGAAGCACTCCAGGCTCTCCTCCATCCGGTCCAAATTGAAGAGCGCCGAGCCCTTGTTGTTCCACGCCTTTTCGTAGTTCGGGTCGAGCTCTATGGCGCGGTTGAAGCACTGGAGGGCGGTGTCGGTCTCGCCGCGTGAGAGCAGGATGTTGCCCTTGTTGTTCCAGGCCTTCTCGTAGGTGCTGTCCAGCGCCAGCGCCCGGTCGAAGCACTTCATGGCGTCGTCCCAGCGGTCTATCGAGAAGAGCAGGTTGCCCATGTTGTTCCAGGCCTTGCCGTAGTCGGGCTTGACCTCTATGGCCTTCTCGTAGCAGCCCAGCGCCTCGTTGACCTTGCCCTCCGCCGAATAGGCAGAGGCCATGTTGTACCAGCCCTTCTCGTAGTTCTGGTCTATGTTGACGCATTTCTCGAAGCACTTGATGGCGTCGTGGGTGCGGCCCATGGTGTAGTAGGCCACGCCCTTGTTGTCCCAGGCCTCGATGTGGTGCGGGTCCAGCTCGGTGACCTTGTCGAAGTTGAATATCGCCTTTTCGGCCTCGCCGATGGTGTGCCAGGCGTGGCCCTTGGCGTTCCAGGCGTCCAGGTATTCCGGGTCGAGCTCGGTGGCCTTGTCCAGCGAATCGATGGCGTCGGTGTACTTGGTCTTGGCCGAAAGCGCCGTCCCCCGGTGGAACCAGGCCTCGACGTTGTCGGGCTGGAGCTTGATGACCGCGTCGTAGCAGGCGATGGCCTCGTCGAGCTTCTTGCTCTCGCGAAGCACGTCGCCCTTGGTGTTCCAGGCGGCGACGTGCCGACTGTCCAGGGCGAGCGCCGCGTCCAGCGCCTTGAGGCTGTCCTCGGGCGGGGCCTTGAGCTTGCGCAGGATCGCGCCCCGGCTGAACCAGGCGTGTGCATTTTTCGGATTCAGCTCGAGGGCCTTGTCGAACGCCCGCCTGGCCTCCTCGTAGCGCTCCGCCGACATGAGGACGTTGCCCTTGTTGACCTGGGCGAGCTCGAAGTCGGGGGAGATCTTGGTCGCCCGGTCGTAGGCGCCTATGGCCTCGGAGGACTTGCCCATCCGGGCCAGGGCGTTGGCCTTGTTGTTCCAGGCGGTGACGTTGGCCGGGTCGCGCTCGAGCAGGGCGTCGAAGCACTTTATGGCCTCGGTGTGCTTGCCCAGCCGGGAGAGGGTGTTGCCCTTGTTGAGCAGGGCCTCGACGTGGTCCGGGTCGGCGGCGAGGGCCTTCTCGAAGCAGGAGAGGGCCTCGGGGAGCCGGTTGAGCCGGGTCAGCGCCAGGCCCTTGTTGTTCCAGGCCTCGGCGTTGCGCGGGTTGTACTCCACCGCCTTGTCGAAGCAGTAGATGGCCTCCTCCTTCTTGTCCATGGTCAGCAGGGCGTTGCCGCGGTTGTTCCAGGCGTTGGAGTTGCGCTGGTCGTAGCGCAGGGCGGTCTCGTACTGGGCCAGGGCCTCGGGGACCTTCTTTTGGAGCATCAGGGCGTTGCCCTTGAGGTTGAAGACGTTGACGTCGGGCGCCTGCTTGAGTATCTCGTCGAAGACCGTTATCGCCTCCGGGAGCTTGTTCATCCGGTAGAAGGCGTTGCCCTTGGCGTGCTGGGCCAGAAGCTGCTGGTTCTTGGGGAGGGGGTTCTCCTTGACCGCCAGCGCCTTGTCGAGCGTGGCGACGGACTCCTCCAGGCGGTTGGCCTTGAGCTGGGCCAGGCCCTTGTTGTACCAGGCCTGGGCGTACTCGGGCTTGAGCGCCACGGCGGCGTCGTAGTGCCGGATGGCCTGCTCGGTCTCGCCCTTTGCGTAGAGCGTCCAGCCCAGGTTGTTCTGGGCCACCTCGGACCTGGGGTTGATGCTCAGGGCCTTCTCGTAGCAGGTGACGGCGCTGTCGTACGACTTGAGGTGGGAGAGGGCGTTGCCCCGGTTGAGCCACCCGGTCTCGTTGGCGATGTTGGCGTCCAGAGCGAGATCGAGGTAGGGCAGCGCCTCGGAGTACTTGCCCATCTTCATGAAGGCGTAGCCCTTGCTCAGCCAGGGGGTCTCGTAGCCCTCCACCGGGGACTGCTTGCCCTCGCCGACCGACGAGGGCGGGGCGACGAGGTGGGCGGCCCGGATGGCCCGGTCGTAGCGCCGGAGCGCTTCGTCCAGTTTCCCGGCCTTGGCCAGCGCGTCGCCGTCGGCGAGCTCCTGGTCGATGCGGTTCACCAGCCGCTTCTCCTTGGAGTAGAGCGCCACGCCGCCGAAGAGGAACATCAGCCCGACCAGGATGGCGCTCATCCGGGCGCCCTCGTAGCTGCCGTAGGCGTAGGTGCCGTAGGGCAGCCTCATCACCAGCTCCATGAACGGCACTGCGGTGAAGAAGATGAGCCCGACGAACCAGATGCTGTAGAAGCCCAGCCGCTGCTTGGCGAGCTGGTTGGCCGCCACGGCCATCACGGTCCCGATGAGCAGTATCGCCGGCGCCCACCAGGGGATGGCGTTGAGGAACGGCACCCAGCGGGGCAGGATGGAGAGCAGCACCACGAGGGCCCCGGCACCGGCGAGCATCCCCGCCCGGGACCACCACTTGTTCGAGAGCTCGGACTTGTTCCAGGTGATGACGGCGAAGCCCAGAAGGGCCGCGATGACGAGAATGAGAAGGAGCATGGGGTTGGTGATGGTGAAGTGGCCGTACCAGAGGTCCATCGCGAAGAACTTGACGAATATGACCACCGCTGCTGCGGTCACGGAGAGCGCGATGGTCACGCCGATGAAGGTGCGCGACTGGCCCGCCGTCTTGGCGGTGCCGGTCACCGGCCCCCGGGAGGCCAGCCGGCGCGAGAGCTCCTCCGTGACCTCGTCCCGGGCCGGTTTCCGCTCCTCCCGGACGGGCCTCCGGGCCTCCCCGGAGGTGCCCCGGTCGTCCCGGGAGGGTCTTTGGACCTCCCCGGCCTGGCCCCGGCCTTCCCTCGCCGGCCTCCGTTCCTCGGTTCCGTCGGGCACGTACCAACCTCGCTCAGATGAACAGGGCGCTCGCTATCCTGACCAGCCGCTTGCGCAGGTCCTCGACCTCTCCGGCCGCCGTGCTCCGCAGGAGGTCCTTCCTGACCGCGCCGCGCATCTCGGCGGGAAGCTCGCTGAGCAGGTCCTGCATGAGCAGCTCGACGAGTATCTCGCGCCGGCGGGCCGGGTTCCTTATCCCGGAGAGCATCCGGTCTATCGCGACGAAGTGCTCCTTCTCCATTATCTTGCGGCCCTCGTCCGTCAGGCGGTAGATGACCCGGCGGCGGCTCCTCTCCTCCTTGTCGATGAGCCGGCGCGCGACCAGCTCGTGGAGGGTGGCGTAGACCGTCGGCTCCGAGACTTCCGTGGCGGCCATCATCTGGTGGACGATGCGCGCTGAGCGCTTCGGCCCGTAGAAGAGGGCCGAGATGAGCTCCATCGCCACTTCGGGATTGTTCGCAAGCGGGCTCTCGTTTCCGTTGCTCAGCATGCATACTCCCCCTTGCCCTGCGCCGGCCTCCGGCGCTGGTGCTCCTCCGGGATGCGGTGCTCAAGGACGCTCTCGCCCTTCCGCGTGAGCTTGTAGACCGCGTCGCCGTTGCTCCTGTTCTTCTCGATGTTCGTTATCATGCCATTGATGCAGAGGAACTCGATTATCTGGGCGAGGTCGTCGGGGGAGATGGAGTTTTGGCCCATCACCTCGCGGGCCACGTTCGAGGCCCGGCGGGCCTCCTTGTAAAGACTCTGCAAGACGACGATCGCCTGCGCCGCATCCACCTGAAGGACCATGTCTCACCACCGGCTCCGTGAGTATGAATACCTGGGTTATTAAACCTTTTGGTCTTATATAGCTCTTGGCTCAACATGGCTAAATCTCCGTCGACGCCAATCCTGCTCTTCGCACCCCAATCCATCAACGGCCCCCCCATGTCCGGTACCACGGCACCCGGCCCCCGGCCCCCGGCACCCTGTTTTCCATGCCCCACCCCTTCGTTTCCTATGGAAGCGTATATAAGCGGGCTGATGGTGGGGAAAACGCCGGATGAAGTCCGGGAAAGGCTCCCTATTTTCAAAAATACATATATATATACTTAGCTTATTCTCCGTTATCGAGAGAGCGAACATGGCCGACCAACCCGATGGCAGCGATTCCGGGCCAGGAACTCCCCGGAGGGGAGGCCCCGAGGCGGGCCCGGAGGGTCCGACAGTTGGGAGCGGCCAGCTGGAGCGGCCGGTTACCAAGATAGCAATCTCAAAACCTGCATCTCGGAAAGAATCCATTCCGGCCATCCCTCAGCCTATGATAGAAGATATTTTCCTGGTCTACAAGGATGGCCGCCTCATCAGTCACAACACCCGCAGGCTCAAACCCGATAGCGACGACAACGTTCTTGCCAGCATGTTCACGGCGGTTCAGGAGTTCATCAAGGACCCGTTAGCGGAGGACGAGACCGTCCAGATAAACGAGATATCATACGGTCAAAACAAGATTCTCATCGAACACGGAAAACATCTTTTCATGGCCGCGGTGGTCTCCGGCATGGGTACGCGGGCGATGCACGGGCAAATGCGAGCCTCTGTTCAAAGCATCGAACGGGACTGTGCCCGTGTACTCGAGAAGTGGTCCGGCAATGCAAGGGAGTTCCGGGAAAGCAAAAAATGGATCAAAGCCCTATTGGAAGAAGATTATCAAATAGACGTGGACCGCCGCGGGGAGGATGCCGGTTCCGTCAAAACTGCGTCGGTGGAAGTACGGGATAGAGAATCAGGCAAAGAAGCCGGAGTGGATAGAAAAGAAGAACCCAAATCCGAGGAAGTGGAAAAGAAAGAAGAAACCAAACGAATAAAAGAGAAAGAATCCTCGGATCAAGAGGAATCCTCCAAGGATCAAGAGGAATCCTCCAAGGATCAAGAGGAATCCTCCAAGGATCAAGAGGAATCCTCCGAGGATCAAGAGGAATCCTCCGAGGACGAGGAAAATGGCCGGGAAACAGGAGAGCATAGAAAGAAGAAAAAGGAGCCGCGCAGGAAGGCCGCCTGGGGAATAATAAAGGACATCCTCATTTCGGCCGCCATAGTGGGCGGCCTGTTGCTCGTTCTCTATATCTATTCCGGCGTGTGGCCCCCGATGGTGGTCATCGAATCCTCCAGCATGCAGCACGGACCCGACAGCCAGATCGGTGTCATAGACACCGGGGACCTGACACTTGTCAAGAAGGTCTCGGACCGCAGCGAGATAATAACCTACGTCGAGGCGACCTGCAGGACGAACCCGAATTACGGTTTCAAGGAATATGGGGACTTCGGCAGCGTCATTGTCTACAAGAAGAACGGCAAGTACGAGACGCCGGTCATCCACAGGGCCATCGCCTGGATCGAGTACAACGCCAGCGCCTCCGATCCGGGCCGGCGCTACTTCCGGGGCGATATCCCGGACATCGGCGTCTACAACGTATCCGAATATTACGTGAACGTCACGAGCTACAGGACGGAGAACTACCTGAAACAGGAAGTATTGGTCATACAGATATCGGCCATCCTTGCGGCCACCACGACGTCCCCGATTCCCCATTCCGGTTTTGTAACGAAGGGGGACCACAACCCTCCCTATGTCGACCAGTGGGTCCTTTACGTCCAGGGAGGCGTCAGGGTGGAGCTGGTCAAGATGGAATGGATAGTCGGAAAGGCCCAGGGAGAGCTTCCCTGGTTCGGGTTGTTCAAACTATGGATAACCGGCCACAAATCGGATGGGTTCCCCAAAACCAGCGTGAACGGTCTCATAGCCACCGTGATAATCTTGATCGTGGTACCGATAATAATCGATTATTTGTACACGAGATGGAAGAAGAAGAGGACGACGCGCAAGGATGCCCGTCGAAAAGAAGGGGATTCCAGGCTCAGATGAGCCTTTGCTGCGACGAGGAATAGTCCATGAGCTCCCTCACGATGTCGTCCTCGTAGAGGGCCTTCTTCGTGTCCGGGACATTCACGCTGAGCTGGATCTCCCGGGTCCTCCCGCCTCGCCCGAACGAGCGCACCCGGGCATTGATGAGGCCGAGCATGTCCAGCTCCGATATGAGATCGGTGATGCGGCGCTGGCTCACCGGCTGGGTGTTCGTGCGGTAGCAGAGCTCCCGGTATATGTCGTAGACCTCGCCCGTTGTTTGTATGGAGGAGGTTTCCTCGGATTTCAGTATTATTCCAAAGAGCAGGAGCTTGGACTGGGTGGGCAGCGTCTTGACCAGTTCTATCTGGACATCGAGCTCTATCTTGTCTTTGGCCTTCCAGACATGTCTCTCCGTGACCTTGGCGCTCCGCTCCCGCTCGGCAAGCTCGCCGGAAACGCGCAGAAGGTCCAGCGCCCGGCGGGCGTCCCCGTGCTCCTGTGCCGCGAATGCAGCGCAAAGGGAAATCACCGATTCGTCCAAAGAGTCCTCTTCGAACGCCAGCCCGCTCCTCTGCTTCAGGATGTCCAAAAGCTCCTGGGCGTTGTACGGAGGGAACACCATCCTCTCCTCGCCCAGCCGTGTCTGGACCCTCGGGTCAAGAAATTCGGTGAACTTGGATTCATTGGAGATGCCTATTATGCTCATCTTGGAGTTCTTCAAATCCTCGTTGAGCGTCGTCAGGTGGTAGAGCACGTCGTCTCCGCTTTTGAAGATGAGCTTGTCTATCTCGTCCAAGACTATGAGGGTTATTCCCCCGGCCTCGTCCATCTTCTCCCTAAGATGGTTGTACACCTTCTCGGTCGGCCATCCGGTGAAGGGGATGCGCTCGTTCCAGTCCTTCACGAACATGTTGCCGATGTTGGCCAAAATCCCGTATTCGGTGTCGACTATCTGGCAGTTGATGTAGGTGCAGTGCACCTTGGCGAAATCGGCGTTGGCCTTCTTCTCGATCTCCTTGTGGAGGTACTTTATGACCGCGGTTTTGCCGGTGCCGGTCTTGCCGTAGATGAGAATGTTCGAGGGCCTTCCGCCCTTGAGCGCGGTCACGAGTATGGAGGCGAGCTGGTCGATCTCACGGTCGCGGTGGGGGAGCCTGCTCGGGACGTACTCGGGACGCAGGACATGACGGTCCTTGCGGAATATCGGACGGACGCTGTTGTCAAGGTAGAGGTCGAAGACCGTGGCCTGTTCCTCCCCGGGCGTCTCGTCGCTCAATCCCGGCACACCCCCGCTGTCGCCGTCGGTCCTTCCCCCTTTCCCACGACTTCCCAATCCGGTTTGCATCTTTCTGAAATGGAGTCTTGGGATGCGCAATCATCAACATATACTTTTCTGCATCCGCGCGAAAGCTGATTTCCCGTCAAGAGGTCCGCCACATCTCTCTGTGCGCGACCAGCCCCTCTCGTGGAAACCGGAGGCCCGGAACCCCAAATCCGATTCTCCACAGGAAATGAAGGGGCCCCCCCCATCGTTCTTTCCGATTGAGCCAAGGGAGCAAGGGGGCGAGGGAGCAAGGGACTGCGTGCTCGGTGGAGCGTGAGTGGCGGCGAAAAGCTATTTACCGGAAAGGTCGGTGATGGAGCCGATGGGGCCGGACCCGAAGAAAGAAAAGAGGGTCAAGAGGGTGGTGAAGCGCACCGCGATACCCGCCGGAGCGCCGGCCACCGATAAGGAAGGATTCCGGTGGCGCTCGGCGATCTCCTTCTCGGCGCAGTCGACCTCCGTCCTGATGCGCACCGTCCTGGAGGAGCTCGGGGCCAGGTTCCACCGCACCCGTTCGGAGAGGTCCTACTCCCAGCTCTACGCGATCGTGCCCTTCCCGAGGGTGGCCTACGTCTTCCGGTTCGAGATAAGCCGGCCCTGCGAGCTCGTCATCGACCTCTACGACACGTTCCCGGCGACCTCGGGCGCGCTGTCGTTCATCGAGATCCCCGAGGTCAACGACGAAAACATCGAGGGCGCCCGGACCCTACTGAGGGCCCTCGCGGCGAAGCTCCCGCGGCCGCCCTGGAAGTTCACATCGGCCCAGCGCGTCCAGCACGGTTTCCTCGAGCCCGACATCCTGCGCGCCCGGAAGAACTGGAGGGCGCTGGGAATCGCTGATTGAAATGGACATAGGCAGCGGGCAGCGGTGACGAAACGGAGGCCGTCGTCCACCGCTGCCCGCTCCCCTTCCCTTGCCCCGCGCTCCGTCATTCCCTTTCGGGCTTGAGCACATAGATCAGGTTGGTGGGCGTGCCGAAGATGGGGTGGCCGGCCGTGACGACGGCCAGGCTGCCCGGGGCGAGCATCCCGAGCCGGGCCGCCTCCCGCCCGGCGAGCTCGAACACCCCGTCGAGCCCGTCGGGCATCTTCGCCCGGACGGGCGTCACCCCAAAGATGAGCGCGAATCGCCGGGCCACGCGCTCGCTCCCCGTCAGCATGAGTATGGGCGTGTCGGGCCTCAGGCGCGACACCAGCATGGGCGTGGTGCCCCGGGCCGAGGGCGTGACGATCACGGAGACATCCGGGTGCTTCGAGGCCTGCAAGACCGCGTGCGCGAGGGCGCTTTGCAGGTCGGGGCGGTGCACGGGCTCCTGGGCCCTCGGGAACCAGTCCTGGACCATCGCCGACTCGACCTCCAGGGCGATCCGGTGCATCATCCCGACGGCCTCCACCGGGTACTTCCCGACGGCCGTCTCCTCCGACAGCATCACCGCGTCCGTGCCGTCGATTATAGCGTTGGCGATGTCGGTGGTCTCGGCCCGGGTGGGCTTGGGGGAGTCCACCATCGACCGGAGCATCTGGGTGGCGGTGATGACGGGCTTGCCCAGCATGCGCGTGCGGCGGATTATCTCCTTTTGGACCACCGGTACGCGCTCCAGCGGGATCTCGACCCCCAGGTCCCCCCGGGCCACCATTATCGCGTCGGAGAGGTCGACGATGTTGGCGAGGGCCTGGAGGGCCTCCGGCTTCTCTATCTTCGAGATGATCGGTATGGATGCGGCGTGGCCCTCGAGCGCCGCCCGGGCGTCCTTGACGTCCTGGGCCCTGCGGACGAACGAGACGGCCAGGTAGTCCAGCTTCTCCCTCACGGCGAATGCGATGTCCTCCCGGTCCTTGTCGGTCACGGCCGATATCCGAAGCCGCGTTGCGGGCAGGTTGACGCCCTTGCGGGAGGAGATGGCGCCTCCCGTGACCACCTCGCAGGTGACGTCGGTCCTGGAGCGGTCGACCACCCTGAGCTCCAGGGCGCCGTCGGCGAGCAGGATCGCCTCGCCGGGCCTGACCTCGGACGGCAGGCCCGGGTAGTTGACGGACGCCACCTGCGAATCCCCGGTCACCGGCCTCGCGGTCAGGGTGAACCTCTGGCCCGCCCGGAGCTCGGGGTGGCCGGCCACCTCGCCCAGCCGGATCTTGGGCCCGCCCAGGTCGCCGAGCACCGCCACCACCCTCCCCTCGGCCTCGGCGGCGGCGCGAACGGCGCTTATGCGCCCCCGGTGCTCCTCCTGGGTCCCGTGGGACAGGTTGATGCGCGCCACGTCCATCCCGGCGGACACCAGCCGCCGGAGGGTCGCCTCGTCCGTGGTCGCGGGCCCCAGCGTGCACACGATCTTGGTCTTGCGCACCCTCCCGGCCGGCATGCCCGACGCACCCCCGCCCTCACGAGAGGAGCTTGGCCAGCCTGAGCAGCCCCAGGTCGGGCTCCTTCCTGCAGTCCCAGATCTGCTCGAACGGGGTGAGCACGATGTCGTTGCCCGAGACCCCGGCCATGACGTTGCGCTTGCCGTCGAGGAGGGCCTCCGCGGCGGCGGCACCAAGGCGCGTGGCGAGCAGGCGGTCCGCCGCGGTCGGGATGCCCCCGCGCTGGATGTGGCCCAGGATAGTCACCCGAAAGTCCAGGCCGGTGAGCGTCTTTATCATGTTGGCAATCGTGAACGCGCCCCCGGACTCCTCGCCCTCGGCGACCACTACAATGTTGCAGAGCTTGCCCTGCCGGCGGTTCTCCTTGAGGAGCGCCGCCAGCTCGTTGAGCTCGCCGCGCACCTCCGGGATGAGTATCGCCTCGGCGCCGCCGCACAGGCCGCTGTGCAGCGCGATGAAGCCGCTGGACCGCCCCATCACCTCGATGAAGAACACGCGGTCGTGGGACGAGGCCGTGTCCCTTATCCTGTCGATGGCCTCCAGGGCGATGTTCACGGCGGTGTCGAACCCGATGGTCGAGTCGGTCCCCACGGAGTCGTTGTCTATGGAGCCCGGGACCCCTATCACGGGGATGTCGAACTCGGAGCTCAGCTTGTAAGCGCCCCGGAAGGAGCCGTCGCCGCCGATGACGACCAGCCCCTCGAGTCCCGCGCCCCTCACCTTCTCGTGCGCCCGGGCGCGGCCCGCCGGCTTCATGAACTCCTTTGAGCGCGCGGTCTTGAGGATCGTCCCGCCGCGGCCAATTATGCCTGCGACCGCCCTGCGGTCCAGCGGGACGAAATCGCCCTCGATCATCCCCTGGTAGCCGCGCATTATGCCGAACATCTCGACGCCCCGCGATATCGCCACGCGCGTCGCGGAGCGTATCGCCGCGTTCATCCCCGGCGAGTCGCCGCCCGACGTCAGTATGCCTATGCGCTTCACTTCACCACCCTGGCCGCCGGGCTCGTATGGGCCGGCCGGGATATGAACTTTACACGGGCCGTTTTTCATATTTCTAAAAGAAAATCCAATCTGGTTCATTCAAGGTGCAAGGCACGCCTATAGAAACGCACCGGACTACGAACCCGGAATACCTCCATGGTTTATCATCCTTTCTGCCTCCTGACTAGAGGAATAGAGAAGCTGGCGTGACTCCATCCATGCGGTCTACCGGTCCCCCTGCCT
>VGTL01000072.1 GCA_016874675.1 Methanobacteriota archaeon | reverse complement strand
TTGCTCAACATGCGCCAGAGTATTTAAATCTCGGAGAGGAAATAGTGAAGTAGGGGGTTCTGGATGTCTTACCTGAAACACCGAGAGGAACATAATTCAGGATTCTACATACAAAAGCTAACAAAGGGCAGCGGGCAGCGGGAGGAAAGGGGAGCGGGGAGCGGGGAGCGGGGAGCGGTGGACGACAGGTCCCGTTCGTCACTGCTCCCCGCTGCCCGCTCCCCGCTCCCCTTTTGCACAGAATATTGATATATCCCAATGCCAGTAGTGTAACAAGAGGATGGGTTCCATGGGGTGTTCAGGACGGGCTCTGATGCTGGTCGCGGTGATATTCTGCGGCTCGCTGGACCTCTCTTTGACGGCCGTCGCGGGTTCGCGCGAATGCGGCACGGGTGTCGTCGCGCCGGTGCCGGATTCTCCGGTCGACCCGGCCATCGGGTACGGTCCGGTGCCCCGGGGGCCGCTGAAGGGACTCATCGGCGCGCAGGGCTCCGAGCCCGCAGGCGGGGCCGGCGCCCGCCCGGTCCAAATCCTGCGGACCGGAACGCCCGTTGTCGACACCGCCGGGGAGGGTGGCGCCGCCCCGCGGACCGGCGTGGACGTCTCGCCCGTCCTCGTCAACTACACCGGCCCCGACCCGGCCATCGCCGAGTTCGGGGCGGGCCAGGTCGGGCTGCCGACGCGCTTCGACGTCACGGTCGCCAACCTCGGCGACACGGCCTCGGGCGCGGTCTCCGTCTCCATCAAGGTCCTGGACTACTTCCTCAACACGGCCGGCCAGGACCTCCAGAGCATCCCCTCCATACCTGGCGGGGGCAACCGGGTGGTCTCCTGGTTCTGGACGCCCCGGTACTCCACTGTTTTCAGCGTCAACACCACCGCGACCGCGGCGGGAGATACCGACCCGAACAACGACATCCTGATACTGCCGGGGCTCATAGTCGAGAAATGGATCGACCTCTGCGACAGCGAGAGCGGCTGGACGGGCGACATAGGCCCCTCCACCTGGAACATCGCCCAGTCGGTCCCCAACGACCCGGCCCCGACCCGCCATAGCTCCCCGCGGGCCTGGCACTGCGGGGCCGGCAACTCCTACGGCGACAACCTGGACGCCTCCCTGGTCACGCCCCCGCTGGACCTCACCATGATGAACCCCAACTACTACGTGCTCTTCAACTTCAACTACTACGGGAAGTCCTACCACCCCAGCGACTACCTTGAATGCCGGATCTCCGACGACGGCGGGGCGACCTGGGCCCCGCTCTTTGCCACGCTCTCGGGCGGGGGCGCCCAGGGGGACTGGTACAGCTGGGTGACGCACTGGGTGGACTACAACGGCAACGGACAGGTCGACCCCAACGAGCCCCACCAGGACGGATTGGACATCTCCCGCTACATAGGCAGCGTCGTGCAGGTGAAGTTCAGGTTCGTCTCGGACGCGACCCAGAGCGACATCGGGTTCTACATCGACGACGTGGTGGTCAGGGGCATCGAGAACCTGGCCGACGTGGCGGTCCTGGCAATCTCGTCCCAGACCCCGGAGCGGCTGGGCGTCGAGCATACCTACCTGACCACCATCAAGAACCTCGGGCAGGACGAGCAGCCGCCCTTCACGGTGTACTTCAACGTGAGCGACGGGACCGCGCTCAGCCGGAGCGTCCAGTCCCTCCAGTCCGGCGAATCGCTGGAGCTCGCCTGGAAGTGGACGCCGCCGGCAGCGGGCGATTTCACGATGGACTGCCGCGTGGCTCCCTCGCAGGACGAGGTGCCGGGCGACAACGCCCTCTGGCGGCCGGCCCACGTCGCCGGCGGCCCGGCGAGCATACTGCTCGTCGACGACGACAGCGGCCCGGGCAACAACGGCGGCCTCCGCACCTACTCGGACGCGGACGTCGAGCGCTCCATGATGGACTCGCTTGCCACGGCGGAGTTCGACACCTACCTCGTCGCCAACGACCGGCCGGGTCCCCCCCTCTCCCTGCTTGTGCAATACGGCCTCGTCATCTGGCTCACCGGATACGACGACATGTACTCCAGCCGGACCGGCACGCTCTCCTCGACGGACCGGGAGAGCCTGGCGGCCTACCTCGACGGCGGGGGCCGGCTCTGGCTGGTGAGCTTCGAGGCGATGTGGGACACCTGGACGCTCCGGCAGGATCCGGCCTTCTGCCAGGACCGCCTGCGCGTCCGGACGTTCGACGTCACCGTGGACGACGACGCCGGGATGCCCCCGGTGCTCACCGGGCTCGAGGGCGACCCCGTCTCGGGCGGGCTTAAGCTCGACGCCTCGGACCCGCCGGCGGGCCTCTGGGACAAGTGCGACCGCCTCCAGAACGCCTCGGACGCGCCCGGCCTGTTCTACCAGTCCATCTACCTCATGGACCCGCTCAGCGGGCCTTTCAACGCCCTGCGCCACTCGGGTGACTTCAAGCTGGTGTTCATGGCCTTCGAGTTCAGCTTCATCGCGGCGCCCCGCGACCGCGGCCTGCTCGCCGACCGGGTGCTCCGCTGGCTCTGGGGCGGGCCCCGGCTCTCGCCGGGAAGCGGCGGGGTGAACGGCACTGTCGAGCCCGGCGGGAGCGTGACCTACAACCTCTCATTGGTCAACCCGGAGCCCCGGCAGCTACTGGTCGAGCGGCTGGCCCCCTCAGAGGCCCAGGAGGGCTGGACGGCCATCGTCTCGCCATCGGTGGTCAACGGGACCCCCCCCACGATCCTGGGCCCGATGGAGGCCCTCGACGTCACTCTCGAGGTCCGTTGCCCGGCGGGCGAGCCGGCGGGGAAGCGGGTCGAGGTGAACGTGGTGGCTGGATTCGCGGGGAGCCCGTACCCGGTTGAACTCCCGACCGCCACCACCGTGAGGGCGGTCGCGGGGGTCGCCCTGGAATGCTCCCAGGCCGTGAAACCCGCCCGCGGCGGCGACGACGTCGTGTTCACCGTCTCGGTCCAGAACACCGGGAACTACGAGAACCGGGCCAACCTCTCTCTGTCCGGACCGGCCTCGGGCTGGGCGCGCCTGGGCCGGGACTACCTCATGCTCATGGCCGGGGGCAGGGCGTACGTCCAGGTGACGGCCACGGTCCCCAAGGACGTCCTCGCCGGCACCCACAACCTCACGGTCAGGGGCGAGCTGCGCGACGGTTCCGGGACGCTCTCCTCCACCGTCCAGCTCTCGGCGGTCGTGAACACCTCCCGCCAGCTCAGAATCGACCTGGCCCCGGCCACGGTGTCGGTGAACATGGCGCAGTCTCTTAGAGTGCTGCTCCAGGCGGGGGTGAGCAACCCGGGCAACCGCCCCGAGACGGCCACCCTGGCTGTCACGGCGCAGTTTGCCGGCTACCAGGCCTGGGGCCTGCCCGTCGAGACGGTGGCCCTCGCCCCCTTCGAGAAGGGGCGGGAGGTCTCGCTCGAAATCGGCATCCCGCCGGCCGCCCCGGCGGGCACCTACGGGCTCACGCTGCTTTTGAAGTTCGACAACGGGGAGACCGGCGACCAGAGGCCAGTCTCCATCACCCTGCTTCGGCCCGACCTTTCGGTCGCCACCGATGACATCAGGGTCTCGCCGCTGCGGCCGGGGCGGAACGACACACTGGAGCTCTCCGTGATGGTGCGCAACAGCGGCGCGGCGGAGGTCCGGAACGCGGAGGTCGCCTTCCTGCTGGGAGGCGCGCAGGCCGGCCGCGTCCGGATTCACGAGGCGATCCTCCCCCAGGGGGCGGTCCAGGCGTCGGTCTTCCACAGGGGCCTCGCGTACGGCCCCACCACGCTCCGGGTGATCGTCGACCCCGACGCCTCGATACCCGAGCTCTCCCGGGAGAACAACGAGGCCGAGCTCCAAGTCATCGGGTACCAGTCCGATCTCTCCGTGGGCGCGATCCGGTTCACCACCGTCGGGAAGGGGCCCTCGCCCTCGAACCGGACGGTCCCTGCCGGCCTGGTCGAGATCTCGGCCGAAATCCTCAATTCAGGCCAGTACTGCCTCGACGTCGACAACGTGGAGGTGAACATCACCGTGGACGGGGTCCTGCTCGAGACGCGGGTGGTCTCGGTCGGCGCCAACGGCGCGGCGGCGGCGACGACGCTTTGGACCGCCAGGCCCGGAGCCCACAGAATCGTCGTGACGGTCGACCCGGGGGACCGGTTCGGGGAGGTCTCCGAGACCAACAATGTCTTCGAGCTTCCGGTCAAGGTCGTGGGGGCCCGGGAGGAGCCCTCGGTATCGACGGACTGGTTGCTCCTCGTTGCGGGCGTGCTGGCGCTGGTCGGTGTCTCCGTGGCCTTCGCCTGGCAGTCGCTCGCCGGGAGGCGCCGCGCCGCCGAGGCGGCCCGCCTGGACCGGGGCCTGAGGCTCTACCGGGTCAAACCCGGCCACGAGGTCGTTTGCGGGAAGTGCCGGCAACCGGTCCCGGCCGGCCAGCAGTACTACAAGTGCGGCTGCGGCACCAGGTACCACATCGCCTGCGCGCCCGGTGGCGAGTGCCCCCGCTGCTCCGCCGGGGAGCCGGAGAAGGGGCCGGGCGGCGGGGACGGCGGCGCCGGGAGCTGACGCTCAGCCGGGAGCGGGCGGCCGGCCGGGCGCCCTTTGACGGACGTCCAGGCCGCCCTCCGAGGCGGCGATCACGACCGCGGCCAGCCCCACGAAGAGGCCGCACTCCACCACCCCGGGGATGGCGTCTATCCGGCGCTCCAGGGCGGCCGGGTCCGGGATGCCGTCGAAGCGGCAGTCGTAGATGAGGTTGCCGTTGTCAGTCACGAAGGGCCCGCTACCCGGCGCCTTCCGCGGCCGGAGCGCGGGCTCGCAGCCCAGCGCCCGCAACCTCCGGGCCACCGCGGCATGGCCGTAGGCGGTCACCTCGACCGGCAGGGGCGCGCGGGTCCCGAGGCGGTCGACGAGCTTCGAGGGGTCCACGACTATGACCTCCCTCCTCGTGGCATAGGCCACGATCTTCTCCCGCAGCAGGGCGCCGCCCAGGCCCTTTATCAGGTCGAGGTTGGGGTCGACCTCGTCGGCGCCGTCTATCGTGATGTCGATGTCGGGGTGCTCCTCGAGCGTGGTCAGGGGTATCCCCGCCTCGAGGGCGAGGCGTTCGCTCTCGACGGAGGTCGGGATGCCCAGAATCCGCAGCCCCTCCGCCACGCGCTCGCCGAGCCGGAGAATCGCGAAGCTCGCGGTCGAGCCCGTCCCCAGGCCGACGATGTCGCCGTCGCTCACCAGGTCTGCCCCGGCGCGTCCGGCCCTCTCCTTCCTCCGCTCCTGCGCATCACCGGCGGCCAAACGGACCCCCGGACGGTAAACCGCGGGCGGACACATAAATGTTGGCGAGGGACAAGACAGGGTGCCGGGTGCCGGGTGCGGGGTGTCAACTGTTCGCTCGCGCACGTGTGCGCGCGTAGATAGATGTATATTAATTTTTATAGCGCCGCAACAAGGTTTATATGCATCGGCATCGAATAGTCTGACCGGCAAGGGGGGCTTCCTTGATGTATTCTCAGCGGCCTGCCGGCAGGCGCCGGGCCTGCGTCGTCGTATTCGGGCTTCTGCTGACCTGCATCGCGCCGGCGGGCGAGGGCGGGGTCACGAAGGTGACCGGCAGCGGGGAGCCCTCAGCGGCGGTCGAGTTCCGCACCACCGGCGAGAACTCCTCCGTGACCCTGGCGCTCCCGAACAACTCGCTGGTCATCTCCGCTAAGTTCGACATACTGGGCCGCAGGTACCGGGAGGAGGTGCAGGAGGAGATCAGCGACCGCGTCGGGTTCCTCCGGGCCAACCTGTCCAACATCAGCGTCGGGTACGACTCCGCGATGCTGCGCGCCACGCCCTTCCTCTCGAGCGACAGGTCCTGGGACTTCTTCCTGGGCCACCGCAACGCCACGGGCGCCGCCGCGGGCGACCTCAACGGCGATGGGCTGGTGGACCTGGCCGCCTGCTACGACGCCGACGGCGTCGCGGGCGTCTTCGCCGGCAGGCCGGACGGCTCCCACCGCGCGTTCGAGGACTACGCGCTCGGGCCGGGCTCGAGGCCGGTGTCGGTGGCGGTGGGGGACGTCACCGCCGACGGGCTCGCCGACCTCGTCGTCGCGGACCGGGGCGAGCGCGCCGTCTGGGTGCTTGCCCAGTCCGCGGTCACCCACAGGCTCGACCCGGCGGTCAGGTACCCTCTTCCGGCAACGCCCGCGGACATCGCCATTGGCGACCTCGACTCCGACGGGCTGGCGGATGTCGCGGTGGCCACCCACTCGCCCTGCTGCGTGACGGTGCTCGCCCAGGACCCCTCCACCCACAAGCTGTCCGTCAAGGCCTCGGTCCCCCTCTCGTCCCAGAGGGCGGGCTCCATCGCCGCCGCGGATATCGACGGGGACGGGGCCACCGACGTCGTGGCCGCCGGCGGGGACTTCCGGGTCCATCTGCTCCTGCAGCGCTCCGGGGCGCTCTCGTCGCCCTCGGTGTCGCTCCTCTCCAGCGGCTACACGGGAGGCGCGGTCGCAGTCGGGAACCTGAACGCCACCTACGCGGGGGTCGAGGTGGCGGTCTCCTGCGCCAACGCCAAGTACCAGGGCTTCCAGCTTTTCTACCTGTCGGGCAGCGCGCTCGCGGGTGGCCCGGTGACGGTCTTCCCGGCCGGCCTCCCGAACCAGCCCCCGCTGGCCATCGCCGCCGGCGACCTGGACGGGGACGGGCTGGCCGAGGCGGTGATCGGGCTCAGCGGCCGGGAGGACGGCGAGCTAGCGGTCGTCAACGCCTCGGGCGCCCGGACCGGCTCGCCATTCCCGCCGGGCTCCCGGGAGATGACCCTCTCCGACCTGGACGGCGACGGGCGGCCGGACGCGGCGGCGGCATGCCCCCTGGACAACTGCGTGGCGATGATGCGCCAGAACTCCTCCGGCGCGCTCGCCGTCCCGGACGAGCTCCGGTTCGCCCCCTCGTCTGTCGCGGTGGGCGACCTCAACAGCGACGGGCGCAGCGACCTGGTCGTCGCCTCGCGCTACTGCGACCTCGTCGGCTACCGCCTCGGGACATCGGCCGGCGTCTACGGGCCGCTCCGGACATTCGGGCCGGTGAACGACCCGGTCGCGGTGGGCATCGCGGACCTGAACGGCGACGGCCTCTCCGACCTTGCGGCGCTCTCCAGGGGCAACGACACACTGGCGGTGGGTGTCCAGGACGCCGGCGGGCCGAAGGCCCCGGCCTACCTTCCCACGGGCCGGTACCCCTCGGCGCTGGCGCTGGGGGACGTCACCGGCGACGGGAGGGCGGACGCCGTCGTGGCGCAGTACGGGGAGATATACATGAGCGTGCTCTCCCAGACCTCCGGGGGCTCGCTCGTGCCCGACGAGGACTACTTCATCGGGGCGGGCGCCTCGGCCCTGGAGCTGTCCGACCTCAACTCGGACGGCCTCACCGACATAGCCGCCTGCGTCCAGTCCTCCGCAAGCGTGGAGGTGCTCAACCAGACCGGTTCGGGGAAGCTGGACACCCCGGCCTCCTACGACGTCGGTGCGACCCCCGTCGGGCTTTCCGCCGCGGACTTCGACATGGACCGGCGGACCGACCTCGTCGTGGTCGGGGAGGGCCCCTCCCTGCTCACCTTCCTTTTCCAAAACTCGTCTGGCGCGATGAACCCGAGCCCCCCGCTGCGGCTGGCCTCCGCCCCCGTCCAGGTCCGGTTCGCCGAGGTGGACCAGGACGGCCTTCCGGAAGTGTGGCTGCTCCACCGCGACGGGAACCTGAGCCTTCTGCGCTCGGACAGCTACGGGGGCCTGCTTGCGCCCCACAACTATTCCACCGGGAAGGGCGGCACCGGCGCCATGGCGATAGCCGACGTTGACGGGAACGCCTCGCCCGACATCGTGCTGGCCACCGGCTCCTCCGGGGTCTTCGCGCTCGTACCCCAGGTGGTCCAAAACGGCAAGGCGCGCGAGATCTCCACCATCGGGGACCCGATGCTGATCCGTCACGCGGACCTGGACCGTGACGGGCTAGTCGACATGGTCGTCGCAAGCAACACCAGGATCCAGGTCTTCCACCAGACGCCCGGGGGCGGGTTCTCCTTCCCCCTGGAATACGAGTGGGCCACGAGCCAGGCCAACAACTACCCCACGGGGCTCGCAATCGGGGACCTCAACAGCGACGGCTGGCCCGACGTCGCCGTCACCGGGCTCTACAACGCCTACGCGGCGGTGTTCTACGGGAGCCCCTCGGGGCTCGTCACCCCGAGGGTGGATGTGAGCTTCAGCGGCGCCATGTACTGCTACGGGGGGCTGGTCATCGCCGACCTTTCGGGCGACGGTCTGGCGGACCTGGCCCGGAACTCCTACCTGGGCCAGATCGCCGTGATGGTGCAGACCTCGGGCGGTGGGCTCACCCAGGGGTCCAGCATAAACATCGGCAGCTACTACCCCAACAGCCTCGAGCCCGGCGACCTGAACAGGGACGGCTACACTGACCTGGTCGTGGGGAACGCCTACTACGCCCGCGTCACGCTCCTCCTGGGGAGCTCGTCGGGCTCGTTCTCGGCCTCGTCCCACACCACCTCCGGGACCGGGAACTGGTACAACGGCCCGGCGGTCATCTCGGACCTCAACGCGGACGGCCTCAAGGACTTCGCGGTCCTCAGCAGCGGCCCGAAGCTCATCGACGTCTTCATCCAGCAGACCGACGGGACCTTCGCCGACCGGGTCAGCTACCAGGTGTCGTCCAGCGACTCGATCGGCTGCGGCATGGCCGCCGGCGACCTGGACCTCGACGGGCAAGACGAGCTCGTGGCCTCCAACTCGGCGGCCTCCACCCTGACGGTCCTCGACCAGGACGGGCAGGGCAACCTCTACGAGCTGGCCACCTACGACACGGGCTCGGCCCCCCGCGGTGTCGGCCTGGCCGACCTCAACTCCGACGGCTCGCTGGACATCGCGGTGGTGAACAGCGGCGCCGACACGGTCGGGGTCTACTACCAGGTGGCGCGCCGCGGCGCCATCGACCTGCCGCCTGTCCACGTCCCGGGCGGGTTCCTCGAATCGGTCTCGATGGAATGGAACCGGACGCCGCCGGCGGAGGGCTGCGAGATATCGGCCTTGGTCAGCGTCAACGGACAGAACTGGACGGAGGCCGGGAACGGCGTCCGGACGGCCTTCACCAAGCCCTCCCAGACGATGTACCGCAGATTCGTCCTCCGGGCCACGACCAACCGCCCGCTGGGGCTGCACGACATCCGAACCTCCTACATCCACTCGTCCCTCCCGACCGACCCGTACCTCGACATCGGCGGCGACGGCCGCGTCGACTGGAGCCACCCGGGCAACTTCTCCACCAAGGCGACCCTGAACGGCGACTCGGTGGTCTCGGCGCTCAACTCCTACCTCGTGGCCCACCGGTCCGATCCCGGCCCGCTCCTACAGGTTCCCCTGGTCCTGGGCAGCGCCACCGAGGGCGTCCTGGAGGTGACCAACATATCCGTCGAATACGACGAGCCGCCCTTCCTCGCGCGGCCCTTCCCGGCCGATCTTGCCATCGACGAGGACACCGTCCAAAACGAGCTCGTCGACCTCCTGAGCGTCTTCGCCGACGACCACGATCGCCACCTGTCCTACGAGCTCCTGGACCTCGTGAACGGCTCGGTGATCAACGTCACAATCGTCGACAACGCCTGGCTCTCCGTGGACGCGGCCAGCTGGGAGCCCAGCCGGGACTGGTACGGCGAGGTCTCGTTCCGCATCCGGGTCACCGACGGGCGCGGGCTCTCCAACGAGACCGGCACCATCGTGGTCCGGATACTTCCCGTGAACGACCCGCCCCGCTTCACCTCCACCCCGCCCACGAGCGCCATGGTGGGAAAGCCGTATACCTACCGGCTCGCGGCCGAGGACGTCGAGGGCGCGCCGATAACCTACCTGCTCGAGCGCGGCCTTCCGGGGATGACCCTCAACTCGACCTCGGGCCTGCTTTCGTGGTTGCCGAGGTCCGAGCACCTGGGGCTTCCCGACCTGAACGTCTCCGTGGTCGCGTTCGACGGGGATGTGTACTCGGCCATCCAGAGGTTCGAGCTGTCGCTTGGGCCCAACCTCCCGCCCGTGCTGCGCGGCTCTCCCTCGCTTATGGCCGAGGCCGGCCGGGAGTGGGCGTACAGCCCGGAGGCCTCCGACCCGGAGAACGAGTCGCTGACCTTCTCGCTGCCGGTCGGCCCGGCGGGAATGTCGCTTTCCCCCGACGGCACGCTGACCTGGACTCCCCGGGAATCCCAGGCGGGCTCCCACCCGGTCCAGCTCTGCGTCTCCGACGGCTACAACTCGGCCATCCAGAACTTCAGGATAGAGGTCGTGGTCCCCGGCACCGGGAACCGGGCGCCGGTGATAACTAGCGTCGCCCCGCTCGATGCGAAGGTCAACCGGACCTACACCTACCAGGTTTCGGCCGAGGACGCCGACGGCGACCCGCTGCGCTTCTGGGCCGAGCCTGCACCCCCTGGCATGACCGTCGACAACGCCACCGGGCTGGTCACCTGGACACCCCGCGAGTGGCAGGCGGGGAACCACACCGTGGTGGTCAGGGTGAGCGACGGGAAGGTGTCCGCGACCCAGCTTTTCATATTGAGGGTCTCCCCGGCCGACACCAACGGCACGGCCAGACCCCCAGTCATCGCGGTGACCGGGCAGGGCTCCTGGGTGTACGCGCTGGCGCTGGTGCTGGGCGCGCTGGCGGTCTCCGCGGTGCTGGTGGTCGGCGCTCGCAGGAGGCTCTCGGCCGGCGCGCCCCGTCCGGCCGCCCGTCCGGCGGCGCCCGGCGGCGCCCCGCTGCCCGGCACGGCCGGTCCGGGCGCGCCGCCCGCCCAGCAGGCACCCGAGCGGCCGGGAAGGGCAGTGCCTCCGCCCGGTGACCGCTCCGCGACGGATCTATGGGAGGGCGAGGAGGTCCTGCCCGAAATCGAGCCCGTGCCCCTCCCCGCTCCGAGGGCGGCCACCACCGACCTCGCCCGGATAGTGAGGGCGCCGGAGCGGCCGGCCACGCCACCCCGGCCCGCCCCGACCCGGGAGGATCAAATCGACGAGATATTCAAGCTCCTCGGGGAGAATGCGGGCGCCCCCGCGCCCGGTGCCGCGCCATCGCGGCTGCCCCCTCCCGGCCAGGCTGCCCGGCCCGCGCAGCCCTCCCAGCCCGCCAGACCCGCGCAACCCTCCCGGCCCGCCCCGCCCGCGCCGGCTTCCCAGCCCCCGGCCCCGACCGCCCGCTCCGGCCGCGACCTGAACAAGCTCCTCGAAGAGCTCGCAGCGATGAAGAAATGAGGGACACGAAGGCGCAGGGCGCAGGGCGCAAGGCTTGAGGCGCGGGGTACAAGGCGCAAGGGGCGATGAGGATCATATCTCTCGTCGGTTCCCCCCTTCTCCCTTCACCCTTGTTCCTTCACCCCTTGCGCCCTGCGCCTTGCGCCTTGCGCCTTGCGCCCTGCGCCTTGCGCCTTGCGCCTTGCGCCCTGCGCCCTGCGCCTTGCGCCCTGCGCCCTGCGCCTTGCGCCCTGCGCCCTGCGCCCTGCGCCTTGCGCCTTGCGCCCTGCGCCCTGCGCCTTGCGCCTTGCGCCCTGCGCCCTGCGCCTTGCGCCTTGCGCCCTGCGCCTTGCGCCTTGCGCCTTGCGCCTTCCGAATAGATTAATATGCACGCCGTTCATTCCCTCGCGAGGACTGGGCCATGCCTGAGAAGGGCGGTGACACGAGCAAGTTCGCGCAGGACCTCTTGACGGCCATAGAGGGCGAGGTCAGGGGCTCGCGCAAGCGCGTCCGGACATTCATCGAGGGCTTCGACGAGGCGCTCGAGGGAGGCATCCCCAAGGGCCACGTCTGCCTCGTCTCGGGCTCGGCGGGCACGATGAAGTCCTCCATCGCCTACAACATCCTCCACCGCAACGCCCTGGAGAACGGGAGCAAGGGGCTCTACCTGTCGCTCGAGCAGAACCGGCCCTCCCTCGAGGACCACATGTACGGGCTGGGCCTCAACCTCCAGCGCACGGCGAGCCTCGTCGAGATCTGGGACCTGGGCCTTTTGCGCTCCAAGCTCATCTCGGGCGAGACCTGGCTGAACCTCCTCAAGAAGGACATCGCCGAATACAAGGCGAAGAACGGGCTGGACCTTCTCGTCTTGGACAGCCTGCCCGCCCTGGACATCATCGCCAAGTTCAAGGACGTGCGCGAGGAGCTCTTCTACCTCTTCGAGTGGCTCCGGGAGCTCAACATCACCTCCTTCCTGATATCCGAGATGACCGAGGGCACGGTGAAGTACAGCAAGAACGACGAGGATTTCCTCGCCGACGGCATCCTGCACCTCAAGATGCAGTTCGTGGACGACGTGCACGTGCAGCGGCGCCTGCGGGCGGTCAAGCTCCGCAACACCAAGCACAGCATGGACTTCTACACGCTGCTCTTCGACGCCGGCCGCTTCTCCATAACGAAGGTCATCGGGAAGGTACAGGAATAGGATGACCGCCCTCTCAGACCTGGTCGAGTGGGGCATCGACCTTGTCATCGACGGCATCGCCCGCCTGGGCTACGGCGGGATTGTGCTCTTCATGGCGCTCGAGAGCGCCTGCATACCCATCCCCAGCGAGGTCATCATGCCCCTGGCGGGCAACCTCGCCTACCACGGGACGCTGGACTTCACCGGGGTGGTGCTCGCCGGCTCGCTGGGCTCGATGCTCGGCTCGCTTGCGGCCTACTACGCAGGGCTCAGGCTCGGCCGGCCCTTCATCAAGAGGTACGGCAAGTACCTCCTCATGAGGGAGGAGGACCTGGAGAGGGCCGAGCGGTGGTTCGCCCGCTACGGGGGCAAGGCCACCTTCCTCGCCCGGATGCTCCCCGTGGTCAGGACGTTCATCTCGTTCCCGGCGGGCATCGGGCGGATGGAGATACGGACTTTCACGCTCTACTCGTTCGTGGGCTCCATACCCTGGTGCGCCCTCATGGCCTACCTGGGCTACGTCCTCGGCGACGGCTGGAGGGTGATCTTCGACGACTACGGGCACTACGTCGACTACGCGATAGTCGCCGCCATCGTCGGAATCATCGCCTACCTGCTCTACAAGAGGCGCAAGAGGGGCGGTCCGTCGGCGGCCCGTTGAGGCGGCTCCCCGTGTCGCCGGGATGAAGGATCTAGAGGGGCGGCGTGAGCATGGACGCAAGCTGCCCGTCCGAGGGGCTCTTGCCCGTGGGGACCGGGTAATACCTCACCTTCATGCCGACGCGCTCGCGCCGGACCTGGTGCTTCTTGATGAGGGTCTCGATGTGGTAGTTGATCGTGGCGCTGCTCAGGTTGAGGAGGGCGGCGACCTCCCTCTGGTTGATGCCCGGCCTCTCGGCGATGATGTCGCATATGACCCGCTGGATCCTCGTCAGCTCAAGGTGGTCCGGGTCGGGCATTATCATGTCGGCGGGGTAGAACCGCTTGTACACGCCGTCGGCCTGCGACTTGATGAGCTGCTCCCGCTCGAGCATCCGGATGTGGTAGGCGAAGGTGCCGTTGGAGAGCTTGAGCGCGTCCATGATGGAGTTGTAGTGGTCGCCCGGGTTGGCCAGGATGTAGCCGTAGATCTTGCCCCGCACGAAGTTGTCCAAGACCCGCGCCCGGGCGATCTTGGAGTAGAGCAGCATCAGGGCCAGCCCCAGAAGGTACAGGCCGGTCTCGGTGTAGCCGACGAAGAAGGCGGCCCCGGCGAGGATTGCGATGCCGAAGGCCAGGGCCACGAACTCGCCGGGAACGGCGCTCTCGGATGCGCGCGCGGGGCCCGCCCGCACCTGCACCGTGAGGTTCCCGGTGAGAACCAGGTCGCCCCTCCTTACCGTGAGGGTGACCTCGTAGACGCCGGGCCTCTCGTAGATGTGGGCCCCCTCCGGCCCGGAGCCGACCACGCCGTCCCCGAAGTCCCATCTGTAGACGAGGTCGGGAAGCTCCCGCTCGGGCACCCCGACAGCGGACAGCGCCAGCGGCGAGCCGGCGACGGCCCGGGCGGTGCCGGGGGCAAGGTCCGGACCTGAGACAACGACCACCCGGCCGGCGTCCTCCTGGAGAAGGAGGGTGAGCTCCGTCGGGCCCTTGAGGTCGAGCCGCCACTCCAGGCTCGCAAGATCGCCCGCGGAGGCGACGACGGTGTAGGGCGAGGCGTCGTGCTGGAAACCGGAGGCCATCACCACCGATTCGAGCTCGAGCGTGTAGGTGCGGCCGTCGGGCCCGGTGAGGTAGGTCCCGGCGTCCAGCCCGCCGCGGCCGATGAGCCTGACCTCGGCCCCCTCGACGGGCCCCAGGCTCCTTCCGTCCAGGACCCGCACGGTGACCAGCCAACCCACGACCACGGTCGACACGGGCTCGGAGATCTCAACGAGCGCCGGGTCGTACACGCAGTTCACCAGCGTGAGCCGGCCTGTCTGGGAGCCCTGGGGCGGCTCGGAGACCAGGAGGTCCCGGAAGTTGCCCTCGAGGGTGCAGTTCGAGAGCCTGACGCGGAAGGAGTCCCGGGCGGACCGGCACTCGATGCCGTAAAGGTTTTTCAGGAAGCGCCCGCCCTCGAATGTCGAGGTGGAGCCGCTACCGATCCGGGCGCCGAAGTCGCACCCGGACCAGGAGTTCCCCCAGAAGCGGGATCCCGAGGCGTCGGAGAGGCCGGCGGTCTCGAGGGCCTGTCCGTCCGTCTTCTTGCCGGAGACGGTGTTGCCCGAGACCAGCGCCCGGCCTCCCCGGATGTCCAGTCCCACGGTGTTGGAGGCTATCACGTTGCCGTCGATGACCGGCTCGGAGGAGATGCTCAATATGCCCGCGGAGCCGGCCGAGCCCCGGTGCCCCGATATCCGGCTGGAGAGCACCCGC
The DNA here is from genome assembly GCA_016874675.1 of Methanobacteriota archaeon. Lineage (GTDB taxonomy): Archaea > Thermoplasmatota > DTKX01 > VGTL01 > VGTL01 > VGTL01. Next base: position 1,786 of record VGTL01000072.1, on the reverse strand, counting down.
GGCTTGCCCGGGCCGGCGAGCTCCAGCCCGAAGATCGGCCGGCCGCCGGCGGAGGCCGGGTCGCCCTGGACGCTGTTGTTGAAGATGACCGGGGAGGACGACCTCGACGAGATGGCCGCGGCGCGGCCGGCGTCCCCGGGGGCCCGTAGGCCGTTGCCGTTCAGGACATTGCCCTGGACGAGCGGCGCCGAGCCGTTGAGGACCAGTATGCCGTTCCCGGTGTTCCGGGAGATGTCCGAGCCCGATATCGATGGTGAGGCGCCGCGGTCCACGACCATCCCGACAGCGTTGCCGGTGATGCGGCAGCGGGAGATTGTGGCCTCGTTGGTCGCCAGGTAGAGCCCCAGCTCGTCCGGGCGGTAGGCGCCGTCGGGGCCCGGGTAGTACCGCCCGCAGCCGCGCAGCTCGCTTCCGGACATGGCCAGGCTTGCGCCCGGAAGCACCCGGAGGAAGAAGCGCCCCGAGGGCTCCGAGGGCCGGATGACGGTCCCCGAACCGATCTCCAGCCGTCCGCCCCGGACGACGGTTATGGCGAAGGCGCCGCCGAGGCGGGAGGCGACCTCGAGCTCGCATGACTCGAGCGAGAGGTTGCCCGACACTGTCAGGTTGCCGCCCAGGAGTATCCCCCGGCCGGCAAGCGTGATGCCGCCCGTGACATCGGTGTCGCCGGACCAGTCGACGACCGGACCCTGGGGGGAGCCGGACCGCACCAGCACGGAGATGGACGAGTCGGAGCGCCCGCCCCAGATGTCCTCGACGGAGAGCCGGACCATGTAGAACCCGGGCCGGGAGAAGGAGTGGCGCGGCGCCGGCTCGGTGGTCACGGTGCCGTCTCCGAGGTCCCAGCGGCAGGAGGTGCGCTCCCTCGACGGGCCGGACAGCAGCGAGAAGGCGAAGCCGGTCGTCTCGTTCACGGAGAGCAGGGCACCGTCGGGGGGCTCGGTTATCCGGGCGGAGAGGGCCTCCCAGGGGCTGAGCGTGATGCGGCGGGCGGCGCGGGAGACGAGCTCTCCATCGTCCGTGACCGTGAGGACCACGAGGTAGGTGCCGCTGGTGTTGTAGGTGTGGTCGACCACGGGGCCGGTCCGGCCGGAGCCGTCGCCCAGGTCCCACTCCCAGGAGACCACCCTTCCGTCGGTGTCGTAGGAGGAGTTCCCGTCGAAGACGAGAGTGGTCGGCCCGTCGTTGGCGAACCTCTGGTCCGCCGCCGGGGACGAGATCACCGCCACGGGAGGCTGGTTATCCCCGGTCCCCGTGGACAGGGCGGGGGGAAGGGCCAGCGGGAGGAGCAAAAGCGCAAGCACCAGGGGTGATTGAGGGCGGAAGCCCCGGCGGCGCGGGACATGGTCTGGGGCCACAAAAGTGCATACGTTCCTCCGGATATTTATAATGAATAGTACAGGGGTCTAAAAGCTGATATGGCCTTCTCGGCCGAATGCGCGTGCGCGCGGGACCCCGGCCGGCCGTCCGGGGGGCCGTTTCCGGGGCCCGCCACCGATAGCCGGATGTCACATTTGCCGGATCTTAGATTGGTGCACCAATTTGGATATATATATTACTCCCGTCTCTCCCTGTCGGGAAACCTGGTGGACCGATGAGTGGTTTGCTGGTATCGAGGACGAGCGCGTCCTCCGGCCGGCCGCTCCGGACCCCCGGACTTCCGAACTGGAGCGTGCGTGGATGAGGAACCTCGGCTGGCTCGTGCTCGGATTTGGGATCGCGGCCCTGGCGTGCGTGCTCGTGGGCCTTTCCGGCGAAGCGTCCGCCTGGCAGAGCGGGGACACCT
>VGTL01000071.1 GCA_016874675.1 Methanobacteriota archaeon | reverse complement strand
GGGACCTGCTGGGGCGGGTACCGCGGCGGGGCCTGCTGCGGCGGGTACTGCGGCGGGGCCTGCTGGGGCGGGTACTGCGGCGGGGCCTGCTGCGGCGGGTACTGCGGCGCGTAGGGCGCCTGGCCGTATGCGGGCGGCGGGCTGGAGGCCGGAGCGGGCGTGGCCTGGCCCCCGCACCTCGGGCAGACTATTCCTTCCATCGGGGCTCCACAATACTGGCAGATCGGCATATCATCACATCCTTCCGGTTGGATTCCTTCCCTGGGTCGCGGGGGTATAATCCACCTTTAAAATAATAAACCTGTCCCTTGCGGGAACGGGGCCTCAATGCGCCGGTCTGGCGCTGTACTGCCTGCAGGAGGAACACTGCCACACCCCCTTAGAGCGCACGAACGTCATCTCGCCCCTGCAGAACGGGCAGGGGTTGATGTTTTGGGGCTGGGCGGGCGGGGCGGCGCCGGTCACCGGTGACTGGGGGGCGCCGTGGATTGCCTGTGAAGCCACCATGGCAGCCGGCGCCGGACGGGTCGGCGCCTGCGCGTGTTGCTGGTCGGGAGCGGCCGCTGGTGGCGCCGGCTCCGTCCGGTGGACCGCCGGGAGCGGTTGGGGTATCAGGGGGCCGGGCCGTCCGCCGGAAGGGGGCGCCTCGGGCTGGGGTGGCTCGGCGAGGCTGGGCAGGGGCGGGGCGCGCTTGCCCAGGGCGTTGAAGCACATCGCCCTCATCTTGATCGCGTCGGGGTGGCCCGGGGAGAACCCGAGCAGCTCCTCGTAGCTCTTGCAGGCGTCGTCGTAGAACCTCAACCGGTAATAGAGCTCGCCGCGCTTGAGCAGGCTGTACTCGTCTTGCTTTTCGAACTCCAAAACGAGGCTGCAGAGCCGGATGGACGCGTTGTAGAGCCGGACCGCCTCCGAGGCGTGGCCCCTGGCCTGCTCCTCGAGCCTTCGCCCCTCGGTCTCGTGCTTGTCGGCGGCCTGGCGCTTCTCGAGGCCCTCGACGGCCTTGGTGGTCCTCATCGACGAGCCCAGGCCGGGGATGACCAGAAGGTCCAGCGCCAGGGCCTGGGCGAGCCCCCGCTCCTTGCCGGACGAGGCCTGCGCCTGGTAGTTGGCCGACCGGGCGCGCTCGGCGTTGGCCCTGGCGACGAGCTCGTTGGCGGAGCCCTCCTGCAACCCCCCCCGCTTGGCGAGCCTCTCGGCGAGGGCCCGCACCTCGCCGAGCAGGCCGGGGCAACCCTTGCCGGCCAGCTTGAGGGCCCGGCGCAGGTTGGTCACGGCCTCGTCCGTCCGCCCCAGTTCGGCGCAGGAGAGGCCCTTGTAGTACCAGGGCGCGTGGCCCCGGGCGTCTATCTTGAGGGCGGTGTTGAAGAACTCCACCGCCTCCTGCCAGTTGTTCCCCTCGTAGGCGGTCTTGCCGAGGTCCATCTGCGCATCGTACGTGCCTACCGACTCGCCGAAGTGCTGGTGGGTCTCCGTCTGGGTTATGGTGCTGTGTGAGATCACCGTGTCCCGGATGCCCGCAGACTGCGTCCTCACGTTGGAGCGGCCTATCGCCGAGCCCTCTATCGCGCCGCCGGCCCGGACCGTGGAGCGGCTGACCACCGAGTCCTTCAGCGGGGCGTCCGGGGAGAGCCCGGAGCGGACCGCGGCGATCGGGGCGCCGGCCCCCGCGTCGGTCTCGGCAGGGGCGTCCCCCCCCGAGAATCGGGCGCCGCACTCCCCGCAGAACTTCTGGCCCGGCACCGCCCTGGTGCCGCACTCGGGGCAAAAGTTCGTCGGCATCTTGCTGACCTCTAGTTTCCCAGTCCCTCCGGGACGGAGTAGCCCAGCCTCTCGTTCACCAGTCCTGCGAACTGCCTTGCGTCGTTTCGGGGCGCTGCGGCCGCCGGGAGCCTGAGCATCGCCGCCAGCCGGCAGTCGGTGTTGTAGTTCGGATCGGAGACCGCCTTGGTCAGGTCATCCACCGAAACGGCCGCCAGGTTGTAGCGCACGTTGCCGGCGATGCGCACCGCGGCCGGGACGCAGCGCTCGCCGAAGAGGGCCCGGAGCCTCTCCATCATCAGGAAGCCGCCCTCGTAGCGGAGCTGGAGGCCGGCCTGGTGCACGTCCGACAGGCGGTCGGCGGCCTCCAGAGCCATCATCATGCCCTGGGCCCGGGATGGGCCCAGTTTCCCGTCGGAGAGCAGGCTGCCCAGGCACTGGCGCGCCAGCCGCATCACCTGGTCGACCGTCTCCAGGCGCGTTCCCCTGAACTCCAGCAGGCCCTCCTCGCGCAGGCGCTCCGCCTCGTTGTTCAGCCAGCGGGCCAGGTACTCCTCCAGGGTCCGGTAGGCAATCGGCGCGCCGGCCAGCCTCTGCTCCGCCCCCTGGATGTCCCCGAGCAGGCGCTCCGGGGTCGTCTCGTGCGTGGGCACCCGGTCGTAGCCCGCGCCCGGGTGGCGGGCCCCCATCAGTCGCATCACGTGGTACTGGACCCACGAGGCGAACCCCTCCTCGAGGAAGAAGGACGAGCGCAGGGAGATTTGCTTCTTCTGGTACCAGAGCGGGTACATGGGCTCGTCGATCTGCTTGAGGCCGAACGTCGAGGCCAGGCGGAAGAGCGCGCTTCCGGCGCGCGTCTCCTCGTCGCCCTTCATCGTGAAGGTGTTGCAGAACCCGTGGCCTATCTTCTCGTGCACGGCCGTTGAGACGACCCGCGGCTTGTCGGAGCCCATCGGGTCGCGGAAGGCCGCTCCGTTGACGAAGAGCCCCTGCGCGGGCAGGAACACGCCCAGGAAATGCGGGTCGTCGCGGGCGTTTTGGATTATGGCCTGCCGTATCGCCGGCGGGATCTCCTCGCCGCCCCTCAGCCTCTCGGTCCACTCCTGGGCGTTCTCGCAGAACGTGCTCTTCTGCCTCCTCATGTCTATGCCCAGCGCATCGAACGCCACCTGGTCCGCCTCGCCCAGCTCGGGCAACCGGTTGTCGAGGACGAACTCGGCCGTGGCGAAGCCCGCGGCGCCCAGGCCGATGCGCTCGAACGTCCCGGGGGCGGCCTGCCCCACGCGCTCGCCCTGGTAGGGCTGGTTCGGTATCGGGCCCTGCATCGGTGGCCTGGGCGTCGTGCCCGGCAGGGGCTCCTGGGGCCGGGCCGGGGGCATGAACTGCGCCCTCGGGTCGGGCAGGTTGGCCCGGTCGAGATAGGGGTTCCGGTAGGCCGCCGGCTGGTGGTAGGTCGGGGTGGGCGCCGGCGCCGGCGGCGCGGCCGGGCCGGGCCGGTAGCCGTCCGGCCCCTTGACGAAGCCGTCGAGCTCGGAGCGCACGACGTTGCGGCCCGTGTCCGCCGTCCCGCCCTTCAACTCCCCCTCGAGCGAGGCGCGCTCGGACCGCCCGGCGCTCCGGTCGCCCGCGTCCGTGCGGTCCCTCGCGCGGTCCCGGCGGCCCATGCCGAAGTAGTTGTCCGTCGCCTCCGGCGGCCGTTGGTCCGCCGGCGATTGGCAGCGGGGGCAGCGCTCCATCTGGAACAGGATGCGCTCCCCGCACTTCGGGCACTGGGTGGCCAAGGGACCGCCCCCTCAGAGCTTGGCGCCGCAGCTCAGGCAGAACTTGCCCTTCCTCACCTTCTCGCCGCAGTTGGGGCACATGGTCGTGTCGTCGCCCCCGGGCCCGTGGCCGATGGAGGTCGAGGTGAAGCCGCCGCCCTGCACGAGCGTCTGCGGCGTGCCCTGCTTGGAGGCCTGCATCATGTTCGACGACAGCCCGGTCATCTGGTACTGGTGGGCCCGCTCGCGGTCCTCGGCGCGCGTGAAGGTCTCCATCGAGTACCGGGCCTTCTCGGCGTCGGCCTGGGCCAGCGCCTTGGCCTTCTCGGCCTCGAGCTTCGCAAGCTCGATGGCGGTCATCGAGTCGAGCCGCTTGGACTCCATCTCGATGCCGGCATGGCGCCGGATGTCCTGGTCCACCGAGTGGCTCTTCATGTCCTTCTTCATCTCGATGAGCCGCCTCATCTGGACGGCGTCCTGCTCGTCCTCGCGCGCCTCGACGTCGAGCCGGGTCATCTGCTTGTCCTTCTCGAAGCCGAGCCCGTCGCGCTTCATCTTCATGTCCTGGCCGTGCTGGATGTCGATGCGCTTGACCTCCTGCTCGGTGCGCATGGTGGCGATGTCCTCGAGGCCCGTCGCCGTGGTCTTCTGGCGCTTGACGTCGGCCTCGGCCGCTATCTGGTCGCGGTCCTTCTGCGAGATGACGCGCTGGGTCGTCACCGATTCCTCGCCGGCGACCCCGCCGCGCACCCGGGCCCACTTGTCGGCCTGCTCCGTCATCGCCTTCTCCTGCTGGCGCCGCAGGTCGGCCAGGACGCCCGAGTGGTAGAGGTTCTGCACCCCGTCCCACGACTGGAGCTGCATCGAGTACTGCCTCTGGGCGGCCATCACGCCGTCGAAGTCGGTCTTGCCCCAGACCGTGAAGAGGCGCAGGAGGCTCAGCCCCCACATCTCCAAAGACTTCCTCATCTCGAGCTGGGCCTGGTTCTCCATGTTGCGCAGTATCTCGACGTTGCCCCGGAACTCGGGGGCGGTGTACTGCGCTATCTGCGCGGTGAAAACCGTGGCCACGAGCTCCTCGCTGAGCCGGGACTGGATGACCTCGCGGGTGAGCACCTGGCCGGTGCGGACGCTGTCCCAGAGGAAGCCGGGGACGAGGTCGGACTTGACCGGGGCGCGCCTCATCATGTTGATTATCTTCGTGGCGTTCTCGGGGATTATCTGGATGCGCACGGTGCAGGCGCCCTTTATCTCGGCGTAGTCCTTGGTGGTCGCCGCGATGGGGAACTGGAGGTCGATGGGCGTGGTGTCGATGAAGAGCAGGTTGACGTTCGTCCCGACGCTCATCTTCCCCCGAAGCCAGTTCATGAACCCGCCCCCGACCTCCTTGAGGCGCGTCTGGGTCATCACGTCCTCGATCTTGCCGTCCTTGATGAACACGCACGCCTCGCCCGGGTTGACGATCACATCCTGCCTGAGTATCCCGTGGATGTCGGTCTGGCTCAGGAGCCGGGCGACCATCCCCACGTCGTTGACCACGTTGCCCTTGTTGTCGAACTCCTTCCAGGTCCACACCATCATCTCAGCCCCCTTATGAAGTCCCGGCGGTCCTTGTACGCGTTCCGGGCGTTGGAGATGTACTGCCTCACCTTCTTGAGCTCGGTCGTGGCGTCCAGGCCCGCCTTCCTCTCTATCATCAGGTCGTGCAGGCGCAGCGTGGCCTCGGTCACGTTCTGCATCCGGTCGATTATCGTGCGGTCGAAGCCGACGAGCTTCTCGATGGCCCCGGAGTCGGTGGTCCGCTGGATGGAGAAGAACGGGTAGCGGTGCCCCATCTCGGAGAGGTCGACCTCGTTTGCGAAGCCGTCGAGCTCGTCCACCGCGCGCCGGCAGAAGTCGACGGTCTCCTTCTGCTTCGAGACCGACGATTCCTCCAGCATGTTGATGATGTTGGTGCGGGACTTCTGTATCTCGGAGACGATGCGCTTTCGCACCGCGATGTCGTCCTCCTTCCTTTTTCCGTGCACATACGTGTAATAGGTGTTCATCAAACCCATGCGGCTCCCTCTCGGGAGGCAATTACAGTTTATCATATATTAATACTGCGGGCGGGAACGGATATATAGTGCGGCAGGGCGATTCGGGCCCCGATGGCCGGCACCGTCCTGGAGCTCGACCCCACCTCCTTCGGCGAGGCGCTGGAGCAGGGGGACCGCCTCGTGGTCGTCGAGTTCTACACGGACACCTGCCCCAACTGCGCCGCCCTGAGGCCCGTGTACGAGGCGCTCTCGGCGGAGATGGGCGCGGAGGCCCGCTTCACGCGCCTGAACGCCGCCGCCCACGCGACGCTCGCGGCGCGCTTTGGCATAATGGGCGTCCCGACCATCAAGTTCTTCTGCCGCGGCCGCCCCATCGGCGACATAGTCGGCGAGGTCAACACCACCGTCCTCCGCAACACGATAAAGGACTTCATCCGCCACCGCACCGAGTGCGTCTCAAGGTCCACGGCCATCCGGACGGAGATGGACGGGTACGGCTAGGGAAAGGCAGCAAGGCAGGAAGGCAGAAAGGCAGCAGGGCAGCGGAACGACGGCTCTTCACGTCCCCCCTTGCTGCCTTCCTGCCTCCCTTTCTGCCTTTCTGCCTTGCTGCCTTGCTGCCTTGCTGCCTTGCTGCCTTGCTGCCTTTCTCCCTTGCTCCCAATAGGTCACTGCATGGCGTTGTTCCCATTGGCCTTGCGCGTCCTGTCGCCGTTGTTTTGGAAGCTCACCTTGAGGACGCAGCGGGGCCGGCCGGTGCTCTCGCACTCCGACTCGGCGCAGTTCATGAGCTTGCCGAAGTAGCCCTCGTAGACCTTGGCGACAATTCCCCGGAGCATGTGGCAGGAGTTCCTGGCGGCGCCCTTCTCGGTCTCGATGGAGGCGGCGGCGGTCACGAGGTCGTCTTGGAACTGGATGTCCCGGACCCAGCCCTCGTCGATGAGCATGCGCCGGGCGGCCTCGAAGTACTGCTGCTTGTAGGGCCGGGCGTTGCGCGCGATGCGCGAGCCGACAGCCTGGCCGGCCCGGAAGAGCAGGCCGTAGGCGGCGTCGTGCATGAACGATTCCTCCAGCCGCCGCACGGCGATGATGTCGGTCCTGCGGTACTTCACGAACCGGCCGTCCTCGTCAATCACTGGCCATCACGCGCTCCGGGCGTTTTTCACATAAGGCAGCTTGCTATAAATGTTTTTGGTCTCGGGCCCCGGGCCGGGGCCAAGGACGCGGGAAGACGCGAGGGAAGGCGCAGGGCGCAGGGCGCAAGGCGCAAGGGTCATGGCGCGAGGGGAAAGGGGCCCGGGGGGTCGCGCTGTCCCCGCCGCCCTTCCCCCTTGTCCCTTTTCCCTTGCGCCTTTCCCCCCAAGCCTTGCGCCCTGCGCCTCGCGCCTTCCTCCTTGCTGGAAAAAGAGTTGAAATTCCTACTGGGAATATGAAAAAAGCGGCCCCCTCAACCGTCGAACCAGGCGACGTCTGTGGGGAGCTGGCTCTGGCCCTCGTAGAGCTCGACCGAGAACCTCGGGTGGCCGGGGTCGAGCTCGGAGACCTTGACCTGGAAGTTCGACGTCCAGGTGTCGCCGGAAGGCAGGAACCTCTCCTGCGCCACTTCGGCGGTGCCCGTCCAGACGCCGAACGAGGAGTAGGAGGTGGCGACGATGCGCAGGGAGCCCGAGGACCTGCCGGGGCCCTCGTTGTAGACCTGGACGCTCAGGTTGGCCCTCTTGCCGCTGGACAGGGAGACCTCGTAGCCGGTGACCCCGGCGTTGCGCAGGAAGACCGCCTTGGGCGCCTTGATCACGCCGACGAGCTCCACCATGTTGTGGCGCAACGTCTCGACGGTTATCGAGGTGTCGTTGAACCCGTGGACCCTGACCTGCACGAGGGCTTCGGCGCGCCCGCCCGCCTTCAGCGTCCCGTTGAGGGGGACCACCTGGACCCCGCCCTTGTCGGGCTCGAAGGGCTTGCCGCAGTAGAAGGCCGTGGCCCGAACGAGCATGTTCCGGGCCTCGCCCGGGCCGCCGTTGTGGACGGTGGCCTTCACCTCCGCCCACGGGTTGCCCCCCTGGTCCTTGTAATACCGGGCGGTCGGGTTGGACGAATACGATATGGCCGGCTCCGGGGCGGACGGCCGCTCGAGCGCCGCCGGGAACAGGCCCGGGAGGAGCAAGAACATCGCCGCCAGGGCGACCGTCACCGCGGCGGCCACGCCGCCGGCGCGCTTGTAGATGGTGCGGCGCGAGAGGCCGGCGGCCTCCGAGGGAACCGAGGGCGCGGCCCCGGGCGACGGGCCCGAAAGGTCGATGACGGCCATCACGGCCGCCTCGTTCACCTTCGTGTCGACGCAGCCGCTCTTTCTGAGCGTGACGCCCTGGTAGGCGAACGGGACGGATGATTCGCCGCCGGTGATGCGGTCGGCCGCCTGGCCCATCTCGTGGTGGCAGGCGACGCCGATGATGCCGCCGGGCCTCTCGCGCTCGACGATGTTGAAGAGCATCTCGCCGCCGGGGACTATGAAGCACCGGTAGCCCTTTGAAACGGCGTAGGCGGAGAGGCGGTTGACGGAGCAGTCCGGGGAGCAGCGCTTGCAGACCAGCCCGTCGGGGGTGTTGTCGGCCCGGCAGCCCCGGGGCTTGCGCAGGCAGTGGGGCAGGAAGAGAATCCTGCGGCTGGCCGGAACGGCGCGGAACTTGTCGCGCTGGAGCCGGTTGTAGAGCGCCAGCATGGTATCGCTTATGGCGGTCTTCTTGCGCACCGGTGCCACCCTTTTCCTGACAGGCCGGGGTCTTTGGGACCCCCGGTCTGGTAACCGATTCCTATTTATAATAATTTCCTTTATGAACTTATTGGTATATTTGAAGGCAAGGCGCAGGGCGCGAGGGAAAAGGCAGCAGGGCAGCAGGGCAGCAGGGCAGCAAGGCAGCAAGGCAGCAAGGGAGCAAGGGAGAAACGGTGAAAGGGAACGGGGGACTGAAACGCGGCGTCCCGGCTCCCTTTCTCCCTTGCTGCCTTGCTGCCTTGCTGCCTTGCTGCCTTTTCCCTCGCTCCCTTGCCCCTTAATCATTAAAACCCCAGAAAGCGATTCCCTTCCGTGCCCCTGAAGAGGCCCGGGGTGGCGCTGACGATTGCCGGTTCCGACCCGTCAGGGGGCGCCGGCCTCCAGATGGACCTCAGGTGCTTCGCTTCCGCCGGTGTGCACGGGTGCTCCGTGGTCACCGCGGTGACCGTGCAGAACACGCAGGGTGTCCGGTCCGCCAATCCCGTGCCGCCCAGGGTCGTGCGGGCGCAGCTCGACGCCGTGTACGACGATTTCGATGTTGCAGCGGCCAAGACGGGCATGCTGCACGATGCGGGAATCGTCAGTGTGGTGGCCGACAGGATGCGGAAAGAGGGCACGCCCCTCGTCGTCGACCCGGTGCTCTCGGCGACTCACGGGGCGCCTCTGGCGCGGCCCGATCTGGTGGGCGCCATCCGGAGGAGGTTGCTGCCGGCGGCCCTGCTGGTAACGCCCAACATCGCCGAGGCCGGGACGCTCACGGGCGTCAGGATGGACGGGCTGGATTCCATGAAGCTCGCCTGCGCGGCGCTCAGCCGGATGGGCGCCCAAAACGTCCTTCTCAAGGGCGGGCATCTCTCCGGGCGGGACGCCCGCGACCTGTTCTACGATGGCGAGTTCCATTTCCTCGCCGCGCGCAGGCACAAGAGGGACGTTCACGGCGCCGGGTGCATGCTGTCGGCGCTGGTCGCGGGCATGCTGGCCACGGGGATGCCGCTGGAGAATGCGGTCCTGTTCGCCAAGGCCCGGGTGGCGGAGGCCATCCGGCGCTCGACAAGGCCGGGAAGGGGAAGGGCGGTGGGGGCGCCCGGATTCGTCAGTATCTCCTCGGCCCTTTATACATCCCGCTCCTTCCGCAGCCGGGGCAGGTTATCCTGACCGGGTAGTTGTCGCTGTATATCGGCACCTGGCTCCCGCAGCCCGAGCAGCGGGTCATGCGGACGGGCGTCTGCGCGCCGCCCTGCGGGGCGGCTTCTCCTATCGGCGAGGGTGCGCCCGCGTGCACCGGGGAAGCCGCCGGCGCCGGAGGCGCCGGCGGTTCGGGCGCCGCTGCCTCCGTTGCGTAGAGCGTCCCGACCGCCTTCGGCCGGTACGGGCCCGTCCTTCCGCAGCCCGGGCAGGTGATCTGCTGCGCTCCCTCCTTGTATATCGGGATGCGGGTCTTGCACGAGGGGCAGCGGATGTGGCGCAGGGGCTCGGGGGCGGGCCGGGGGGCCGGGGCGAAGGCCGCCGGCCGCACGCCGGCTGGCTCCGGGCCCTCGTCCATGTCGAGCGTCTCGACCACTTCGGCCTCGGCCACCGGGATCTCCGATATCGACTCGAGCGCGGCGGACCGTGCCTCGACCGGCGGCGCCTCCGGGCGCGGCTCGGGCCGCGGCTCGTCCAGCGCCTTCGGGGGGAGCTTCCTCGGCCCGGAGCGGCTCGCCGCGTACAGCCCGACGGCGAGCGCCACGATTATGACGGCAATGGCCGCCCAGAGCCACGGGAACTCGCCGCCCGTCGGGGCCGGCTTCGCGCCGCCCGGCGGGGTGTACTTCCTGAGCGTCGTGAAGCTCTGGTCGGCGCTCGGGTCGGCGGTGTTCCCGCTGGGGTCGGTCGACCGGACCCGGAAGTGGTAGGTGGTGCCCGGCTCCAGGCCGGTGACGAGGATGGCGTGCTCGAGCACGAAGAGCCTCGAGGTCTGGTTCCGGTCGTAGAACACGCTCGTGCCGTATTCGACCAGGCTGTCGGAGGGCTCGTCCGTGGTCCAGGTCACAAGAACGCTCGTGTTGGTCAGGTTGGAGAAGGTGACGGCGGTTATCCGGGGCGCGGTGGTGTCGGGGGTCGCCTTCGTGGTGAAGCGGACCTCGGCGCTGACGGTCGGGCCGTTGCCCGGGATGTCGAACGAGCGGACCCTCAGCACGTAATCCGTCGAGGGCTGGAGGTTGTCGATGGTGATGCTGTGGTAGTAGGTGTATGCCGGGTCGCTCGCGCGCAGGCCAAAGGCGGTGGTCGTCCCGTACTCGACCTCGGCGTTGGCCGGCTCGTCGGTCGTCCAGATGACAATCGCAAGCCTGTTCGTGACGCCGGTGACCTGCAGGGCCGATATCACCGGCGGGACGAGGTCCTGCCCGGCGGGGGTCTTGAGCGTGCGGAAGGTGACGTCGGGGCCGATCCCCAGGTTGCCGCTGGGGTCCGCAGAGCGCACGCGCAGGTGGTAGAGCGTGTCGGGCGAAAGGCCGTTGAGGGGCAGGCTGTGGCTGAGCGAGTACTCCGAGGCGGAGGAGGACAGGCCATAGGCGGTGGTCGTCCCGTACTCCACGAACCCGTCGGCTATCTCGTCGGTCTCCCAGAGCACCGTGGCGCCGGTCCGCGTCACGGCGACCACCCGGGGGTTCGATATCCTGGGGGCTGTCGTGTCGGGCTCGGCGAGCGTCGTGAACGAGAAGTCCTCGCTAGCGCCCGGCCCGTTGCCGCTGGCGTCGCCCGAGAGCACGCGGAAGTGGTAGGTCGTCCGAGGCACCAGGTTGAGCAACGTGACCTCGTGGAGCGCCCCCATGCCGACGTGGGCGGCCTTCGAGCCGTAGGACGCGTCGGTGCCGAACTCGACGGCCCCGTCGGCCGGCTCGTCGGTCTCCCAGGTCACCACGGCCACCCGGTCGGTGATGCCGAAGACCCTGACGTTGGATATGACCGGCGCCCGGGTGTCGGGGGTGGCGAGCGTCGTGAAGGATATCTCCTCGCTCTGCGCCGGACCGTTGCCGCTGGGGTCGATGGAGTAGGCGCGCAGCCGGTAGGTGGTGGACTGCTGCAGGTTGGTCAGCGTCAGGCTGTGCTTGAGCACGAAGTTCTTGAGGTCGGAGACCTTCAGGCCGTAGGAAGAGTCCGTGCCGTATTGCACGACGCTGTCGGCGGGCTCGTTGGTGGTCCAGGTGACCACGGCCAGCGTGTCGGCTATCCCGGAGACCGCCAGGTTGCTTATGGAGGGCGGGGTGGTGTCCGGCGTGGCCGTGGTGATGAAGATGTAATCGCCCGTGACGGTGGGCGGGTTGCCCGCAAGATCGCGCGACTGGACCCGGAAATGGTAGGTGGTGGTCGGGGCCAGGCCCTTGAGCCACACCGAGTGAGAGGTGACGAAGTCATTCACGGGGACGGAGGAGCCGTAGTTCGCGCTCAGTCCGAACTCGACAAGCGAGTCGGAATCCTCGTCCGTGGTCCAGGTTATGAGGGCGGTCGTGTCGGTGAGCGCCGAGACGCGCACGTTGGCTATCACCGGCCCGGCGGTGTCAAGGATTATGGAGGCGGAGACGGCGTCGGCGATGTTGCCGGCGCGGTCGCGCACCCGGAAGTGGACGGTCTTTTCGCCGTCGGGCGCCGGGAGGGTGTAGGTCCGGTCGGGGGTGTAGGGCTCCCAGTCCGTCCACACGATGCCGTCGTTGCTGAACTGCATGCGGCTTATCCCCGAAGACGGGTCGGCGTCTACGGCCCGAAGCGACAGCATCACGTCCCGGCTCGTGGCGTACTTGGCGCCCCCGTTTATCATTATCCCCAGCGCCGAGGGCTTCACGCGGTCGAGGAATATCGAGTCCCTGACCGGGCCCCCGATGTTGCCGGCGTTGTCGCGGACCTTGAGGTACACGAGCTTGTCGCCGTCGGTGTCCGTGCCGCCCATCCCGGAGACGAGGCTCCAGCCGCCCTTGGACTTGGAGAAGGGCTCCCAGTCGCCCAGGGAGGACTCGGCGTTGGCGAGCGTCATGTCCCCAAGCTGCGAGCCGGGGTCCGGGTCCACGGCGTCCATCCTGAGCGTCACGAGGGCGTTGTTGGTGTAATCCTCCCCGTCGTTGATCAGGATGGACAGGCTCCCGGGCTCCCGGCGGTCCAGGAATATCGAGTCCTTGGCCGGGCCCCCGACGTTGCCGGCCCGGTCGCGCAGCTGGAAATACACTATCTTGGTGCCGTCGGAATCGGTGCCCCCGGCGCCGGCGACCAGGGACCAGGAGGCCGACTCGCTCCAGGGGGTCCAGTCGCCCCAGGTGGCGGCGTCGTTGCTGAACGACATCTGGGACAGCCCCGAGGCGGGATCGGGGTCGTAGCCCTTGAGCGAGAGCGACACCTGTGCGGAGGCGGTGTAGGTGGCGTCGCCGTTGACGACGATGGCGAGCCCCTGGGGCGCCACCCGGTCCAGGAAGATGCCGTCGCTTGCGCGCCTGTCGGCTGGGATCTCGTTGCCCACGAGGTCCCTTATCCTGGCGTGCACGGTCTTGGGCCCGTCCGAGCCGTTTGCGCCGAAGCGGGGGTCCGTGAGGTCCCAGCCGCCGCGCGTGGCCGAAAACGACTCCCACTCGCTCCAGGTGGAGCCGTCGTTGCTGAACGAGATGGACGCCACGCCCGAGCCGGCGTCCGAGGCCGTCAGGGAGAGCGTCACCAGCTTGTCGTTGGTGTACTCGGCGCCGCCGTTCACCGTTATCTGCAGGCCGTCGGGGGGTCTGGTGTCGATGCGTATCGGGCCGAAGTGCGTGGCGGTCTTGTTCCAGTTGAGGGAGTTGTCGCGGGCGCGGATGTGGAAGTACCAGAGGCCGTCCTCGAGGTTCCGGGTGTCCTCGTGGACGCTCTGCTCGAAGTCCTTGGCCTCGTCGGGGACCGTCTCGGAGGATTTGTCCCAATCGACCGAGTAGCCGTCTATGCCGCTGCGGTCGTAGCCCACGTCCTTCCACATCACGTGGACCTTGCTCTTGGCGTACCAGGTGCCCTGGTCGGGGTGCGTGTCGCTCCACACGTACGGGTTGGCCGGGGGCACCGCGTCGTTGTAGAACTCGTAGGCGTGGCCGTCGCCGGAGGAGGCGAACACCTCCAGGACGCTCGTGTCCTCGGTCACGGTGCCCGTCCCGACGCCGGTTATCGCGCCGTTGCCGGAGCCCACGGCGGAGTACTCCCAGTTGCCCGAGTTGAGCCGGACCTCGTATACCTGCCGGTTGCTCGTCCCGACGTATATCTCGTTTTTCCCGTCGGAGTTCCCGTCCCCGATGCAGATGTCGTTGGCCGTGATCCCGGTGCCCAGCGATGCCAGCTTCGTTATGCCCCACTTGGAGGTGGAGGTGTCCCACTTGTAGCGCCAGATCGTCCCGTTGAAGTAGGAGGCGCCGTACACCTCGTTCTTGCCGTCGTTGTCGCCGTCGCCCACGACGAGCTTCTGCATCCCGTAGTACCAGTACTGGGGCGTCTCGCCCGTCCCCATGTCCGTCCGGGACCAGGCCGAGCCCGAGTAGGTGAACATGTAGATGTGGTTGTCCGAGGAGGCGCCGTAGACCTCGAGCTTCCCGTCGTTGTCGCCGTCGCCCACCGCCACACCGTTCATCCGGGTGGAGTAGGTGTAGCCGCCGTACACGAACCCGGGAGAGCTGCCGATGTCTTGGGAGTTCCAGGTCTGGCCCTTCGAGTACTCGTAGATGTGGCCGTCGTAGTCGGCCGAGTAGACCTCCTTGGAGCTGTCACGGTTGCCGTCGCCGGAGGCAAGGTCGTAGCACCAGTAGCCCGTGGCGCCGCAGTCGGTCCTCTTCCAGCCGTTGGTGCCGTTTTGGACCTGGAACAGGCGGCCCTGGTAGGGGAACGACGAGTAGTTCGTGGCGGTGGCGTACACCTCGTCGTTTCCGTCGTCGTCGCCGTCGCCTATCAGTATCGCGTTGGCGTAGACCGAGCTGCCCCGTATGAGCTGGACCACATCGGTGGTCACCCACTTGCCGGCCTCGTAGCGGTACATGTAGATGCGGGCGTTGTCGCCGCAGATGGTGAATATGTCGGTCCCGTTGACGCCGTCCCCGTTGCCGACGGCGATGCCCATCATGCCGTAGCTGCCCAGAGGGCTGTAGGGCATGCCCATGTCGGTCTTGGTCCAGCCGGCGGCCGCGGCCGGCGGGGTGAGGATGACCACGCTGCCCAGTAGCAGCATTGCAGCGAAAAGGACGGCCCTACGAGTGGTACTGCCTCTCATGCGAAGACGCTCCCTTGGGTTCGTCGGGTGTTATATGATATATACACATATAAGCAATTTTTGATATAATAGTGGAATTTAAATGGGATGGGGGGGACCTTGGATGGGATAGGGGGGGCCGCTTAAATAGGGGGGTGGCGGATTCTAACGGGGGCGAGGGGGGCACCCGTGCGCATGTGCCGGGCGAGGTTCGGTATCAGGGCGCGGAAGGCGGGCTCGGCCATCGACCCCTTCATGCGGTTGACCCATGCGGCGCAGACCGCCAACGGGGCCCTCCCGGGGACGAGGTGGTCGAACGTCAGGTACCAGGGGCTTTTCGGGTTGTGGAGGTCCAAGAGGACGCCGGTATACAGGCAGCGGAAGCCCTTCGCGACCGGGTCCCAGGAGACGACCATCGCCTTGCAGCGGGCGGCGTTCTCGCGCTGGGAGGTTATGAACCTCCGGCAGCGGGCGCAGTAGCGCGACCTGGGGTAGAGAATGCCGTGGCAGACCAGGCAGTCGGCGTACTTTTTCAATTGCGCTTCGAACGGGGCGACCCCGCGAGGGGGCGCCGGCGCGGCCGGCGCGAGCCGCCTCCAGTCCCAGCGCTCGAACTGTACGATGTCCTTCTTGAAAGGGACGCCCTCCAGCCAGAGGTCGGCCAGGGCGGGGACGACGGTCCGGAACTCGATGCCGGTGAGGGCGTTCTTCATCGAGTTGCACCGGCGGCAGCAAGTCGCGAGGCGCCTCTCGCCGGGGACGATGTGGTCGAAGCCGGCGTAGTCGTCGCGTCCCGGGTCGGTCTCGTCCAGGAGACGGCCGCAGTATTCGCAGACGAAGCCGTCGAGCGCCGGGACCCAGCCGGCGATCATCGCGAACCTGATTTCCAAAATGGACTGGTCGTCGGAGGCCAGGAGGCCGAAGCGGCGGTGGCGAGGGCAGTACAGGCAGCGGGGCGGGACGGGCTTGTGGCAGACGACGCAGGGCATTTCGGTGGCTCCGGTCAGGGGGGGCTTGTTCCTACCCGTGCGTTGGGCTGGTGATGGCATGCCTGGGCGACAGCCAGGGGACGCGCCCGCGACATGGCTTCGGGGGGCGGCGTCATGACTCCTCCGGGGTCGTTGCCGGGGCAGCCCTGGCCGAATCGGCTTGCGGGCCCTTCGCCACGCACGGTGCGTTCACCTTCCAGCGTGGATATTATGCCTCGAGGGTATTAGGCTTTTTCATGGGCTTGCGGTTGCAGTTTCATCCACCCCCCCGCACGGTTCAAATACAGGTTACGGGTCTTCAAATGATGTGAGGCTCATGAAGGTCGTCAATCACATCGGATATCTGCGGCGCAGCAGACGCGGGCGCGCGCTGAAGCTCGACATCAACTTGGAAGCGTTTTTGCTGGCGGACAGGTTCGTTACAAAGGACGGGAGGGAATGGGTGAACATGGTGGTGTCCATCGAGAAGGTCCTGGACGTGCTGGAGGGGAAGATCCCGGTCGCCGGGATATGCCAGCTCGCCGGCCGGACGGTTGGAACGGAGGGGACGGGAATTGAAGCTCAGGCGTGACAGGCACTCGACATCGATGCTCGCGGACCATCCCGTGTTCTGCCCGAAGTACCGGGGAGCGGTATTGAGGCCGGGGATACGCGAGTACGCCCGGAATGCGATTTTAAAGATATGCGGGGAGATGGGTCTTGAGGTGACAAGGATGGCCATCGGGGCGGAGCACGTGCATATCTTTTACAGGTACCCGCCGAGGTACTCGGTGAGCGAGATAGCCAAGAAGATCAAGGGGAGGAGCTCGAGGCTCTTGCGGGAGAGGTTCCCCGAGCTGAAGACGTGGTGCAAGGACGGGCTGTGGTCGCCGGGGAGCTTCCACGGGTCGGTGGGGCACGGGGCGGAGGTGGTCGAAAAATACATCGAGTCGCAGGAGGGCCTGACAACCGGGGAAAGAATCGAGAGCCTGCGGCGGGGCTGAATCTGGGCGCGGCAGGTGATGCCCCTCATTGCCGACGGGGGGACCGGAGCCGCAGAAGGGCGGGGCTAGCGGCCCCGGATGCCGGTACCGGGGCAGCCTGGCTCCGGGGGCAAAGGCTCCGGGGGGATGGTTTGCGCGGAATTGGGGCCGGCTGCCGGCGGGGCGAAGGATAGGTTTAATAGGGCTCAGGGGGATTGATGATTGGAGGTTGGATGGCATCGGGGGCGTACTAGCTAGTAAGGGAATTGATGCGGAGAGTAGATGCCTCGTATTTCTAATACGGGGTTGTAAGCTAGGGAATAGTGTAAATCCTTCGAACCTCGACAGAATGTCGAACTTTTAGGCGGGGGCCCCTGGCGCATTGACAACATCAAGGATATCGAGGATTCCGGAAATGTTCTGCTCGAGCGAAGTATATTTATCGTC
>VGTL01000070.1 GCA_016874675.1 Methanobacteriota archaeon | reverse complement strand
GCGGCCGGTCAGGAACTGGGCCTGGGCGAGGTCCTTCTGGCTGTAGGACAGCTTGACCGTGCCGCCGTTGGCCGCGTCGAGCGCATCCTTTATCGACCCGCGGTTGTCGACAACTCCGGTCACGACGAGCCTGGTCGCCACCAGCGCGATGCCCCCGCCGGCGCCGCCGCCGCCCCGGCCGCCCCAGTACGAGGGGTCGGTCGAGTACCGGCCCCCGCCCCCGCCGGGCGCCCCGCGCGAGGTGACGGTCCCTGTGACGGTCAGCGTGTTGTCGGCCCGGAGGGTTATCGCCGCCCCTCCCGCACCGCCGCCGCCTCCGCCGCCGGTGTAGTAGTTGGCCGCACCGCCGCCGCCTCCGCCGCTCCCCTTCCAGACGCTCAGGTCCGTGGTCCCGTCGCCGTTCTCGTCGGGAGCGCCGTAGCCGCCGTTCTTCCCGTCCATGGACGAGGCCCAGTAGTACTGCTGGACGACGCCGCCGGCCCCGCCGAAAGCCCCGCCGCCGGCCCCGCCGTTCTGGTCGGCCGCGTTCTTTCCTCCGGAGCCCCCGCCGCCGCCCCCGCCGCCGCCGTAGGCCGAGGCCGCGTGCCCGCCGCCACCGCCGCCGCCGAACATCTTGCCGCCGGTCCCGCCGTAGTAGGAACTCCAGGTGCCCCCGTCGCCGCCCTTGAGCTCGGTGCCGGCGGACCCGTCGCCGTAGCCGCTGGGGCTCCGGCCGCCGGTGCTTGCATTGCTGCCGCCGCCACCGCCGCCCGCGGCATAGCCGCTGATCGCATCGGCGCCTCTTCCGCCGGTGCCCCCGCTCCCGCCGGACCCGCCGGCGTAGCCGGATGTGTACCACGATGTCCCGCCGCCGCCGCCGCCGAACCCGCGGCCGTCGCCGGTGATGACACCGTTGGCGCCCACGGTGATGGTGGGGGCCGAGAGCACTATCATCCCGGAGTTGTCGCCGCTACCGGTGAACGGCTTGACCTTCAGCGTGCCGGATATCTGGATGCTGTCGGTATAGGTGTGGCACCCGAAGAGCTCGTAGGACTCGCCCTCGGGGACGATGAGTTTCTCCGAGTCGTCGGTGACCACCCTGGGGGCGGCTCCCCCCTCATCGCTGGAGGCAAGGCCGACCAGTCCGACCGGGATTGCGGCCAGGACCATCACGGTCATCGTTACTATTGTCAGAAAGCGTGTGCTCTTACGCGTTACTTCGGACATGCGAAGGTGGCTAATGAGATATTTAATATATATAATTTATTTTGGCAGGGATTAGATTTAAATGCTATTAGCAAGGCGCGTTGAAGTATTTCTCCTTCCTAGTAAAGGCGCAAGGCGCAGGGCGCATGGCACGAGGCTGAAGGCGCAAGGGAGAAGGCACAGGGAACAGGGGGGACATCGGGGGTCCCCCTCGTCCCTTCCCTTGCGCCTTGCGCCTCGTCCCTTCCCCTGAGCCGTGCGCCCTGCGCCCTGCGCCCTTTCCCGGACGCAACCGGTCTTACCGGGCGTGCCGGTCTCACTGGGGTGGCTGAACGGGGGGCGGGGCCGGCCGGGGCGGCGGGGCAGCGGGGGGCACCGGCGGGGCCGGCTGGGGCGGCGCGGCCCCCGGCGGCGAGGCCGCCGGGCGGGGCCTCTTCCTCATGAAGACCGCTGCCAGCACTGCCACCACCACTATGATTATGATGACGGCCGCGATGGGCACGAGGAAGGAACCCATGGCCTGAGGTTTGCTGTATGTCACGTATTTGGTCACGGTGGCCTCGTTGCCCGCCGGGTCAGTGGCCGTCACGACTATCTTGTTGCGCCCGTCCTTGAGCTCGAGTGTGTAGTCGTACGAGCCGTCCTTGCGGACGATCACGTTCAGTCCGTTGACGGTGACGTTGGAGCCGGGCTCCACCCTCCCCGAGACGTGGAAGACCGGGTCCTCGACGGTGGGGCTTCCCGTGATGTCCACCTGAACGGTGCCCACGGTGTCGATGGTGAGCTCCAGCTTGCGCACCTCCTCCCTGTTGCCGACATTGTCCACGGCGTAGTACTCGAGCGTGTACGGGCCGTCCAGGCTGTGGTCCGCCGCCGCCTGGATCGTGACCAGCGTGCCCTTTACGAAGTTCATCCCGGGCTCCCCCTTCTTGACGACGCGGTAGTACACCCCGGCCAGCCCGGACTCGAGGTCGCTGCCGCGCAGCTCGACCACTATGTCCTTGCTGGAGACCCGAGACTCGACCAGCGCCACGGAGCTGGGGTTCCAGATGTCGAGGATCACGCTGGCGTTCTTGTCGGGGTCCTGCAGGCCGACGTTGTCGACGCTGTAGAACCTGATGTTGTGCAGGCCGGACTTGGGGAGCTTGAACGGGCCCGAGTACACGACATCGCCCCCCTCGTCGACGTTGTACACGGTGCGGTTGACGCCGGAGGCCTTGTCCACTGCCGTGAACCCGACGAGGGTCTGGGCGGATATGTACACGCGCGTCTCGGTGGTCCAGTTGGGCCCGACGAGGAGCAGGGTGGTCGTGGGGGTTTCGGAGTCCACCCAGAACCAGGTCACCTTGCGGGCCTCCTCGTTCCCGGCCTCGTCGACGCTCCAGTAGGTGATGTTGTGGGAGCCGACCTGCATCTCCCGGAACGGCTTGACGTACTGCACCCGGCTTCGGGTGTCGATAATGTAATAGGTCGCGTTCACGCCGGCGAAGTTGTCCGTCCCGACCAGGCTGATGAAGGCCGTCTGCCGGATATAGGTCGGGGCCTGACCGTACGGCGCCGGCTCCGAAATGAAAGTGGTCGCCGGCATCGTGCCGTCTATCCGCGTGGTAATCATCTTCTCCGGCCCGGGGGGGTCCTGGATGTTCCCGGCGACGTCCCTGGCGAGCACGAAGAAGGTGTACTTGTTCCCCTCGGTGCCCGGGTACTGGGCGGACACCTCGGTTGTGTTGTCGAGCCAGACCGCGAAATCGCCGCCGTTGACCGAGACATAGACCGTGTAGTCGGCGATCCCGGAGGTGGTGTCCCGGGCCGACCAGCTCACGGTGAACTTGCCCTTGGACTGCCATTGCGGCATCACCGTTATCGAGCCCAGCGGGGCCACCGAATCGACGGTCGTGGCAACCCAGGAGTCCGGCTGGATGGATTCGACATTCTCGGCGGCGTCAACGGCCTGCGATACGAAGCGGTAGGCGTGGCCCTCCTCGCCCTCGAAGTGGGCCGATGTGCCCTCGTAGGCCTTTAGCCAGGTGTATATCGGGCCGCCGTTGTCGGAGACCAGGATGTTGTAGCCGGCGATGCCCGAGCCCGGATCGACGTCCTTGCCGTTCCAGCTCACAAGGAAGGTCTGGCTGGTAACGTAATCGGGCAGGGGGTCAATGCGCGAGGTGGGGGGTTTGTCGTCGACGATCATCTTGCGCGTCTCGGACCAGCCTCCCCCTCCTATGTGGTCGACCCCCCGGACGCGCCAGTACAGGGTTCCCGAGAGCGGGCTCTCGAAGCTGTAGCTCGTGTTGACGATGTCCGTCTTGCGGCGCGAGACCGGATTGAATCCCGGGTTGGAGGCGAGCTCGATTTCGTAGGTGATGGGATCCCCTTCGATGTCGGTGGCCTTGAACCACTTGAACGTGGGCTTGCGGACCACCTGGTCGTTGTTGAGCGGGGTGTCCAGTCCCTTCATCTTGGGCCGGGCGTTCGAGTAGGTGCGGCCGCTCAGGACGTTCCCGTTGTTCTGGAGCGTTTCGCCGTAGAGCAGCTTGACCGTTCCGCCGTTGACCTCGCTGGGCTGTTCGCCGTCCCGGCCGGAGGCGTCCACCGTTCCGGATATTATCAGCTTCAGGGCGAACAGGGCTATCCCGCCGCCTGCGCCGCCGCCGCCCCTTCCTCCCGGCCCCCCGTAGTAGTTCATTCCTCCCTGGCCGCCCGCACCGCCGGCCGCGGTGACTATGCCGCTGAGCCTGAGGTCGTAGTCCGCGTAGAGGGTGATGGCCGCGCCGCCGGCGCCGCCGCCGCCCCCCCCGCCCGCGTAGTAGTAGTCCACGGAGGCGCCGCCGGAGCCGCCGCTCCCGCGCCATACGGTGATGTTGGTGGAGCCGTCGCCGTTGGCCTTGGCCTCGCGGTACCCGCCGTTGCGTCCGTACTCGTTCTGCCCGGGGGTGGTCCAGGAGACGCCGTTGGGGCCCTTTCCGCCGTACGGGCCCGCTCCATCGCCCCCGTTGTACCAGCTGGCGTCCTTGCCGCCGGTGCCACCGCCCCCACCGCCTCCACCGCCGCCGTAGTACGCCCCGCCCCCCCCTCCGCCTGAACCGAAACCGGTGCCTCCCCGGCCCCCGGCGTAGCTGGAGGCCGACGCGCCGGTCCCGCCCCCGGCCTCCGTCCCGTCGCCACCGTTGGGCGTCGAATAGCCGATCCCGCCCCGGCCACCGTTGCTGCCGCCACCGCCACCGCCACCGTAGTAGTAGCTGTAGCCGTTGCCCCCGTTGCCACCGAACCCGTCAATCCCGCCATATCCACCGGTCCCGGAGGAGTAGTAGTTGAGGCCGCCCCCGCCCCCGCCGTACCCCCGGCCATTGCCATACACCCCTCCATTCCCTCCAATCGTGATGTTGGGGGCCCTCAACAGGAGCATTCCGCTCGTTTCGCCTTTGTCGTCCCAGGGCTTGACCTTCAGGATGCCCATTATCTGGACGCTCCGCTTGTATGTATGGCACCCGCTGAGCTCGTAGACGTCTCCATCCGGGATGATGAGGTCGTTGGCGTCGTCCGTGACGGAGCGCCCCACGGTCCCTCCCTCCGGCACCTCGGCGGTCAATGCCGGAATCGACGAAAGGACCATCGAAGCCATTACTACAAGACTCATCATAATGCGAGGTTGGGCTCGCGCTCTTTCGGACATACAAATCAAAAGTAATCGTTTCTATGTTATTTATAATTTATGAATGAAGGCAAATCTTATATTGGAGAAGCCGCATGGGTGGCCGAGGTCGACGATAGTGGCCAAAGCCGAAAGTTGCTCGTCCTGCGGGGTCCGCCTCGTGGACCGGGGCAGCACCACCTTTGCGTGCCCCCAGTGCGCGGAAACGGTCATCGGTCGCTGCAAGCAGTGCCGGGACCAGAGCGTGACGTTCTCGTGCGCCAAGTGCGGTTTTGTCGGTCCGTAGGCTGCGTGTGTGACATGGGAGACGTCATAGTCCTGATAAGGGTCATGCCGGAGGACGTCGGCACCGATATAGAGGCCATCCGCGAGGAGGTGAAGAAGCGCATCCCCGAGGGCGTGCGCCTCCGGGGCCTGGAGACCAAGGACATCGCCTTCGGCCTGAAGGCGATCAATGTCGTCGTGCAGATGAAGGACGGCGCCGGCGGCCCGGACGCCGTCCAGCAGTCCTTCGAGAAGATTCCCCACGTGCAGAGCGCCGAGATAATGGACATGGGGCTGCTCTGAGCGGCCTTTGAAAGGCGCAAGGGGCAAGGGGGAAATTCTCCACCTGCCCTCTTGCTTCAGTCCAGTCCCTGTCAATGCCCCTTCCCCTCGCGCCTTGTGCCATGCGCCTTGCGCCTTCCCTTGCGCCATGCGCCCTGCGCCTTACCCCTTTTTTCCATCAATCCCCGAGACACAAACATTAAAGCCTGAATGCGCATCACGGGATTGGAACCATGCCCTGTTGCAAGAACTGCGAGTGCCACGAGACCTGCGAGGACCGGGTCGACTGCTGCGACAACTGCGCGTTCTGGAACGGCACCGAGTGCACCCTCGAGTACGAGGAATCCCGTTACACGGGCGAGGAAGAAGAATAGTGCTTGTTATTTTTGGTGGAAGGCGCAAGGCGCAGGGCGCAAGGCGCAAGGGGCGGAGGCGCAGGGCGCAGGGCGCAAGGGGGGATGGAATGGACTCTGCGTTGCCCCTGCCCCTTGCTCCTTGTTCCTTAAGCCTTGCGCCTTGCGCCTTGCGCCTTGCCCCTTTAAACAACCGGATTGAGCCGCACGTGCGGCATTCCCTTCTCCGGGTCCGGGGTGATCGCGTAGACGATGGTGTGCGGGTTGACGCCGAAGATGCAGCAGGTGTTGTGGAGGTCGACGATCTTGAGGTAGGTGTCGGCCATGTTCATTATCTCCTGGGTCAGCTTGAGGCCGGGCTTGATGATGCCGACGCCCACGTCGGCCGAGATCTTTATGCGGCCGACGGTGTTGAAGAGGTCGCGGATGGCGATGTCGTTGCCCCGGAGGTACTCCAGCGTGTCGAACCCGGCAAAGTCCATGATGGGGCGGTTCTCGCTGCCCCGCAGGTTCTGCAGGACGGTGCGCCAGTTGCGCAGCGCCTCCTCCTTGTTGCGCGTGCCCAGGGCCATGACGTAGGGCTTCTTGGTCTCCTGGATGAAGTAGTCCGCTACCTGCACGTAGCGGTCGAAGACCCCCCGCTCGATGAACCGCGTCAGGTCGTCGCGGAGCGTCTCCGCCTGGTCTCCGCCCGGGAGCACCACGATGACCCCCCGGCCCTGTCCGACGAAATTGAGAAGCACCGGGCGGACCAGCGAGTAGTACTCCTCGGTGGTCACGTTCTCCGCGACCTCGATGACATTGTAGGAGCCCTTGCGGAACCCGCCGCCCAAAAGCTCGTCGAGGTCGCGCGTCCCGGAGCTGTAGTGCGTGGTGGTGTCGGGTACGCCCGCCCACTTCTGCGCCGCCCCGCCCGGACGGTAGGGCTCGAACGCCCTGAACCGCCCGTCCCGGAGCGTGACGAGGTAGGCCTGGCGGCGGATCTCGGTGGCGCGCAGCTTGTCCAGCCGGACCTCGCGGACGCGCCGTCCCTCGATGTCCCGCTTGTCGAGCAGCACCACCCCGTCCACCAGGTAGTCGACCGACGTGTCGCCGCCCTTCTCGAGTATGACCACCATGTGCGCCCCGCTGCGCTCCACGAGGTCCTTCTGCAGGGCGTGGACGAGCCCCTCGGGCTCGAGCCTGTAGCGGCCGGCTATCCCCTCCACGCTGTCTATCACGAAGAAGGAGCTCGCCGGGAGCTTCGACTCCACCCGGTCGTAGAGCCGGGTGATCTCGGGGATGTTGGCGGTCTCGGAGATCTTGGAGAGGCAGGTGCGGTCCACCGTCGGCGGGGCGGGCTCCTTCTGGATGGAGCGGAGGAAGTCCCGGGCCCCCCGGACCCTCGATTGCTTCTCCTTGCGGGCCGGGCCGTCCTCCTCCTCGGGCTTGTAGATGCTTGCCAGGAACTCCCGGCTGGCGTCGATTATCCGGCTGCGCATGTCCTTCTCGCGGAGCCACGGGAACTGTATGTAGAGCGAGGCGTCCGACACGCGGGTGGAGAGGTAGAAGCTCCTGTCCGGAGGGGCGACCTCCTCCATGAGCTGGAGCGCCAGGGTGGTCTTGCCCGAGCCGGCCCCGCCTTTTATTATGAGCGAGCGGCTGCCGGGCTTGCCGAAGAACTCGCATATCTCGCGCGGGACGTTCCCCCGGTCGGCCCTCATCCCCGTGCCCCCGTTCGGCATTCCCGATTGTGTATCCATCTCCTGCTATTAATCATTTCATCCCCCCGACCGGCGTCGCCTTGCCCCGGCCGGCCCCACCCGCTCTATGTACATAAGCGGGTAGTCCAGGTCCCTGACGAACTGCATCGCGCAGCGCGCCCTGGCGGTCCCGTACTCGGTCTCGACCCGCACCCGGAGCATGCGCCCGTCGAGGGTGCGGTAGCCGTAGAGGCCGCGCCTGCGACAAGGCTCCCGGAGGTCGATGCGGGCCCGCGCCGAGACCACCCAGGGCTGAATCTTCACCGCCTCCTCTATGGCGTTCTCGAGCGAGCGCCGGCTGGTCCGCGTGACCGGGACGCCGACGAACTGGTGGAAGACCATCGCGAGCTTTATCGCCGCCTCGAAGACGGCCCTCTCCGCGTCCGTGCACCTGAAGTGCTTCCTAGCCCTGTCCATGCCCCGTCCCCCTCGTCCTGAGCCTGGGC
The DNA here is from genome assembly GCA_016874675.1 of Methanobacteriota archaeon. Lineage (GTDB taxonomy): Archaea > Thermoplasmatota > DTKX01 > VGTL01 > VGTL01 > VGTL01. The sequence goes on along the minus strand of VGTL01000070.1, from coordinate 9,047 downwards.
GCGAGCGGTCCCAGCGCGACGTATGCGACCGCCAGGAGCAGCGCCATGTCCAAAAGGAACTCCGCCACGACCCGGGTGGCGTCGAGCCTCTCGGCCATCATGACCAGGAATATCGCGATCCCGGAAACGTACGCGTAGGCGCCCCGGACCTTCGGGTAGCGAAGGGAGCTCACCATCAGCCCGGCGAGCACCACCGCGGCCGCGGGCATGAGCCAGGGCGGGAGGGCGGTTGCGCTAGTGAACGGCTGGAGGGCCAGGAGCGCCAGCACCAGCGCGCTCGCCGGCGACGGCAGCCCGATGAAGGAGGCCGAGTGGCCCCCCCCGAGGTAGCAAAAGCGCGCAAGCCTCAGGAGGCCGCAGACCACGGAGGAGCCGCAGGCGGCGTAGAGCAGGAGCACCCCGGGGTCGCCGGCAGCATCCTGGGCCCAGCCGCGCACGAGCATGAACACCACCACCGAGGGGGCCACGCAGAAGGATGTGGTGTCGGCCATGACGTCCAGGTAGTCGCCCAGGTACCACTTGCGGCTGAACCGGCGCGCCACCATCCCGTCGAGCCCGTCGCAGAGGATACCGACGAGGATGGCGTAGATGGCGAGGACCGTCTCCCCCTCCAGCGCCAGCACTATGGATGTGAATCCCAGCAGGGCGTTGACCAGCGTGAATATGTCCGCGATCGAAATGAGACGGGTGATCCTCATCGGGCCCTCCCCTTCCCCTTGCGCTTGTTCCTTTCGGGCCCCGCGCCCGGCCGCTCCGCGCCGGCCTTCCGCTCCAGCGCCCCTCCGGATGCGACCGGCTCCCCGTCGCCTGGCTCGCCGCCGTCCGTATCCTCCTCATCTTGATCCCCGCCGCCCTTCCCCTCCTCATCTTGATCCCCGCCGCCCTTCCCAGCGTCCGCTTCCGCGTCGGGATCCTCCGCTGCGCCCGTTTCCAGCTCGGCGAGGGTCGTGGTCCCCGCGAGCACCCGCTCGCCCTTCCGGACCTTGAGGACCAGCCCCTCGGACGGGACGAAGAGGTCGACCCGCGAGCCGAACCGGATCATCCCGATGCGGTCCCCCTTGCGCACCTTGCGGCCGGCCCTGACGTAGGGGACGATCCTGCGGGCGACCATCCCCACCACCTGGGTGACGATCACCCGGCCCAGAGCGGTCTCCATCGTTATCCGCACGCGCTCGTTGGCGGAGGCCTCCTTCTTGTACGCGGCGGCGTGCCCGCCCGGGATGCGCACGACCTCGACCACCCTGCCCGACCAGGGCGCCCGGTTCACGTGGACGTCGTGGATGTTCATGAACACCGAGAAGAACGCCCCCCTGGCCGTGACCTCGGCGCGCCGAAGGACGCCGTCGGCCGGCGAGACCAGGCCGGCGCCGATGCGCCGCTTTGGGTCGCGGAAGAAGTTGACCGTCAGGGCGAGAAGGGCCGCAATCAGCAAGACCGGGGGCAGGGCCCAGAGCGGGTACCAGGCCAGCAGGGGCAGGCAGAGCAAGAGCGCTGCGACGGGCACCGCGATGACCGGCATGCTCCCACGGGCGAGCATCGGAATGGGAATACGCTTTACTGTTTAATAAAGGCAGTAGGCAGCGGGCAGCGAGCAGCGGGCAGCGGGCAGGGTGCAGGGGGAAGGATGCGGGATGCAGGGTGCAGGGTGCATGGATGGGAGGCTATTCCTCTTCCTCTTCTGTGGGCTCTTACTTTCGAGGCTTTCCATCCTTCTTGCCGGTTTCTTTCTTCCCGCCCTTTCCACCCTTCCCGTTTTCGGCGGCCCCCGCCCCTTCGTCGTCCCCTTGCCCCTTGACCCGTGACCCTTGACCCGTTTCCCCGCGCGGTCTGCCCATGCGGTAGAGGTCGAGGAGGTCGTCGTAGATCTCGGGGACGAGGTCGAAGACGATCATGGCCAGGGCCAGGAGGACGAGGAAGGAGAAGCCCTTGCCGAGGTAGCCGTGGGCGACCTCGAAGGAGACGTCGGTGTAGTTGACGAGCCAGATGATGGCCACGTTGCGGACCAGGTTGAGCACCCAGATGGGCGGGATGGTGCAGGCCAGGGCGCGCAGGCGCCTCTCGCGGCCGGAGAGCCTCTGGTAGCGCTCCATGCGCGGCGTGAGCTTCTTGTAGGCCTGCCAGGGGTTCTCCCGCGGCTCGACTGTGGCGAACGCCCCCAGGAATATCACGATGGCCTCGATGGCCGTGCAGGCCAGGATGATGGATATCCCCGAGCCGAGCACCGGGACGAGCCACTCCCCGGTGGAGGGGTCGAAGGCGATGCCGCCCACCGAGGTGGACATGCCCAGGAGATTGACCAGGGCCGAGGTCTGCAGGGCGGTGAGCCAGATGAGCCCGCCGGAGAACAGGGGGACCTTCGCGAAAAGGAAGTAGACCCCCGAGGCCACGAAGGTCATACCGGCGATGAACTTCAATGACCGGCGGGCCTCGCCCCCCTTGTACGCCCTCCACTCGTGGATGCAGAAGACCGAGAAAAGCGCCAGCGCCGGGGTGTAGAGTATGACGTTGGTCGGGTCCTCCGGGTGGAGGTACAGGTAGTTGCCGGTCTCGAGCATCCAGTAGATGCCCAGCCCCTGCCAGCCGAGGACCGCCAGGAGGTGGCCCTCCCTCCTCGAGTAGAGCAACCAGCCCGCGCCCAGCAGGACGACCCCCGCCAGCGCCGCTGCGTCCCGGACGAGCACCCACCTCCAGTCCGTGGGGTCGTCCACCTCGAACGCGAGCACCGCAACGAACAGCGCCACGGACCAGACGTAGACCAGGATGAAGTTTCTGGGCTCCCGGCGAAGGAAGTGCCAGCATATGCCGGTGATGCAGAGCACTCCGATGATGAATGGGACCGCCAGGGGCACCGCGACCACCGTCTACATCCAGGTTATGAGGGGCTCGACCATCTTCTTGGCGCCCCAGAGCTTGCTTGCGTCCCCGTCCCAGGTCTCGAGCGTGGAGCGGTACTTGTCCTCGATGTCGGAGATGACCTTCCTCATACGCTCGCGCATCTCCTCCGGCTCGTGCCCGGAGATGACCAGCGCCAGGTGCACCCAGCTGCCGCCCTCGATTATTATGCGGGTCTTGCCGTAGCGCAGCTCGTTGAGTATCTCCCCCTTGACCCGGTCCTTGCCCCGAAACGAATCCCCCACGAAGTGCTGTATCGCGATGAGCATGCCTCCCAGGACCTGGTTGTCCACCTCGGGCCGAAGCCGCCGCGTGTTGTGGTGTACGAGCCGGCCGTCCCGGTAGATGAGGAACAGCTCCTCTATCGTGAACTCCCCGACCTTCTTGTCCGTTATCGCCTCCAGCCGCTTCATCCGCTCCACCAGGAGCATGAGCACCTGGTCGATCTCGCCGATCTTGAAATAGGTGTTGACGGCCTTCTGGTAGAGGAACTTCGAGTAGGGAATCTTGCCCCGCCTCTCCTCGAGGAAGCCGAGCCTCTCGTAGGCCTCGGCGAGCCGCCCGAGCTCGCCCGCCTTCTCGTAGTACACGATGGCGCTCGAAAGCTGCATGCGGGCCCGCTCGGCCTCCTCGGCCTTGAAGTCGGGCTTGGCCAGCACCGCCAGGGCCTCGGAGAACGCCTTCTGTATCCTGCCGGGGAGCTTCTCCTTCTCGGCCTTGACGTGGTCGTGGAGCTGGCCCAGGTGGAGCATCGCCCGCTCGTGGTCGCCCGAGTCCGCGGCGGATATGGCCTTCTGCAGGAGCACCTCGGGGTGGCCGGGGTCGATGCCGGACTCCACGGCCTCGTCCGTGCCGTCGATGGCCTCCTGGATGGCCTTGCGCAGGTTCTGGGCGCGCTGCTCCGCCTCGGCCTTCTGCATCTCCTCCCGCACGCGGCGGGATATCTCGGCCTCCTCGCGGGATTGGCCCAGGAGCAGGAGCACCCGGTCCATGTGCCCCCGGCGGAGGCTCTCGGCGGCGTTCTTCACCAGAAGCTCGCTCTTGGCCGTGTCGGCCCCGACCGCCTTGGCGGCGGCGATCACCTGCTGGACGGAGGCCACCAGGGCCTCGGCGCGCTGGTTCTTGGCCGTCTCGAGGAGCTGCCAGGCCTCGGAGGCGGCGTTGGAGCCCGATTCGTAGTCGTTCGCCTCGAACGCGGCCGTGGCCCGCTCGAGCAGCGCCGCGGGGCCCGAGACGTCCACCCCGAGCCTCTGTGTGTTCTCCAATACGACGCCCGACTGGGAGGCCCGCTGGCGCACCCTCTCCAGGTTGCGCATCAGGACGAACCGGTCGTGCAGTCCCACCGCGAAGTGCTCGCCCGAGGCGTCGCAGGAGAGCGACAGGACCGGGTCCGTGGTCCTGTACCTGACCATCGGCCTGCCCGCCCGGTTGTATGAGTAGAGGTTGTGCGGGTCGGCAAAGTAGACGCACTCCCCCCCGGCCGAAACAGCCACGTCGGTCACCGGCTCGTCGGAGCGGGCCTTCCAGGCGGCCATGCCTATCTTGGAGAACTGGGCGACCTCGCACCCCTGCGTCCCGCCGACCACGGTCTCGCCGTCGCGGGAGATGCAGACGTCGTTCCAGATGCCCCCCATCGACTTCCAGCGCAGGAAGAGGTTGCGGTCGTAGCAGTAGATGTTGTGGTCCCGGAAGCTGACCACGGCGTGGTCGCCTTCGCCCGAGACGCCGAGCCTCCAGCCCGGCTTCTCGGTCCAGTGCTTGGAGACCATCGCCCCTCCGGGCCCGATCGCGTAGATGTTGTTGTCGGCGGCGCAGGCGAGCGTGACGTTGCCCTCGGTCACCGCGAGCGAGGAGGCCGGGGCGCCCATCCGGAATGTCCAGAGCCGGTCGCCCCTGCGGTTGAAGCAGTGCAGGTTCCCGTCGCCCCCGGCGGCCAGCACCAGCGTCTCGTCGGGGGAAACGGCCACGGCCCGGACGCCCTCGGGAATCGCCGCCGTCCAGGAGGCGGTGCCCGACCGGTCCACAAGCCGGACCTTCCGGTCGCCGCAGCCCGCCACCACGAAGCGCGCGCCGGCGGAGATGTCCACCGCCCTGACGTCGGGCGCGTCCACGCGCCACACGCGCACGAGGCGGCGGCCGTGGTTGGCGAGCTCCCGGGCGAGCTCGAGGTCCTTGTCGACCTCGGTGTAGAAGCCCTTGCTCATGGCGGTCCGGGCGGCCTTCAGCATGTAGCCGGCCTTCTCACCGTCGGCGCCACACCGGACGGCCTCCTCGACCACGGCCGTCGCCTCGGCGAGGCCGGCGCAGTACTTTCTGGCGGGAACCCCGAGCCGCTCGAGCAGCTCGGTGGCGGCCTCGCGGGTCTTGGCGTCGCCGGACTCGAGGAGCCCCGCGAGAGCCGGCAGGTGTTGCTCGAACTCCCCCCCCGTCGTCGACGCGTGGCGGCCCAGGAGGTCCAGGGCCTCGCCCGTGTGCTCGCCGTAGCCGCCGAGCGCGCAGAGAACGCCCCGGACGATCTCCTTGCGAAGGGAGGAGCGGGTCTTGGCCAGGTGGTTGAGCAGCGTCGCCGCGCCCGAGCGCACGTCGCCGGAGCCGTCGCCCAGCGCCTCCAGGAGCGCCGGGAGGGCTATCTTGAGGGGCTTGGGGTCCTCGTCGGCGACCTCCCGGAGGGCCGCGAGGGCGCGAAGCTTCCTTTCCTTCGCCGGGCCGGCGAGTTCCTTGGCCTGCTTCTCCACCTTGTCGGTGAGGTCGCCGAATATCATGCTTGACGCTTCTCTTTATTATATTCTGACTTATATATATTCTGATAAAAAGGGGCAGGGCGCAGGGCGCAAGGCGCAAGGGAAGGGAGAAGGCGCAGGGCGCAAGGCGCAAGGGAAGGGAGAAGGCGCAGGGCGCAAGGCGCAAGGGAAGGGAGAAGGCGCAGGGCGCAAGGCGCAAGGTGGAAGGATCAAGGGAGAATCGGGGGATTCCTCCCTTGTTCCTTGCGCCTTGTCCCTCGCGCCTTCAGCCTTGCGCCTTGCGCCTTGCGCCTCGCGCCTCGCGCCTTGCCCCTCTTCCCGCGCCTGCATCACGGCTCGAATTTCCCGCCTTCGGGCGGCGGCAACGGCCGCATCGGGGGCATTGGCGGAGGGGGCGGTGGATGAGTCGGAGGCGCCTGCCTCGGCGGCTCCATCTCGACGACCTGGGCGGCCTCGCCCTTCTTGCGCGAGCCCAGAAGCAGCAGTATCGCCAGGACGAGCACGATGATTATTATCACCATCGCGCCCCAGGCGGGCGGGGCCAGGTCCCCAACCTTCTTGCCGGTGCTCTCCTGCTCCTTCCGGATGTCCCTGGCCTGGCCCTGGACATACTTCACCTCGGTCGACAGGCTGTTCATGCTGTCCATCGTGGCCATCTTGGTCGAGATGTTCTGGAAGCGCTGCATCGTCGTGTCCCGGAACTCGAGGACCTTGGAGCTGAGGTTCGCGTCCAGCAGGTCGGTGCGCGTCCGGAGCTCGTCGAGAAGGTTCTTCATCCCGGCGAGCGAGGTGTCGTTCATCCCGTCCAGTATCGCCTCGATGCGCGCCATGTCCCGGCTCTGGTTGGCGTCCTGGCGGTCCAGGCGGCCGTAGACCGTCGTCAGGTTCTCCTTCATCATCTGCCTGAATGCGGCAATGTCGGCGTCCATCGCCGCCAGCTCCCCCTGCAGGGAGGCGTTGACGGCGTCCAATGCGGCGGAGAGAAGGGCGATGTCGGCCGCCAGCCTCGATTCGACATCGGAAAGATCTTTCGACAGGCTGGCGTTCATTCCGTCCAGGTCGTCGGAGACCTGGGAGAGGAGGTCCCACACGGTGTCGATGTCGGCGCGGAGCGTGCTGGTGGCGCCGGAGATGTCCGTGCGCAGCGTGGCGTTGAGGTCCCTGAGCGTCCGCGTCAGGGAGGCGTTCACCGCGTCCAGGCTTCCCGAGAGCGTGGTCAGGTTGGCGTTCATGACCGAAAGGAGCGCCTGGACGCCGTTGACCGTGGTCTGGACGCTGCGCAGGGTGGCGTTCACGAACCTCACATCGTCCCACAGGCCGTTTATCGGGTCCAGGGGCCGGGCGTCCGAGGCGTCCGGGACGCCGTCGTTGTCGTCGTCGGTGTCGGCGTTGTTCCCCGTCCCGTCCAGGTCGGTGTCCAGCCACTCGGCGCTATTGAGCGGGAATGCGTCGGAGCCGTCCACAACCCCGTCGCCGTCGTCGTCCCAGTCGGCCAGGTCGCCGATGCCGTCGCTGTCGGTGTCCCGGTCGCACACCAGCGAGACGGACGAGGTGGCGAAGGATTCATCGCCGTTCCCGTCCACCGTGATCACGATGTAGTGGTAGGTCCGTCCGTAGGTCAGGTTGCTGTCCGAGTAGGTCCGGTCGGACGCGCCCCGGAAGGCCACGTCCGTGTAGTGCGTGCCGTCGGTCGACCGGTACACGCGATAGCCGGTGATGGGGGCGTTCCATGATGCCGCGGCGTCCCAGGTCAGGTTGATGTACTTCATCGTCGGGGCCAATGTGGCCGCAAGTCCCCTGGGGGCCGGCGGGGCCGCAAAAGGCATGAAGAGCCAGGTCTGGCCGGCGTTGGCGTGCGCCTCGGAGTTCCACATGGAGCCTATCAGGACATCGGCGTGGCCATCTCCGTTGACGTCGCCCCCGCCTCCGAGCTGGCGCCCGTAGTACCCGTACCCTATCATGTCGCCGCTGTTCTCCCCCAGGAACGAGCATTCCGCCGTCGAGAGGTCCCGGTTCATCGCCCAGCCCGTGGCGCTCCCGAGGACCAGGTAGACCTGGCCGGCGTTGCTGTGGGCGTCGTCATTGAACGGGGCCCCTATCAGGAAGTCGTCGTAGCCGTCGCCGTTCACATCCCCCGCGCCGGCGACGTTCTGGCCGGCGTTATCGCTGGCCACCTCGCCCAGGAATGAGCCGTCGGCGGCCGAAAGGTCGGTGGTGGCGGGCAGGCTCGGCCGCCCGAGGATGAGGTAGGCCTGCCCGGCGCTGGCGTGAGCGTCGTCGTTGTAGGGCGCCCCTATGAGGATGTCGTCGTAGCCGTCCGCGTCGATGTCGCCGACCCCCCCGACAGAATATCCAGCCGCGTCACCGCCGTTCTCGCCCCAGAAGGTCGCGCTCGACAGGCCCAGGCTGACGTCCATGCCCCACCCGGAGGCCCTGCCCAGGATGAGGTAGACCTGCCCGGCGATGCCGTGGGCCTCTCCGTTCCAGGGGGCCCCCACGAGAAAGTCGTCGTAGCCGTCCCGGTTGACGTCGCCGGCTCCCGACACGGAGTAGCCGGCCTCGTCCCACATGCCCTCGCCCCGGAACGAGGCGCTGGCCGAGGAAAGGTCGGTGTTCATGCTCCAGCCGGAGGATTTGCCCAGTATGAGGTAGGCCTGTCCGGCATTGGTGGTGAAATCGTCACTGTAGCGCGCCCCGATCACGAAATCGTCGTACCCGTCGTTGTTGACGTCCCCCGCCCCGGAGACGGAGTAGCCGGCCTCGTCGTAGGCCTCCTCGCCCAGGAAGGAGGCCGAGGCCGCCGAGAGGTCCGCGCCCGAGGTCCAGCCGCTGGATTTTCCGAGCACGAGATAGACCTGGCCGCTGTTGTAGCTGTGCGCGTCGCTGTTGTAGCGCGCGCCGATGACGAGGTCGTCGTAGCCGTCGCCGTTGACGTCGCCCGCTATGTCCAGGGCCGAGCCGGCCCAGTCACCGGTCTCCTCGCCCACGAAGGAGGCGTCGGCGTTGGCGCAGTCCAGGTCCATCCTGAAGCCCGTGGGCCGGCCGAAGAAGAGGTAGATCTGCCCGGCGTTGCTGTGGGATCTGCTGTTGAGGGGCGCGCCTATGACTATGTCGTCGTAGCCGTCGCCGTTCAGGTCGCCGTCGTCGGACACGGCCCAGCCGGAGTACTCGTACGAGGTGTCGCCCCAGAAGGAGGCGTGGACCCGGCTCAGGTCGATCTTCGGCTTGGGCTCCCAGGCATGCCCGTCGAACGGGAGGGCCGCCAGGGGGGCCAAAAGGAACATTCCGACCCAACTTTCAAATCTCACCCTGAATCACCGTCATAACCCGCGTAGTAAATTCCGAAAAGAAATAGGCCCTTCATGCCTTGGGGAGATAGCGTCCCAAATCCAGCATGTTGAACGCCTTCGCCTG